>PAGS01000052.1 GCA_002705465.1 Halieaceae bacterium
ACCAGTCATCAGCCGAGCCGCTTTGGGTCCCGACAGACTGATCTGGAGTTGGCACGTTTTGCCTGCTAGCGAGGTTAGTCTGACGCTGCATGGGGCGTTTGCCCGGCAATTCTCACGGCATGCGCGAGCGATTATCCGAAGCCCGGCAGAAGTGGCCAACCCACTCCTGTTTTTTTTCATGGTAATCACATTATTCCCGTTGGGGCTGGGGCCTGACCCGCAGCGATTGGCTGAGATGGCGCCGGGCATACTCTGGGTCGTCGCCTTGTTGTCGAGTCTCATGGTGAGCGGCAAGTTATTCGCGTCGGACTACGAGGATGGCAGCCTCGAGCAGCTAGCTATCGCGCCGTTNCCCTTAGCGGTGCTGGCTCTGGGTGAGGTCTCTGCTTATTGGCTGGCGACTGGCTTTTTGCTGGCGCTGGCCTCGCCAATTTTTGCCCTCATGCTGGGCTTGCCGGTGACGGGTATNTTCACGCTGGTAGTGAGTCTTTTGCTNGGCACAACTTGTCTCACCTTGATCGGTGCGGTGGGCAGTGCACTGACTGTCAGTATTCGGAGGGGCGGAATGCTGCTGTCTTTATTGATCATCCCGCTCAACGTACCCGTTTTGATCTTCGGCACCACAGCCGTGTCGGAAGCTGTGGTGGGCGGTAACGCCACGAGCTGGCTGGCTTTAATGGGTGCAATGGCGCTTGGATCGCTGGCGGTAATGCCAGTCGCGATCGGTGCTGCCCTGAGGGTTTCGCTGGATCAGTAACCGCATTCCGGCTGCTCAGGCATAAACGAGACAAGCACCTCAAAACAGGCGGTTAGACGCTATACTACGGGCCATGTGGACAATTATTCACAAAATGGGTTCGCCGCCGTGGTTTTTTCGATTCAGTGGCGGTTTGGTCAAGTGGATGTTGCCGATTACCGTTTGCCTGCTGCTTGTCGGCGCTGTCTGGGGACTGCTCATCGCGCCACCTGATTTCAAACAGGGTAACTCGTATCGCATCATCTATATCCACGTGCCGTCGGCGGTGGTGGCGCTGGCGGGATATTACGTCATGGCTTTTGCGGGCGCGGTGAGTCTGGTCTGGCGTATCAAGATGGCGGAGGTGACGATGCGCGCAGTCGCGCCGGTAGGTGCCGCTTTGACGGCAATTGCATTAGTAACGGGTGCGATATGGGGTAAGCCCACTTGGGGTACCTGGTGGGTTTGGGATGCTCGCATCACGTCCATGTTGATTCTGCTCTTTCTGTATTTGGGTGTTGTGGCGTTGTTTGAGGCCTATGAGAANAAGAGCGCGGCNGCGCGTGCCTGTGCGGTGCTGACCTTGGTAGGCACGGTCAACATTCCCATAATTTATAAGTCGGTGGATTGGTGGTACTCGCTGCATCAGCCCGCATCGATCAAATTTACCGGCGAGTCNGCGATCGANCCCAGTATGCTTTACCCGCTACTGCTTATGATCGGGGCGTTCTATTGNCTGTTCTTAGTGACTGTTTTGCTCAATATGCGTGCCGAGCTCGNCTGGAATCATCGTGACGCCAGCTGGTTAAAGCAACTGGTGCAGGGTACCTGATGTATTTTGAGTCCTTAGCTGCGCTCTGGGATATGGACGGCCATGGCATATACGTCTGGCTGGCCTATTTGCTGACCGTGTGCCCCATCGTCGTGATGGTGTGGCTACCCATCAAGCGACTTCGTCAGCACTGGCGATGGATCGAGGCCGAGTCGCGCAGGAGCGGTATCGACGTGAGAGGGGCGGCGGGCGAGTCCGCGAGATAACGCATTATGCACCCAGCTCGAAAACAACGTCTCATCCTTGTCAGCCTCGTGGTGGTGCTCTCAAGCGCTGCCATTGGGTTAGTGGCCTTTGCCCTCAGGGATAACATCAATCTGTTTTACCCGCCGGCCGATGTGGTGGCAGGAAAGGCGCCGACTGATCGGAGCATCCGCCTTGGCGGCATGGTGGTGGCGGGGAGCATTGAGCGGAGCAACAGCGAGCTCGATACAACTTTTTGGGTGACCGACTACGAAGCGTCGGTGCCCGTTCGCTACAGCGGGATTCTGCCTGACTTGTTTGCCGAGGGAGAAGGTGTCGTGGCTGAAGGAACGCTGGATGAGAGCGGCATGTTGATTGCCACCCAGGTCTTGGCAAAGCACGACGAGAACTATATGCCGCCTGAAGTTGCCGCGGCGCTTGAGGGTAAAACCGCTCCAGCTGAACAGCCGGTGTTGCCGTGATCCCCGAGCTCGGCCATGTGGCTCTGATTATCGCCTTTTGTTTGGCGGTCGGCTTGGCTCTGATTCCGATGTGGGGGAGCATGCGTCGCGACGTGACTGCCATGAATCTGGCGCCGACGCTGGCAGTAGCCGTCGCATTATTTGTGGCGGTGGCCTTTGCATTGTTGGCAGTCAGCTTTCTGACGGATGATTTTACCGTCGCAGTGGTGGCGGCGAATTCGAATAGCTTGTTGCCACCGATATTCAAATTCTCCGCACTGTGGGGTAACCACGAGGGCTCCTTGCTGCTGTGGGTGTTGATCCTGTCGGGTTGGATGACCGCTGTTGCCTTGTTCAGTCGTGGCTTGCCGCTATTGATGGTCGCTCGCGTTTTAAGCGTCATGGGNATNATCGCGGTCGGTTTTTTGGCTTTTTCACTGCTCACTTCGAACCCGTTTGAGCGGCTTCTGCCCAATACCCCTCTGGATGGGAACGATCTGAATCCACTCCTTCAAGACCCGGGCTTGATCATCCATCCACCGCTCCTTTACATGGGCTACGTCGGACTATCGGTGCCGTTCGCATTTGCGATTGCGGCGCTTCTGGGTGGGCGGCTCGATGCATCGTGGGCTCGCTGGTCGCGACCATGGACTAACGTGGCATGGGGGTTTTTGTCTCTGGGCATCATGTTGGGCAGTTGGTGGGCGTACTACGAATTGGGCTGGGGTGGCTGGTGGTTCTGGGACCCGGTTGAGAACGCTTCTTTCATGCCGTGGCTGATGGGTGCAGCCTTGGTGCATAGTTTAGCGGTGACGGAAAAGCGCGGGGTCTTCCGGTCGTGGACGGTATTGCTCGCGATCTTTGCGTTCTCTTTGTCGCTGCTTGGCACGTTTCTCGTGAGGTCAGGTGTCCTCACCAGCGTCCACGCCTTTGCGGCTGATCCCGAGAGAGGGTTGTTCATACTTATTTTTCTGGCCTTGGTCGTAGGTGGTTCTCTCCTGCTGTATGCGTTACGCGCGCCCGCGGTGGCCAGCCGTGTGTCTTATTCGGCGGTGTCTCGAGAGTCTCTGCTCATGGCAAATAACTTGGTGTTTACGGTGGCGACGGTTGTTGTGTTGTTAGGCACCCTGTTCCCACTCGTGATGGATGCTTTCTCGCTGGGGAAGTACTCTGTTGGGCCTCCCTATTTCAATGCTGTGTTCGTGCCTTTGATGGCGCTGGTCATGCCGTTCATGACCATTGGTCCGTTGTCACGATGGCGCGACGACACGGCGGCGCGATGGCTTCACGAGTTGATGGTCCCCGGGTTGGCGATCGTCGCGATTGCNGTGTGTCTNGGTTTCTTGGGTAAAGAAGGCTTCAACCTCTGGATCGCGCTCGCGGTNTTACTCGCNGGGTGGGTTGCACTCGGGGTTGTCAAGGATGCTTGGCGCCGCCTCGCCAATCCAGGTGGGGCATTGCGCTGGCGGAGCCTGACTCCCAGCTTTATGGGTATGGCGGTAGCGCACCTTGGATTTGCCGGCGTCGTGCTGGGTGCCGTCGTCGTGACGCAGCAAAATGTCGAGCGTGATCTCCGGATGGCCGTGGGAGACCAGCAGGAGCTGGGAGGCTACCGGTTCGAGCTGCTCAGTGTTGGCCAGCAAGCGGGCCCAAATTATCTTGCGGATCAGGCGGTCTTTGCAGTGACTCGGGACGGGCAACCTGTGGCGACACTCATCCCCGAGAAGAGACGCTACTTCGCCAGCGGTCAAATCATGACNGAAGCAGCNATCGACGCTAGCATCTGGAGGGATCTTTATATCGCGCTTGGGGAGCCTATCGGTGAGNATGCGTGGGCAGTGCGATTGCAATANAAACCNATGGTCCGCTGGCTCTGGCTCGGTGCTCTGATGATAGGTTTGGGCGCCTTGCTGACGGTTGCTGATCGGCGGTACNGGACCCAGGTGCAGCGGCGAGACGTCCCGGCCATCGGAGCGGCAGGCGTTGCGCCTTAAACGGTTCGCCCCGCTGCTCGGGTTCGTGCTCCTAGCCGGGCTACTGTACAAAGGGTTGTCTATCGATCCCACTGCGCTTCCGGCCGCGAGAGTGGGGCAGCCGTTTCCCTCTTTTACTCAGCTTGAACTGACAAGCGGTCGNGAGATCACCGAGCAGTCACTGTCGCCGGGACCCGCACTCGTCAATGTTTGGGCCACGTGGTGCTACTCCTGTCGAGTAGAGCATCCCTACCTGTTGGCTCTAGCGGCCAGGGGCGTGCCGATCTTTGGGCTCAATTACAAAGACGATTCTGTCAAGGCGCGGGAATGGTTATCACAGCTTGGCGACCCCTATCGACTTAACGTCGCTGATGAGCAGGGCTCGGTCGGTCTGGACTTGGGNGTCTATGGGGCACCGGAAACCTACGTTATCGGNGNGGATGGCCACATTAAGCACCGTCATGTGGGGGTATTGGATGAAGACGTTTTCGATCGGGATTTTGTTACGTGGTTTCCCAACACTGGTGTCAGTNTAAGAGCGGGCGCTGAGGGCGGTGATTCATGAGGCGGTTGGCGTTACTGGCCCTATTCAGGTGGCTGTTGGCGCCTGCCGTNGTGTGGGCAGTGATTGAAACCTACCAGTTCAGTTCGCCGGACCTCGAGGCGCGTTATCACACCCTCAGTGAGGAGCTTCGCTGCCCAAAATGTCAGAATCAAAACATTGCTGACTCCAATGCACCGATCGCGCGAGATTTACGCGTGGTGCTTTACGAGCAGTTAGAGGCGGGCGCCAGCGATGAGGAAATCCTAGAGTACATGGTAGCGCGCTACGGCGAGTTCGTTCGCTATCGTCCGGGCGTGGATCGCAACACCCTTTTTCTCTGGACTGCGCCCGCATTACTGCTGGTAGCAGGGGCGGNCTTTGTGGTTCGGCAGGCACGCAGAGGTGGCAAGCGGGCTGAACCGTTGAGTGCCGCAGAGCAAGAGGAGATCAGTCGCTTACTCGAGGAGCAAGACGGTTGATCTCCACGTTTGCCCTGTCCACTCTGACGTTACTGCTGTTTGCGTCGAGCTTGGTGCTGGTGCTTCCGCGCATCTGGCAGCGGCGAGAGCAGACTGAGACCAACGTCGATTGGCTCCGCCTCCGTCAAGAAGAGCTGCCTCTCGACGCCGTTAAGTTGCGGGAGGAGGCGGCGCTTCGTCTCATGGAGGAGGGTGAGCTTGATGCGGCAGCAGCGCCCGCTGATCGGCCTCGACATACGTGGGCTGGGCAGGTAATGGGTATCGGCCTGATGGTTGCCGGGGTCTGGTGGTTGTACCAGCAGCTCGGTGGTTGGGAGGATGTGCAGATAGCTGGAGAGCTTGCCAGCCTCGAGCAAGCCACCCCAGAGGACGTCCTAATCCTGATTGACCGTATCGAATTGAGGGCAGAGGAACGTCAAGCGAATGCCGACTACGCCTTGTTGTTGGCCGAATATCATCTCACGGGCAACAATCCGGCAAGGGCCGTGCCTTATTTCGAGCGTCTGATTCAGGCGGGCGCAACGTCGCCGGAGATTCTGGGTAAAGCCTCTCAGGCCGAATTTCTCTCTTCCGACCGTGTCTTGAGCCCCACCGCACGCGGACGAGCGGAGCAAGCGCTATCGATTGAGCCGGCCCAGCCGGCTGCCTTGGCGACTCTGGGAATGGCGGCGTTTGAAGAGGCTGATTATCGGCTGGCCATATTTTATTGGCAGCGATTACGGGCACTGGAGGTGCTGGGGAGCCCCGGTCACACCATGCTGGGGCAAGTGATCGAGCGCGCCAGCCGCGAGCTGGGGGAGCCTGTCGAGGAGCCCGTCGTAGTAGCAGCGAAGGCCAATCCTCCCTCAGAGGCGTCGACCGACGGTGGTGTCGTCGTTCAGGTATTACTCCCTGACGGAGCGCAGCCTCCTGAGGGCACAGCGGTATTTGTCCTCGCCAGACCAGAGGGGGCTGCGGCGGGTATGCCCATTGCCGTGGTGCGCGTTGAATCGGGTAGTTGGCCGTTACAGATTGCGCTCACTGATGCGGCGTCGATGGCGGGGCAACTGCTGTCTGACTTCGCCACCGTATCGATCGAGGCGCAGGTGTCTAACAACGGGCAGCCCGGTCGACAGAACGCGTTGTTCTGGGGGCGAGTCGATGTCGCCACCGTCGGATCGGGGGAGCCGGTTCAAATTCGCTTGAATCGCGATTAATCGACAATATTCTCCCCCAAACATAGTGTTGTTGAACGGAAGCAGATACACTACATCTTGTGTTTTTGGCGTGCTGGGGGGCCTGTTAAGGTACCTCGCGAGCCAGTTTTCGATCCGGATAGTGAAATGCGCCTGAAATCCATCAAATTGGCCGGCTTTAAATCCTTTGTTGACCCCACCACCGTCCAATTCCCGGGCAATATTTGCGCGGTTGTCGGGCCCAATGGCTGCGGTAAATCCAATATCATCGATGCGGTCCGGTGGGTCATGGGTGAGAGTTCGGCCAAGACACTGCGTGGCGAGTCCATGACCGATGTGATTTTCAACGGCACTACCAGCAGGCAACCTGTCAGCCAGGCGTCTATAGAGCTGGTTTTCGATAACGCGATGGGTAAGGTTGCGGGGGAATTCGCTGCCTATAACGAAATCTCTGTCCGCCGTGTGGTGACCCGTGAGGCACAATCCGAATACTACCTAAATGGTGCGAAGTGTCGTAGAAGGGATATCACTGACCTGTTTCTGGGTACCGGCCTTGGGCCGCGCAGCTATGCCATCATTGAGCAAGGTGTGATCTCGCGACTCATTGAATCGAAGCCAGAGGAACTTCGCGTTTTCATCGAGGAGGCGGCGGGCATATCAAAGTACAAGGAGCGCCGGCGCGAGACCGAGAACCGGATGCGGCGCACGAGTGAGAATCTCGAGCGTCTGACTGATCTCCGCGACGAACTGCAGCGCAATCTAGCGCATCTCGATTGGCAGGCGAGAGCTGCCGAGAAGTACTCAGAGTTAAAGGCAGAGGAGCGCGTCGTTCAGAGCGAGCTGTTCACTATCCAATGGCGCACTTTGAGTGAGACCAGAGCGGGCCTGTCGGGTGAGATCGGCGCGTTGGGCGTAAAACGAGAGGCTGCGGTCGCAGAAATCACGCACAACAACAAGGAAATTGAGGCGCAGCGAGCAGAGCAAAGCGCCGCCGCCGACGCCCTCAATAACGCTCAGGGGACTTACTACGCCGTTGGCGGAGAAGTTACCCGCATCGAACAGGCGCTGCGATTCGCGCAGGAGCGAAGAGGTGAGCTACAGCGGCATCTTGACCAGACACGCAGCAATCTTGAGCAGACTCGGGAGCATCTGGGCGTAGATAGTCGTCGTCTGGGTGATTGGCAGAGCGAGCTCGAGCGGGTCGAGCCTGCGCTGGCGCAGTTAAAAAAGCTTTCACAGGAAGCGGATACAGGCCTCACCACGGCTGAGGCAGCCATACACACCTGGTCCCAAATGTGGGATCAGTTTAACGAGCGCGCCCGGGAACCCAGTCAAACCGCCGAGGTTCAGCAGAGCCGGATTGCCTATTTGGAGCAGGTGATGACCAAGTTGCAGGAGCGCTTGCATCAACAGAAAGACGAGTGGGAGACGTTGAGCAACACGGTTGACGACACTAGCGCGTCGCCTTTAGAGGATAAGATCGGGGAGGCTGGTCGGAATATTGCCGCGTTTGAAGATGAAATAGCCCGCCTGAAAGAAGAGCTGGAGGCCTCGCAGACCGCTATCGAGCAGTCGCGCCAGCAACAGGATCACGTGCGGGCCTCCATTCAGGAGACACGCGGCTTGATGGTTTCACTGGTGGCGCTACAGGAGGCAGCCTCCGATGAGAAGGAGCGGATCGCGCTAAATGATTGGATAGAGGCCGAATCTTTGAGGTCAGAGGGGTCTGTTTACTCGACCTTGGACGTCGAGCCAGGTTGGGAGACTGCCGTCGAGCAGGTGCTGGGTGAGGCCCTGTCGGCACAGGTCCTTAATGGTAGGCCGTTGGAGAGGGTGCCCGGCGTTCCCGATATACCGGCCGGCGCGTTTGTGTTTGACGATCAAGTCGATCCACCGGCGGATGTGGCCGGTACGCTGGCGGCGAAGGCGCGCGGTCCAGCTCGAGTCGCCCACTGGCTTCGCTCGGTGAAAGTCGCGAGCGGTTTGGATGAGGCCAGAGGCATCCTGCCCGTTTTGGCGAGTGGTGAATCAGTGGTGACGCCGGATGGCCACTGGATAGGGCAGGGTTGGCACCGGCGTCGCTCGGCGGCGGATGTAGCGGCGGGGGTCATCGCGCGGCAGGCACAGCTGGATACGATGTACAAGGAATTAGGCAGTGCTAGGCAGGAAGCAGACGCGCTTGAAAAGCGCATCAGTGAGTTGCTTCAGGCGCGCGCCGAGCTCGAAAAGCAGGTGTCTCAGGCCCAGCAAGCGCTACAAACTGCAGTCAGCGAGCGGGCTGAGTGGGTTGCCGAGCATCGGGCGCTTGCGGCAAAGGTGGAGCAACAGGTCCAGAGACGCAATCGACTCAAGGATGAGATTGATGGCATGCAAAAACAATACGGGCAGGAGCAGGCGCATCTTGCAGACGCCCGTAATCTGCTCTCGGAGTCGCTGGACCAAATGGAGCTCGACCGGGTGGAGCGCGAGCGGCTGCAGTCAGAGCGAGAATCACTCAATGAACAACTGGCCAAAGCTCGCGAGGCCTCAAGAGAGGCGTCTGACGTGCTGATGCGCAACGAGCTGCACTGTCAGAACCTGCAGTCTCAGGTGGCCACACTCAAAGAAACGGTTCAGAGACTCGAGGCGCAGCTGCGTGATTTGGAGTCCCGCGAGAGCCAGTTAAACGATACCTTGCCCACTGTCGAAGACCCTGACGCCGAAAACAAAGCGCGGCTCAGTGAGCTCCTCGAAGAGCGATTGACTGCAGAGAGAGATTTGAACGTGCAACGCGTCAGAGCGGCAGAGATCGAGGCCAAATTGCGGCAGCTTGAGCAGGCCCGCCTGGCCCATGAGCAGACTGCACAGGGCATCCAGTCAGACATTGAACGACTGAGGCTACAAGATGCTGAGGCGGCAGTGCGCCTCGAGACTTTGAGTGAAGAAGTCGCGCGCCGTGACGCCGTGCCCGAGGAGGTTGCGGCTGGCCTCCCGGAGGACGCCAACGAGGCAGATTGGCAGGTGAAAGTCGAACGAGCTGCGTCCCGCATCAATCGGTTGGGCCCCATCAATCTTGCAGCGATTGATGAGCATGCCAAGGCCTCGGAACGAAAGCAGTACCTTGACACACAGAACGCCGATCTCGAGGCGGCGCTGGAAACGCTGCAATCGGCCATCCGCAAGATCGACAAAGAGACGAGGCAGCGCTTCAAGGATACCTTCGACCAAATTAATATCGGCTTCGCGGAACTGTTTCCGCGGGTCTTTGGCGGCGGTACCGCCTGCCTTGAAATGACCGGGGATGATCTGCTCGACACAGGCGTAGCGATCTTTGCTCGGCCGCCGGGCAAAAAGAACTCAACGATTCATCTGCTATCGGGCGGTGAGAAGGCCATGACCGCCATTGCCTTGGTGTTCTCAATCTTCCAGCTCAATCCTGCACCCTTTTGTATGCTCGATGAGGTCGATGCGCCGCTGGATGATGCGAATGTGGGTCGATACGCAAGAATGGTGCGCGAAATGTCTGAAAAAGTGCAATTCGTGTTCATTACACATAACAAGATCACTATGGAAGCGGCAGATCAGCTGATGGGCGTGACCATGCAGGAGCCCGGCGTGTCGCGACTGGTCACAGTGGATGTTGAAGAGGCCGCGCAACTGGCAGCGAGTTAGGGACGTAGCGTAGATGGAGCAACTCTCGATACGGGACTGGATGGTCATCATCGGCGCAATAATGATCGCGGCCGTCTTGATCGACGCGGTCCGGCGCTATTGGCGCGAGCGACGAGCAGAGATCAAGCTGAATGCCCGAATAGATCGGTCCGCACCATTACCTGACGACGCCGCCGCCTTTAACCTGTTAACCGAGCTCCCTAACGGCGGCGCGCGAATCATACGACGCGACGACCTTTTCGAGGATGGCGTTTTGAATTCCTGGGAGGCGCTCTCTGACGACGCGACATCGGATACCGACGGCGAAGTTCAGTCGCTCCAGGCACCCGACCCCATTGATCTTGCGGTTGAAGCGATTGAAGCAGAATTCGGATCGGTAATGGGCGATGGTAGCGAGGACGCCACTGCCGAAGAGGTGCGATCAAGAGAGAGAGGCGTTGAGGATGCTACGTTCGACACCGAACCGACAGCAATGGAACCTGAGGGCGACAAAGAGGTTGCCCCTGAAAGCAACAAAACTGACGCCTCGCCCCGACGTCGCACTGTGAAACCTCCCCCGGATGACGGTGATCTGCCGGCCAGCGAGGGGGACCGGGATGCGGGAACCGTGGATTGGCTGGATTCGTTAGACCCGGATGAGGAGGGTGAAAGCGAGCTAACCGAGGCAGATTCTTCGGAGCATGGCCGGCTACCGCGGGGCGCTGAAACTCACGTTTTCATTCTCTACGCCGTGGCGCGTTCCGAGGAAGGGTTTTCGGGCACTGATATCTTGGAAACGCTTCTGGCCTGTGACCTCCGATTTGGCGATATGGATTTCTTTCATCGACATGAGCAAGCGTCGGGGCGCGGCCCGATTGAATTCAGCGTGGCCAATATGATGAAGCCAGGCGTTTTTGACATTGACAATATGGAGCCGCTGCAAACGCGGGGCCTGATGTTTTTTGTGACCTTGCCGGGACCCACGGACATGTTGAAGGCCTTCGATTACATGTACGAGACCGCGAAGGTCGTCGCAAAGGCCCTGAACGGGGATATTCAGGATGAAACCCGCAGCCTCGTCACGCGGCAAAGCCTCGAGCATATGCGCCAGCAAATCCGGGAGCTGGAGAGGCGTCTCCTGGTTCGCCGGAACTGACGAGATGAACCCTGCTATGGCCGAGGAAGCCGCGGCACTCAGTGCACAGTTGGAGCGCTGGTCGGCCGCCTATTTCCGAGACGATGAGCCACTGGTTCCTGATGCCGACTATGACGCTGCAATGCGCCGGCTGCAGGAAATTGAAGCGGAGTGTCCCGAACTCCAATCCCCCGAATCCCCCACACAACGCGTGGGTTCAGCGCCGTTGTCCGCCTTTGCTTCATTGGCGCATCGGCGACCTATGCTGTCTTTGGATAACGCATTCTCGGCTGATGACTTGATCGATTTTGATCGGCGTGTGCTCGATAAACTGCGGGTGCTAGAGGTCGAGTACTGTTGTGAGCCTAAATTGGACGGCGTGGCGGTCAGTATCGTCTATGAGGGAGGCAAGCTCACGTTGGCGGCCACCCGCGGCGATGGCACGACGGGCGAAAATATCACCGCCAATGTCAGGACTATCAGGAATGTCCCGCTGCAACTCAGTGGCAGCGGCATCCCCGGTTATCTCGAGGTCCGAGGGGAGGTGGTGATCCCCCGAGACGCCTTCGACACAATGAATACCCGGGCGGAAAGTATGGGTGAAAAAACCTTCGTTAACCCGCGCAACGCGGCCGCGGGCAGCCTTCGGCAGCTGGATTCTAGAATCACTGCTCGAAGACCTCTGACCTTCACAGCGTATTCGGTCGGCGTCGTCGAGGGTGAGCTCCCGGATGCACATGCCGCGATTCTGCAGCGGCTCTCTGATTGGGGTATCCCAATCTCGCCCTATATGGCTACAGTATCAGGCGTTCAGGCCTGTGAGGCCTACTACGAGCAGTTAGCGAGGCAGAGGGCGGCCTTGCCCTTTGATATCGACGGGATTGTCTTCAAGGTAAACAACATTGCGCAGCAGGATCTTCTGGGGTTTGTATCCCGGGCGCCAAGGTGGGCCATTGCGAGAAAGTTTCCCGCCGAGGAGGTGAGTACCCGGCTGTTGGGGGTAGATTTTCAGGTCGGCCGCACCGGTGCCATCACGCCGGTGGCCCGGCTCGAACCTGTTTTTGTCGCGGGGGTGACCGTCAGCAACGCCACCTTGCACAACCCCGATGAGATAGAGCGGCTGGGGGTGCGGATTGGTGATCGGGTAGTTGTCCGTCGGGCAGGAGACGTCATTCCACAGATTGTGTCGGTGATTCAGGACGAGGGCCACGGTAGCGCTCCCGAGAAAACGCGTATCGTGTTCCCTACGACCTGTCCTGATTGCGGGTCAGATGTTGTCCGTCAGGAGGGCGAGGCGGTTGTTCGTTGTGTTGGTGGAATGGTGTGTAAAGCGCAGCTGAAAGCTGTCATTCGGCACTTCGCTTCGCGCAAGGCGATGGATATCGAAGGTTTGGGCGACAAATTGGTGGGGCAGTTGGTTGATGAAGGGTTGGTGACATCGGTTGCCGATATCTTTCACTTGACGACGACGCAACTTGCTTCGCTCGAGCGCATGGGACGCAAATCAAGCGAGAATCTGACAGCGGCGATTGCCGATTCGCGCGAAACAACCTTGCCTCGCTTTATCTACTCTCTGGGTATCCGGGAGGTTGGCGAGGCGACTGCCCGCGCGCTGGCGCAACACTTTATGACCCTGGACGAGCTGATGGCAGCGCCGGCAGACATTCTTGAGGGGGTAGATGATGTTGGCCCGATTGTGGCCCGACATATCCGCGCGTTCGCCTCGGATGATCGCAATCGCGGGGTGCTGTCGGCACTGCTGGAAGCCGGAGTCATGTGGCCGGCTCTCAGGGCACAGGAGGGTGACGGCCCTCTCTCCGGTGAGAGTTGGGTGGTGACGGGCAAGCTCGACTCCATGTCGCGGGACGAGATCGAGCAGCGACTCCACGCGCTGGGGGCCAAGACGTCCAGCAGCGTTTCGGCGAAGACCAGCACCGTGCTGGCGGGCGCGGGTGCCGGCAGCAAACGCAAGAAGGCTGAGAGTTTGGGCGTATCGATAATCGATGAAGCACAGTGGTTGAGAATGATGGAGGAACTGGAATGACGTCGCGCTTTCAACGGAAACTAGCAATCATTGCATTGGTCATGCTCGTCAGTGCCTGTGCGACGTTGCCACCGGAACAGACTGATAACGTGTGCGACATTTTTAGAGAAAAGTCTGGATGGTACGCTGATGCCAAGGAATCCCGCGCCCGCTGGGGAGTACCCATTTCAGTATCGATGGCCTTTATGCATCAGGAATCGAGGTTCGTCGCTACGGCCAAGCCGCCTCGCAAGAAACTGTGGGGCTTCATTCCCGGCCCTCGCCCCTCCGATTCTTATGGTTATTCGCAGGCCAAAAACAGCACCTGGGAATGGTACCAGCGCAGCACAGGAAATTACGGTGCAGACCGTGATGACTTTGGCGACGCCATCGATTTTATCGGCTGGTACAACAACGTCTCCAATGAACAATTGGGTATCGACAAGCAGGACGCCTTTCGTCTGTATCTTGCCTACCATGAGGGCCATGGTGGATACCGCAAGCAAAGTTACCGCAGCAAGGAATGGCTGGTAGATGTCGCGCGCAAGGTAGACCGGCAAGCAAATCGTTATAACAGTCAACTGCAGGACTGCTCCGAAGAATTGGAGCCACGAGGATGGTTTGACTGGTGGTGATGCCACAGGTTTCGGCTTGTCACAGAATTGTCATCGAACTGACATCTAATACGCGGGAATCGACGGGTATTCGGTGACGGAGGTCATATGACGGCGAAAAAAGTGCTGGTTGTAGACGACGAATTGAGCATTCGCGAGATGCTCAGGCTGGCGCTGGAGATATCAGATTTCGAATGTGTTGAAGCTGCGGACATCCACGAGGCCTATCGGCGGGTCACCGATGATCAGCCTGATATCGTGTTGCTTGACTGGATGCTTCCCGGCGGTAGCGGCATAGAGTTGCTCCGTCGCCTGAAAAAAGAGGAGGCGACCAAAACGCTCCCTGTCATTATGCTGACCGCCAAGACGCATGAAGACAACGTCATCCAGGGGCTTGAGGTGGGTGCTGACGATTACATCACCAAGCCTTTCGCCCCCAAAGAACTCATCGCGCGAATGAAGGCGCTTCTCCGCCGCACTGCAGGTGAGAAATCTGGCAGCGAGCTTAAGGTGGGTGATCTGGTTCTGGAGATCGATAGTCGAAGAGTGGTGCTGGAGGATAAGCGACTGGAGATGGGCCCCACTGAGTTTAATTTGCTCCACTTCTTTATGTCTCACCCGGAGCGAGCCTACTCCAGAGCGCAGTTGCTCGATCAGGTCTGGGGAACAAACGTCTATGTTGAAGAGCGAACGGTTGACGTTCATATCCGTCGACTCCGAAAGGCACTGCAGGCACGCAACGCTGCCTACGCCGAGCTGATCCAGACAGTGCGCGGAACGGGTTATCGGTTTTCCCCACGTGATCTGGTCGTGTTGTGATCACGCTGGGTTTTTTCGCACTCGAATCACGCCGTTTCGTTTTAGCCGCCGTCGGCTTTGGCGCGACTTGGTTGCTCACCGAGGACGTGACCCTGTCTTTGACAATCTTGGCCGCCGTGCTCGCCGCATCCTGGGGTTGGCAATTAGCAAAATTGTATCGCTGGTTTGCGCAGCCAGAGGAGTTGCCTCCCATTGGCGG
>PAGS01000053.1 GCA_002705465.1 Halieaceae bacterium
TTTCTGTTTGTCGAACAGACCAGCCGTTTTTAGCTGCCTGTTTTGCGAAGGAGGCTTGCGGACCTTCTGGCAATGTCAACAATGCTCGTGCGTGGCCCATATCAATGTTTGAGTTTTCCAATAGGTTTTGAGCTTCTTTGCATAAATTAAGGACGCGCCGAGAACCGTTCAGGATCGCGCCTACTCCTCCCCGATCTGGTATCGCCCCTAAGCCAGGGTCTCGCAAACGCTGAAAAACGATGGGAGGGGCGTCCCCGCCCCCATAGATCAGATAGATAGGGCAAATTTACGCAGTAAAGCTACCGATCCCTGAGAATCGATGACACAATAGATTCAGAAATAAAACAAACAAAATTACTTATCACTTGGGGGGCATGATCAGTGATCGTGCGAAGTGAACGTAGTGAAACCAACTGATATCCGAGACCCGGAATATTTCCATAAGGTCGTCGATTGCCAATACGCCTGCCCGGCGCATACACCCGTCCCTGAATATATTCGCCTCATTGCCCAGGAACGCTACGACGATGCGTACATGGTCAATTGGGAATCGAACGTGTTCCCGGGGATTCTGGGGCGCACCTGCGATCGACCGTGTGAACCTGCCTGCCGGCGCGGCAGAGTCGAAGAGGAACCGGTCGCTATCTGTCGCTTGAAACGCGTCGCAGCGGACAACAAAGCCTCGATACTCGACCGACTACCCAAGATTCCGAGCCGCAACAATGGCAAACGAGTGGCGCTCATTGGCGGCGGGCCGGCCTCGCTGACTGTCGCCAGAGACCTCGCCCCGCTGGGCTACCAGCTAGATCTTTACGATGACCAACCCGCGGGCGGCGGCTTCATGCGCAGCCAGATACCCTCGTTTCGGTTACCACCGACGGTCCTCGACGAAGAGGTCGACTACATCCTCGACATGGGGATCCATACGCGATTCAACACCTATGTGGACAGCCTGAAAGGCGTTTTGGATAAGGGCTATGATGCCGTCTTTGTCGGTACCGGCGCCCCACGCGGCAGCGATCTTGATCTGCCGGGCAGAGACGCCTGCGACAAACACATTCACGTCGGTATCGAGTGGCTGGGCTCGGTCGCCTTTGAGCACATTCATAAAATTGGCAAGCGCGTTCTGGTCCTTGGCGGTGGTAATACCGCGATGGACTGCTGCAGGACCGCGCGGCGCCTCGGCGGAGAAGACGTCAAGGTGGTCGTGCGCTCCGAGTTCGCCAAGATGAAAGCCTCCCCCTGGGAAATTGAAGACGCCCAGGCGGAAGACATTCCGATTATTAACAATCATGTGCCCAAAGAGTTTGTTCACGAGAACGGCCAGTTATTGGGCATGAAGTTCGATCAGGTAGAGGTGGTCTACGACGCCGAGGGTAAGCGCAGTCTGGTCCCCACTGGAGAAGAAATTTTCTTCGAGGCAGATGAGGTGCTGATCGCCATTGGTCAGGATAACGCCTTCCCTTGGATCGAGCGCGATCTCGGCATCGAATTTGGAAAGTGGGATATGCCGCAGGTCAATGAAACCTCATTCCAGTCGAGTAACCCCAAAGTCTTTTTTGGGGGCGATGCCGCATTTGGCCCCGAGAACATCATTACGGCGGTCGCACATGGCCATCAGGCTGCCGTCTCAATTGATCTCTTTCTCTCCGGCAAGTCAGTCCAGCAGCGACCTGCGCCGGGCGTCAATTTGATCAGCCAGAAAATGGGCGTTCATGAGTGGAGCTACGACAATCTGGTCACGATCGATCTGCGACAGAAAGTCCCTCACGTCGATAAAGCGGTGGCACTGAAAGACCGCAAAGTCGAAGTGGAACTGGGCTTTGATATAGAGACTGCTTACCGCGAAGCCGAGCGCTGCTTGAATTGCGACGTACAGACCGTATTCGATGGCGCCAAGTGCATTGAGTGTGATGGGTGCACTGACATCTGTCCCACGGACTGCATTAATTTCATCGACAACGCCGAAGAGCCGGTATTACGCCGAACGCTGCGTGCGCCAGCCGGTAATGAGGCTCAGGATCTCTACGTCTCAGAGCGGCTGGCGCAAACCGAGCGGGTGATGGTGAAGGATGAAAACGTCTGCCTGCACTGCGGCCTGTGCGCCGAGCGCTGCCCTACCGGCGCTTGGGATATGCAGCGCTTCCTCTACGCGGTGACCAAGGCGGGATAAGCATGCAAGCCAAGCAATCGATCAACGACTTTGTCATTAAGTTCGCCAACGTCAACGGTACCGGCTCGGCGAGCGCCAATGGCATGTTCGCCAAGGCGATATTCCGTATGGGGATCCCGGTAAGCCCACGAAATATTTTCCCATCCAATATTCAGGGGCTACCTACCTGGTATGAGGTCAGGATCAGCCGCGATGGCTATTTGGGCCGGCGCGGTGGTATCGACATGATGGTCAGCGTCAACCCACAGAGTTTTGCCAAAGACGTGGGTGAGGTCGAGCCCGGCGGCTACATGCTCTATGACTCCACCAAGCCGCTTGATCTGCGGCATGTGCGCCGCGATATCCACTACCTCGGTATTCCTCTGACCGAAATGTGCTTGCGCGAGTACACCGACTCGCGTCAGCGACAACTGTTTAAAAATGTGATCTATGTCGGCGCGCTGTCGGCACTGCTGAATATCGATTTCGCGATTCTCAAAGATTTGGTCAGCGAGCAATTCAAGGGCAAAGAAAAGCTGATCACCCCCAATATTCACGCTCTGGAAATGGGGCACCAGTACGCCACCACGCACTTCGAATGCCCGCTCGGGATCCATCTGAAGGCGGGAGAGCAAACACCCAAGCACATTCAGGAGTTCGATCAAATTCTGATGGATGGCAATACCGCCGCTGCACTAGGCGCGGTATATGCGGGTGCCACGGTTGCGGCGTGGTACCCCATCACGCCTTCAACCTCGGTGGTCGACGCCTTTGAAAAATATTGCCGTCGACTGCGCATCGACCCGGGCACGGGTAAAAAGAATTACGCGATCGTGCAGGCCGAAGACGAGCTATCTGCCATGGGCATGGTGATTGGCGCTAACTGGAACGGAGCGCGGGCTTTCACTGCGACCAGCGGCCCGGGTGTCTCATTGATGAGCGAATTCCTGGGGCTGGCCTACTTTGCCGAGGTCCCCACTGTACTAGTAGACGTCCAGCGAGCCGGGCCGTCTACCGGCATGCCGACCCGCACGCAGCAGTCAGATATCTTGGCTGCCGCCTACGCGTCGCACGGTGACACCAAACATGTACTGTTTTTCCCCGCCACACCAGCTGAGTGCTTCAGCATGACGGTTGAGGCATTTGATCTCGCCGAACGGCTGCAGACGCCCGTGATCATCATGAGCGATCTGGATTTGGGCATGAACGAATGGATGTCCCCTCCTCTGGAATTTGATGACAACT
Source organism: Halieaceae bacterium (assembly GCA_002705465.1). Classification (GTDB taxonomy): domain Bacteria; phylum Pseudomonadota; class Gammaproteobacteria; order Pseudomonadales; family Halieaceae; genus Luminiphilus. Next base: position 3,398 of record PAGS01000053.1, read on the forward strand.
ACCGCTACGACCGCGGCAAGGTACTGAGGGGAGAAGACCTTGAGGCAATGACTGAGCGCTTTGGCCGATACCTTGATGTCGATGGCGATGGCATCCCTTACCGCACTTACCCCGGCGCACACCCCACTAAAGGCGCCTATTTCACTCGCGGTAGCTCACGAGACGAGTACGCCGCCTACACCGAGGATGGCGATGTCTATGTTCGCAACATGGACCGGCTGTTGAAGAAATTTGAAACCGCGAAGACACTGGTCCCCGAAGCCAAGATCAAGCCCGCGGCTGAGCCCACTCAGGATGCGCTGCTGTTTTTCGGCACAACTGCGTCGCCCGCCTACGAAGCCCTGGAGACACTGGAGAAGGAAGGCATCCACCTCGACACGCTAAGACTGCGATCTTTTCCCTTCACTCAAGAGGTCGAGGACTTTATTGAGGAGCACGACCGCATCTTTGTCATTGAGCAGAACCGCGACGGGCAGATGCGCCGACTGCTGCTTAACGAGACCAACGTTGAGGCCAACGCCAAACTGATCTCGGTCGTTGAATACGATGGCTTGCCGGTGACCGCGCGTAAAATCGCCAGCGTCATACGAGGCCACATGGGCATTAATAACGTGACGCCCTTGGTACCCAAGAAAGAGGAACTCGCCTCATGACCTACGCCAAGCCCGCTTTTCGTCACCCCGACGCCAAAACCAATGAAGTCGGCTGTACCCGCCGCGACTATGAGGGCGGCCTGTCTACTTTGTGCGCAGGCTGTGGGCACGATTCCATCAGTGCCGCGATCATTGATGCCTGCTTTGATCTATCGATCGAGCCTCATCGGGTCGCCAAACTGTCCGGTATTGGATGCTCATCGAAAACCCCCGCCTACTTTCTCAGCGGCTCACACAGCTTCAATAGCGTCCACGGGCGTATGCCCTCCGTCGCGACAGGCGCCAATCTCGCCAATCGTGAACTGATTTATATCGGCGTGTCAGGGGATGGCGATACGGCCTCAATCGGCATGGGTCAGTTTGCGCATGTGATGCGCCGCAATCTGAACATGACTTACATCGTCGAGAACAATGGCTGCTATGGCCTCACCAAGGGCCAAGACTCCGCGACCATGGACACCGACTCGGTGAGTAAAAAAGGTGACATCAATCCGTATACCCCGATTGACCTGGTCCGGGTCGGCATTGAGGTGGGCGCGACCTTTGTGGGGCGGAGTTTCTCCGGCGACAAAGCGCAGCTGGTGCCACTCATCAAGGCGGCCATCAGTCATCGCGGTTTTGCCCTCCTCGACGTCATCTCGCCCTGTGTAACGTTCAATAATCACCAGGGATCGACCAAGAGCTACGCGAGCTTTCGCGAGCACAACGATGCGATGCCGGTGGACTTTATTCCTCGTCGTGAGGCCATCACTACCAGTTACGACGCAGGTGTCGTGCACGAGGTGTGTATGCACGATGGCTCAGTGCTGCGCCTGCAAAAGGTCAATGAGGAATACAACATAGAAGATGCGCAATCAGCGTTGGATGCCATCGCCTATCACACCAAAGAGGATCGTATTCTTACCGGTCTGCTCTATATTAATCGTGATAGCGAAGAGCTCCACGACGTACTGCAAACGGCCACCAAGCCCTTGAACAGGATGAGTCAGCGCGAGTTATGCCCTGGGTCGAGATTTCTAGACAGCATTAACGCGGGCTTGCGTTAACCGGCCAGCAAGGGCTCTGTCCGGTTCAAACTCATCCACCACTTTGGCGTGACAGTCGGAAGCCAACTGGTCACCGCTCAGTGAATGAACGCTGATAACCAAAGCGGTCTTTGTCAGCAGACTTCCGTCGCCACTGGGCCTCCACGCAACGCTCGGCATGCTCGGCGCAAATAAAAATGGCATCGATGCCTGAAGCCACGGCCATCGGCAACTGATCGGGCAGCAAATCTCCGATCACCTCTATCACACCTGTGAAACCGAATAGCCTCAGCTGGCGAGCAACACTTAAGCCCCGCCCGTCTGAAAAACCATCTACCTTCAGCCGCACAGCCGGCTGACCCAACAGCTGCGTTATACAGTCGTGCGATGCGAAATCACCGATGTGCAGCACCTGATCAATAGCATGATCGTCAGGCACTGCAGAAAAACACCCATGTCGATTGATGCTGATTAGTGCAGTCATCAGCCAGCCGCCACAATCACATCAGCCGGACGATGGAGGCCGCACTCGCGCTTCTCATGTTGTCGCCACCTGTCAGCTCGCATATCTTCGCCTGTCATTACAGGGGTCGTGCAGGGTGAACAACCAACAGACAGATAACCGGCAGAGGCCAACGGATGAGCAGGCATCTGCTGTTGGGTTTGATACGTCAGCAAATCTGCCGTGCTCCAATCAGCCAAGGGATTAAATTTCCACTTGCCTCGGGCGCTGTCCCACTCCACCCGATCTATCTTTGATCGCTCGTGGCTTTGGTATCGTTTTTGACCTGATATCCAGCCATCATGATGCCGGAGCGCATGATCAAGCACTTTTACCTTGCGAAGCTGGCAGCAGGCATCAGGGTCGTTCAAGTGCAGACGTCTAGCTGGATCGGAGCGCTTTTCCGACAAAGGGTCCAAGCCCACGGTCCTCACGTTCAGAAGGCCCAGGTGACTCACCAGCTCATCCCGATATGCCAGCGTTTCATCAAAGTGAAAACCGGTATCGATAAAGATGACTGGCGCCACGGGCGAAACGTCCGCGATGAGATGGAGCAATACGGCACTCTCGGTGCCAAAACTCGTGACCACCCCAACCTCACCAAAGGGTTTGTGTGGCGCGAACACCCAAGACAAAAATCCACGGGTGTCGAGACCTGCCAACGCGTGGTATTGGCGATTGAAGTCGACAGGAAGGCGACGGCTATCCAATGGTTCAGGCTGCATCGGCCACCTCATACAAAGCTGCTTTGAAGGTCGACGTTCCCAACCGCTTTACCGTTTCGCTAAACGTCTCTTCGGCACTGCGGCGCAGTGCGAGGTACGCCTCGAACAAGCGATCTAAAGCCAGCAGTAGTTCTGACTCGGAAAAACCGGGCCCCATCTTGTCACCGAGTGCCGCATCCATACCGACACGCCCACCCAAGGTGATCTGATAGTTTTCGACACCGGCTTTATCCAGCCCAAGAATGCCAATGTCGCCAACGTGATGATGGCCACAGGCATTGATACACCCCGAAATCTTGATCTTCAGTGGACCTAGCTCAGGCTCCAGGTGCTGGTACCGCCGAGCGATCTGCTGCCCAATAGGAATGGACCTTGCTGTCGCCAGGGCGCAGTAATCCATGCCCGGGCAGGCGATCAGATCAGACAACAAACCAATATTGGCGGTTGCTAGGCCTTCTCGCTTCAAACGATCGAAAACAGCCATCAAATCTGACCGGGCCACGTGTGGCAGCACAATGTTCTGCTCATGACTGACCCGTAGCTCCGAAAAGCCGACCTGCTCCGCCAGCTCCGCGAGCGCGCGCATTTGTGTTGCGGTGGCATCCCCCGGGGCCTGGCCGTGGGCCTTTAAACTGACCGTCACCGAGGCATAACCCTCTTGCCTGTGGGGCGTCACATTCTGGGCGACCCAGGCCTTAAACTCCCGCTGGTTATTCACCGCCTCCCAGTATGGGGCAACGTCCCGCGCGGGTAGCAAAGGTTTGGCGAAATCAGCCCTAAAGCGATCAAGGCGACCGATGAGTGGTTGGTCAAAGTTCTCAACAATACGTGGCAGCATTTCTTTAACTGATTGTTTAAATTCAATTATGCCAAAACTTTGCAACAGAATTTTGATTCGTGCCTTGTATTTGTTATCGCGTCGCCCTGCGAGATTGTAGACCGTGAGGATGGCCTCCAGGTGGGGCAACAACTGCGCTACCGAGACCCGCTCAAAGACCAGCGAACCCACGACCGGGGTCCTGCCCAGCCCCCCTCCGACATAAATATCAAAGGCGGGTCCGNAATCNCCGNGTACCACTCTCAGTCCAATATCGTGAGCNTTNANCAGCGCNCGGTCNTGCTGTCCGGCGCTAATAGCAATNTTGAATTTTCGNGGCAGNAACTGAAANTNCGGATGATCCGTCGACCACTGCCGGATCCACTCTGCGTAAGGCCGGGGGTCGGCGACCTCATCCAAGGCAGCGCCAGCAAAATGATCGGTGGTGACGTTGCGAACGGTATTACCGCTGGTCTGGATAGCGTGCATATCGAGCTCAGCCAGCGCCTCCAGAATGTCANGGGTATCAACCAAGCGCGGCCAATTCAACTGGATGTTTTGCCGGGTAGTGAAGTGGCCGTACCCTTTGTCCCAGCGCTCAGAAATATTTGCCAGCCCCCGCAGTTGGGCAGCCGACAACGTGCCGTAGGGTATGGCCACGCGAAGCATATAGGCGTGTAACTGTAAATACACACCGTTCATCAGCCTTAGCGGCTTGAACTCCTCTTCGGTGAGAGCGCCCGCAAGCCGTCGCGAGACCTGATCACGATATTGCGCGACCCGCTCTTTGAGGAAGGCTTTATCAAATTCCGTGTACTGATACATCACCCTCTCCCGTTGACGAAGGAAAAACACAGGCGCCGGGACCCCTCGCGCGGATTGCTTCGCGGTAATGGCGAGGGACCGTTTGGGCACCCTCCAACGCCACGCTCACCAGTTCAATTCCGATCACGCGACCAGAATCAGTCGCTTTCGCCGCGACGGCNTTTGCCTCCTCGAGGCTTNCNAATGGATGGGCGGATGCGAGGGTCCTGACCCACTCCTGATCTTTGTTCAGGTANAGGACATGTCCCGCNAACAGGCAGTTGGCGCTCACCACCACAGGCGGNTTAAGCCGAGCCAACTNCNNCACCTCCTGACTGAAGGCCTTCNGCGGCANCGTCCGCGNTGTGGGCGGCCAGCGTGTCGGCAATGCCGACCAAAATGATCAATGGGCCGTCAAAGCCGTTCTCGTCCAATTGCTGAGCGAAATGACCAAGATCGCTGGCAAAGGCGCGTTGGTTCGGCAGGGAGACGTTTTCGATACAGGTCACGGGCAGGTGTCGATGCGCGCCGTGCATGAGCAGCCTGCCCTGCAAAAATGTTGCCGTTTTGCGCCCCATATAGACCGCCAGAGACTGCCCGGAGCGCACTAGCTGCTGCCACTCGTGCTCGGCAAAGCCCGCTGCGTCGTGCGCGGTCAGAAAGGTGGTGCTGGAGTTCCTGTGTCGTCGCGTGAGGGATACCTGCAACGCAGCCGCGGCCGCGGAGGCCGCCGTAATACCGGGAATCACTTCAGTCACGATTCCGGCACCGGTCACTGCACACAATTCCTCGTCTAACCTGCCAAACAGGCCCGGATCGCCGCCCTTCAAGCGAACAANCAGCAAACCCCGCGCGGCCTCCCTGATGAGGTGGACATTGATTTCACTTTGGCTGACCGCTGGCCCAAAGCCTTTCTTGCCCACGCTGATAAATTTGGCCTCCCTGCGGGCGAGCTCCAGCACCTCGCTGCCGACCAAGCGGTCATACACCACCACGTCGGCCTCGTGAATCAAGCGTCGCGCTTTCATCGTCAATAACTCTGGGTCACCGGGGCCCGCTCCGACAAATGCAATGCGCCCCTCGGGCGACGCCAGCTGCTCATGCTTGCTGAGAAGCGACTGAAAGCTCAGTTCGAGGTCCTGCTCCGAAATCCCGGCATGCGGCAGCTGTAGCTTAAAAAAGGCCTTCCAGAACCGTCGACGAGGCCGGCCGGGAGAGAGCCTCTCGCTCACTCGCGCTCGAAAGGACCGGGCTGCGCGCGCAAGGCGGCCCAGATGTTGGGGCAACATGGCCTCGACATCCGCCTTGATTTGCCTCGCCAGGACAGGCGCGGTGCCTTCAGTACCAATGGCCACAACAACCGGGTCGCGGTCCACTACGGCGGGGGTGATGAAGTCACACTCATCGGGTTCATCCAGCACGTTGACCCAGGCGCCAGCCCGCCTCGCCCAGTCTGCAAGCTGTCGATTAACCGCTTCATTCTCAGAAGCAGCGTAGACCAACCTCACGCCCTGGAGATCAGCTGCACAGCAGGGTCGCGTTTGCAGCGTCAGTCGTCGCTGATCCGCCCACTCACGCATCGCCTCCGTGGGGGCCTCACTGAACAAGGTCACGGCAGCGGTGGTTTTAAGCACCGCGCGGCATTTGGCCTCTGCAAGCTGACCCTCGCCCGCGACGACAATGTGCTGGGCTTCGGTGCTAACGAATATCGGTAGATAGTCCACAGGCGCAGCACTTTACACGCGCTGGGCTCAAAAAAATAATATTCTTATATTCTGCCCATATAACCATTTATATAGAATATTTTTCTTTATTGAGCCCTATAATTGGGCTATTTTCTTATTTATTGCGTTACATGGCGAACAAGCATGGATTTCACCGATAAAACACTCATAAGCCTCCTGCAGCGCGACACCACGCTGTCACTGGATGAACTGGCCAAGCGCACAGGCTCAACCAAGACGCCCATCTGGAACCGCATCAAAAAGCTCAAGCAACGCGGCATTATTCGCCGGGAGGTTGCACTGTGTGACCCCGAGGCGCTGGGTTTGAGCGCCTGCTTTTTTATNCTCGTGCAAACCAGCGAACACGATGCGCAATGGCAGCAACAATTCTTGAGCGTGGTGCGCGAGCGACCTGAAGTGATGGAGGCNCATCGGTTAGCNGGTGAAGTCGATTACCTCCTGAAAGTGCGNGTCGCGGACGCCAAGGCNTACGANGACTTCTATCAAAGCCTGATTGCAGAAGTGAAAATATTCAAAGTNACGGCGCTTTTNTCNATGGANGAAATCAAATATTCGACCGAACTAGCNCTACCTTAAAAAAAAGCTAGGGAGGGTGCATTAACAAAAAAATGGAGCGGGAAACGAGGTTCGAACTCGCGACCTCAACCTTGGCAAGGTTGCGCTCTACCAACTGAGCTATTCCCGCACCCCTTTGATTTTAGTCCTGCCGACGTTCGCGTCAACCTTCGGGCGGCGCTCCCTGCTCCTCGAGCGTCGACAAGAAAGCCCGAAAGTACAGCACCATGGACCAGAGCGTCAGGATCACGGCGAGCGCAAGCAGGAGGAAACCTAGAAGACGAATCTCCTCCACCGCCGGCCAGGAGGGGTACCAGATGAGGATAGGAATAGCCGTCATCTGAACACCGGTTTTCACCTTAGCAATGCCTCTCACCGCTACTGATGCGCGTTTACCCAGCTGTGCCATCCACTCCCGGAGTGCGCTGATCACAATCTCGCGACCGATNACGACCATACCGGCGAGCGTGATAAAAATGTTATCCATGCGGTGCATCAGCAGGATCAGTGCCACGGTGACCAGTAGCTTGTCGGCAACAGGGTCGAGAAACGCCCCAAACTGCGAAGTCTGCCCCATACGACGCGCGACCCAGCCATCGAACCAGTCGGTGACAGCGGCCACAATGAAGACGACTGCCGCACCNACNGTGGAAATAGGCTGAGGCAGGTAGTAGCACACCACCATCAGCGGNATCGCCACGATCCGCAGTCCGGTNAGCAAGTTGGGTAAGTTGTGCGGCAAGACCACGCTCCTNNTATCAATATCCAAGTTTGACACACTCGATGANGGCTGTGCGTTCAGTCATTTACCGTNTGCAGNTGGTCATAAATTGCGCGCGCGACCGCNTCACTGANGCCCTTGATCTTGGACAACTCCTCCACGCTGGCGTTTTCGATCGCTTTGGCGCTGCCAAAATGCCGCAGCAGCTCACGACGGCGCTTGGCGCCAACACCGGGAATATNCTCCAAGAGTGACTGTTTTCGTGCCTTGGCTCGCTGCCCGCGGTGGCCGCTGATCGCGAAGCGGTGCGCCTCGTCACGAATCTGCTGGATCAAATGCAACCCCGGGTGATCNCCGCGCAGTCGCATCTCCGCACCGGAGTCAGCATCAACGAGTGTTTCAAACCCCGCNTTGCGGGTCGTGCCTTTTGCCACACCGACCACTTTGACACTNGAGATGTCGTAGGTTGCNAGCACNTGCCGNGCCTGNCTCACCTGCCCTTTGCCNCCGTCGATAAATAAGATNTCNGGGAGCTGCCCCTCGCCNTTCGCCAATCGNTTGTATCGTCGCTCCAGTGCCTGCTGCATNGCGGCATAGTCNTCGCCGGCNNCGATANCCTTGATATTAAACTTGCGATAATCCGACTTTCGNGCGCCNCTGCCGTCGAATACCACNCANGAGGCTACCGTGGCCTCCCCCGAGCTATGACTGATNTCAAAACACTCCATGCGCGTGGGGATGGTCTCCAGGTCCAGAGCGCGTCTCAGTGACTCCAATCGACCGGCCATTGTCTGCCTACCCGCCAGGAAGGACCGCAGGTTGTTCTGGGCGTTTTGCGCAGCCATTTGTAGCCAACGCGATCGGGCGTCGCGGACTTTATCCTTGATTACCACCTTGCGCCCCGATTCGGCACCCAGTGCTTCTTCTAGCAGCGCACCATCTGCCATCACATGGCTGGTGACAATTTCCTGAGGTATCTGCTGCTGGCCGGATAGGTAAAACTGGGGCAGAAAGGCCTCGAGAATGGCTTCAGGCGATTCGTCGAGGCGAATCTGCGGGTAATAGCTGCGACTACCCAGCACCCGTGCTTCACGAACAAACAGCACTTGTACGCAGGCGTGTCCGTGCTCAGTGAATACCGCCATTAAATCNAGATCTCCCCGGGTGCCTTCAATGTTCTGGGTGGCCTGTACGTTCTGGAGCTGGCTGATCTGGTCACGAATGTCAGCTGCCTTCTCATACTCCAACTCAGCCGCCGCTGACTCCATGTCGTCGGCAAGTCGGGTCAGGAGATCTTGGGAGCGCCCATTCAAAAAGAGCACCGTCTTGTCGAGTTGCTCCTGATACTCCTCATCCGACACCAGCCCGACACAGGGCCCAGAGCAACGCCCGATCTGGTACTGCAGGCAGGGACGGGACCGATTACGNAAGTAGCTGTCGCGACACTGCCGNACTTTGAAGACCTTTTGCATGAGNTGGAGCGTGGNNCGCACCGCCCCTGCGCTGGGNTAAGGCCCNAAGTACTCCCCCTTNCGCCGTTTGGTGCCNCGATGAAAGCTCAGTCGCGGCCANCGGTCATCTGAAGANAGATAGATGTAGGGATAAGACTTATCGTCCTTCAATAAAATGTTGTANGGCGGACGGTACTGNTTGATCAGATTGTGCTCGAGCAANANGGCGTCACGCTCGGTGGTAGTGACCGTGACTTCGATATNGGCAATGCGCGCTACCAATGCCATGGTCTTTGCTGATAAACCNGAAGCCCTGAAGTANCTGGTCACCCGGTTCTTCAGGTTTTTGGCCTTGCCTACATATAAGAGCTCACCTTGGCTGTCGAACATCTGATAGACGCCAGGCCGAGTGGTCAATTGTGCGAGGTAGGATTCGGCGTCAAAATCAGCCATCGTCGGCGCACCCCATCGACACACCCATTACGATTGGCTCCAGCTCCAGTACGATGCCAAACGTCTCTTTGACACTCTCTGCAATCGCATCCGCCAGCGCCAGCCAGGGTGTTGCTAGGCGCGCGCCGCAACCCTCGAGCACCAGCGCGTGATCGGCGGACACGCGCACCCCCGCGTGCTCCCTGCCCCGCCAGCCCAATTGATCAATCAACCAGGCCGCAGAAATTTTGATCTTACCCTCGGGCGCAGCAAAGACGGGTAGTTCTGGGTGTGTGGCCCGCAGCTGAGCAACGTCCCCCTCGGCAACGATGGGGTTTTTAAAAAAACTCCCGACATTGGGGGTAATCACCGGATCAGGAAGCCGCTCTCGACGAATCGCCATCACTGAAGCCAGCACCGCATCGTGGGTCGGTTCAGTCTCACTTAATCGCGCACGCAACAAAGGGTAATCCGCTTCGACCGGCGCATCGCGGGACAGCTCAAAATCCACCGCGGTAATAATCCAGTCCTCACCTGCCGTATGCTTAAAGACGCTGTCACGATAACGAAAACCGCACTCATCTGGGGTCAGTACGGCGTGCCGCCCGGTGCGCCGGTGGGTGGCATGAACGCCATGGATCCACTGCGCAACTTCAACACCGTAGGCGCCAATATTCTGGATCGGCGCCGCCCCGACCGACCCAGGTATCAATGCCAAGTTAGCCAAGCCGTGAAAGCCCCGATGATGACACCACAGCACCAAGCTGTGCCAATTCTCCCCTGCGCCCGCACGGAGCAAGATTTTTTGGCCATTATCCGAGATGACCTCTCGGCCCTCTATAGTCATCACAATCGTAGTGCCGGGTAGCGTGTCGTGGAGGATGACGTTACTCCCCTCCCCTAATACGCGGATAACGGCGTCTTGGGGCGCGTCTCGGAGCAGACCATCAAGCTCGACGCTCGAGGACACCGACACCAAATGCTCCGCCTCAGACATCAGCCTGAGCGTGTTTCGCGTACTTAAGTTGTCAGCGAGGCTCACGTTTTCAGCCCCCTGATGCCATATGCGCCCGCACCGCCTCCAGATCGGCTTCTGTATCCACACCGGCGGGCACGGGCTTGGGTGCCAGTTCGATCTGGATGTGCACGTCGTGTGCCAGTGCACGAAGTTGTTCGAGCGATTCGCTGAGCTCCAGAGACGCAGGCGGCCAGGTCACAAACTGCCTTAAAAAGCCTGCACGATAGGCGTATAGGCCAATGTGCCGAAACAGGGGCGCCGCCTTGCTCCCCGCAGCGTGAGCGGGTATGGCCGCGCGCGAGAAGTACTGCGCTCGACCGGTCTCACTCGCGACCACCTTAACGATGGAAGGCTCGACAGCGACGGCGCGATCCAGTGGCTCCATCAGCGTCGCAATGTCCGCCGACGATGTGTCCGCCAGCATGGCCGCAACGCGTTGAATATTCTCAAGCGGCATCAGAGGTTCATCGCCCTGCAGATTCACGATCACGGTGTCGTCGGGCCACGTCAACTGATCAACCACTTCGGCCAGGCGATCGGTACCCGAAGCATGATCCCCCCGGGTCATGGCAACCTGAGCACCGCGAGCGGTCATTTCATCGGCAATCCGCGAATCATCCGTCGCGATCACTACGTGTCTTGCCCCAGCTTGCATGGCTCGCTCCCACACCCAGGCCACCATGGGCTTGTCTGCAATGGGCAGTAACGCCTTGCCCGGCAGTCGTGTCGAGGCATATCTCGCAGGGATCACAATATCGAAGGTCATAGCGTTAAGACTCACGGCCTGTTTCAGCGAGTGTCGCTGTCACTTTATCGAGCAACGATGGTGGCAGTGTCACCTCGATTTCCACCACCCATAGCCGCGCGTCGGCATCATTGGGCAGCTTAATCGCATCCTTGCTCGTCATCAGTATCACGTCACCGGTCAGGGCATTGAGCGATGGTAGATCGAGCACCTCATGGTCTGGCAGTGCGACCTCTCGCGGGTTGAGACCCTGAGCCCGCAACATGTCGAAAAATTGCTGGGGTTGGCCAAGCCCGGTAACCGCCATGACGTCTTGCTGAGCCCAACTGTCCACACAGGCCCGCCATGATAAAACTTTGCCGGAGGCGAGGTGTCGGGCCCTGATGGGGTGATAAGCAAAACCCTGGTCAGCGTCGGGGCTGTTCCTTTCGAGAATCCAATCCACCGAAGCGAGCCTGTGCCCCGGCTCACGTAACGGGCCAGCGGGCAAAAGCCGGCCATTGCCCAAGCCGCGATCGGCGTCCAGAACCACAATCTCCAGGTCTCGCGGCATGTTGTAGTGCTGTAAACCGTCGTCCGAGAGGATCACATTGACATCAACCACCTCCACTAACTCTTCGAGCGCGCGCTGACGATCACTGCAGACAAAAACCGGAATACCCAGCTCACGATGGATCAACAGCGCCTCATCACCGACCTCACGCGCAGAGTCGCGCTGAGTGACACGATGCAAATTCGAGGCGCGCTGCCCTTTGTAGCCGCGACTCACGACCCCCACCCTGTATCCCTGATCGATCAACCAACGCGCCAAGGCAATGAGCACGGGTGTCTTACCTGTCCCGCCAACGGTCAGGCCACCCACCACAATCACGGTGATGCCATCCGGAGTGCTCCGTTTGTCAGGCGCGCGGGTGCGTCTCGCGTTGACGACCCAACCGACGGGCCATGAGAGGGGGATTAACAACCACGACAGCGGCGAGTTCTCGTACCAAACGTTGTTCAGGAGGCGCTCAATCGCCGCGCGGACTGCGATCATGGCTCACCAAACCCCTGATGATAGAGGCTGGCGTAGAGGCCGTTCTCGTGCATCAGTGATTCATGCGTTCCCGATGCGATGATGCGGCCGCCATCCATCACCACGATCAGATCCGCCCGCTCTACGGTAGACAGCCGGTGCGCGATGACCAGCGTCGTCCGTCCTGCCGCCGCCGTCTCGAGTGCGGACTGAATTGCCGCTTCGGATTCGGTATCAAGGGCAGATGTCGCCTCATCGAGTATGAGAATGGGCGCATTTTTCAACACTGCTCTCGCGATAGCCAGGCGCTGCCGTTGGCCTCCCGAGAGACCGTCACCGCCATCTCCCAACACCGTATCCAAACCCTGAGGAAGCGCCTCTACAAACTCTCGCGCCTGCGCCGTCTCCAGGGCCTGCAGGAGCTGCGCGTCGTCGATTCGGTCCAGTTGGCCAAACCCCACATTGGCGCGAACAGTGTCACTGAATAACACCACACGCTGGGAAACGAGCGCAATCTGCCTTCGATAGTCGGCAAGTCGGAAAGCCTCGATCGGTTTACCGTCCAGTTTGATGCGCCCCGACGTTGGCGCATAGAAGCGACATAACAGATGCATCAGGCTCGATTTCCCTGCACCGGACCGACCAACAAAAGCCACCATCTGCCCCGCTGCTATCGTGAGACTGACACCCTCCAGCACGCGTCGTTCGTCACCGGGATAAGAAAAGCCAATGTCTTCCAGCGCAATGTGGCCTTGCGCGCGGTCGATTCCGTGCTCCCCCGGGTCGGCCTCGGCAGGCGTGTCTATCTGAGCAAACAGATCCTCCGAGGCGGCAAGACCTCGCTGAATAACGCTCTGAACATTTGTGAGCGTTCGAATCGGCTTACCTAGCTGAGTCGCCGCAGCAATGAATGCCACCAGCGAGCCCGGCGTGAATCCAGCAAGAATCTCCGGGTCAAGCGCAAACCAGAAGAGCACGGCGAGGGCAATCGCCAGCAATACTTGTGCAATCGGCGTCGACACTGCCTGAACAAAGGCTAACTTCAGACTCTGCACCCGGTTGAATTGGCTGACCGCATGAAAGCGTGCGCTTTGCTGATACGACGCAGAAAACATTCTGATCTCATCGAACGCATGCATGCTCTCATTACTGAGTTGCGTGACCTCCCCCATCGAATCCTGGATTCTGCGGCTGTATCGTCGGAAGTGCCGTCCCACTACCAGCACGACACCTGCAATCCCCGGCGTCACCGCAAAAAAGACCAGCGTCAACTGCCAGTTCAGATACAGCATGTACGCGATCAGCGCCAATACCGTTAAACCGTCGCGAATAATCGTCTTGAGCGCCTCAGAAGAGGCGCCGCTGACCTGCTCCACGTTAAAGGTCAGCTTGGAGACCAGTTCTCCGTGGGTGTATCCATCAATGACTACCTTGGGGACCCGGATCAGTGCATCAAACACTTGGGTACGCAGGCGATGAACGACACCGCGCGCCACGATATTCATAAAATAGTTACCGAGGAAGTAACCGGCTGCGCGCACCAGCGCCAGTACGATCGCGCCAACAGGTACGGCAATTCGCGCGTAGGCCACGGCGTCCAGGTCACCGCGGGGCCATAAGCCGTGCACCATTTGAGCCACCAGCCCAATACCCATGCGGGAAGACTCGCCCAGAGAATCGAGTAAAAATCGGGTGAGGTCAGCCAGCAGCACATTTGCCACTGAATACCCAACAAAACCCAGGATGCTGAGAAAAAAAGCCAACCCATATATGGCCACGTAACTCAGTAGCCGCCCATACAGCGCCCAGTCGCTGGGTTGCTCCGCTGACCGTTTTGACTCGTCAGTCATCGCTTGTCGACTCTGTAGCAATCGTAAGGCGCTCGAGACCGAGCCTGAAAGCCACATCCATTGCGGTCACCACGTGCTGATGGTGAGTCAGTGCATCCGCCGACAGCATCACAGGCCTATCGGTACTGCCTTGTAACTTAGTGACCATCGCCCGCATGAGTCCCGCTGCGTCATTGGGTACTGACTGACCATCGAGCATCATATTGCCGTCGACGTCGATAGATAACATCAAGGCGGCATCCTTTGAGGCGGGCGAGCCCTCGGCCTCTGGCAAATCCACGACCAGCTGGGTCAGCTCCGAGAAGCTGCTAGACACCATAAAAAAAATGAGCAGCAGGAACACGACATCGATCAGAGGAGTGAGATTAATAGCAACCTCGGGTCGGCGCACGTGGCGGAAGTTCACAGGTCGTACTCCGTTTTCTGATTACTGTGAATCGCATCGACCAGCTTGATGGCCTCGCGCTCGAGATCGACCACGATCGACTCAATGCGCGACGTGTAGTGACGATGCATCACCAAACTGGGGATCGCGACTGCGAGCCCCGCCGCGGTCGTGATCAACGCCTCGGATATCCCGCCAGCAAGCGCGCCCGCATTGCCCGTGCCGTAAGTAGTGATCTCGGTAAACACCGAGATCATGCCCAGAACCGTCCCCAGCAAACCCATCAAGGGCGTCACGGCAGCCACCGTACCCAGCGTATTCAAGTAGCGTTCGAGTTGGTGGATCACATGCGATGCCGCTTCCCGTATGCTCTCGCGCATGACATCCCGCCCCTGATGCCCGTTAGCCAAGCCTGCTGCCAAAATGGCGCCTAGGGGCGACCCCTGCCGAAGGCTCTTCAGTCGCTGCGCATCAAGACCCTCACCACGCAATTGCTGCCACACCGTGGCCAACAGGTGTGGCGGAGCAATCTTTTTCCTGTTGAGCGCAAATTGACGCTCGATGCAGATTGCAAGGGCGATGATCGAACAGAGCACAATGAAGGGCATCACCCATCCGCCTGCCGACAGCACTTGATACACTGTTCTTCCTCCCTGACAAACATCGAGTATACCCATCCGCCAAGGCCAGCCCCAGAGAGGGTTTTGGCAGGTATTTACGGCAATTTCAGCCAATATGGGAGCAGCTGATGCCGTTGCCCCATCGCGGTTAAAAGACGATTTCGGTCAACCGAGATCTCGATCGCGCCATCCGCGGCAGTATTCAAAACGGTGGCATCCGCCACAGCCGCTAACCTTGCGATGACGCGCTGAGAAGGATGACCAAAAGCGTTCCCTCGGCCGCTACTCGCTATCGCCCAGTCAGGCTGCACCCATTTCAGCAGGGCGTAACTGCTCGAGGTGTTGCTACCATGGTGGGGCAAAACGAGCACCGCCGCATTCAGCTCCTCGCGCCAGTAAGCCACCCAATCATGTTCGCGCATGGCTGATACGTCGCCCGGGATCAGTACCGATTGCCCGAAGACGGTCACGGCCAGCGCACAGGAATTGTCGTTTCGCCGATCTTCACTTTGACCGGTGCCATTGATCACCAGAAACTCCACGTCACCCCAGCGCCAACGTTCACCGTTACGGCATGGCTCGCCCCCAAAACCAAGGGCTCTGTGAATGGGCATTGCCGCAACCATCGCTGCTCGGCCACCCGCATGGTCCTGATCGGCATGACTGATGAGCATGAGATCGATCTCGTGAACACCCTGGGTCTGAAGGAAGGGAATCAGCACCTTCTCGGCCTGACTAAAACCGTCGAGAAAGCCGTGGCCCGTGTCATAAACCAGGGTGCGGCCATCGGCTCGAATCACCACAGCAAGGCCTTGCCCTACGTCCAGCACGCCGACCCGCAACGCTTTTGCGCCCTGCGCACTAACGTCGAAGTAGCCCAGAGCGATCGTCATCAGCCATAGCCCAATGGCCCACGCACGCCGGGTTGCCCAGACTGCGAACACCGCAATACCGAGGGCAAATGGCAACCACCCCACGGGCTACTCGATAACCGCCCAACCGCGGCAATAGCTCAAAACGAGCATCAAGGGGGCCATCATCAATTCCCACAGGTGTTGACACAGCCACCACATGCTATCGAACAGTGACGGGAACCAGTCAAACAACGTCATGCCTGTCAGACCCAAAGGCACCATNAATAGCGTCACAACNGGGACGACCAGAAAATTTGCGACAAGANCCAGCAAGCTGGTCTCGGAAAAGAAGAAGANCNTGACGGGCGNCATTAAACAGACCATTTTGAATTGCANACGCAGCAAACCGGCGACCCCNGAGNCAGACCGCTCTCCGCTGACCAACAGCCACGTCGCACCCGCGCTGAGCCAAAAGCTGGCCCCCAGCAGTATTCTGGTGTCCCACAGGAGCATGACTGTCAGCGCCAGAAGCAGACTCCGTCTGCCACTAATGGACCAACCCATAAGATGCGGGACCTGCGCGGCGACCAGCATCAGGTACGCCCGCAGCACGGGCAGATTGGCGCCCACCAATAACGTATAGGCGCCCGTCACCCCCAAGGTACCCAGAATCGGAGCCACCATGCTCCCCCGGTCCCCAGGCAGCCTCGCGATGCGACGTACCAAGGTGAGCNACCACAAACANAGAGCGGCCAGCAGACCAATATGCAGCCCGCTGATCACCACAACATGCACCACGCCAAGATGACGAAGGTCGCGCCACAGCGTCGACGTCATCGACCGGGTGTCGCCCACAAGAAGCGCCCGCAATACGGCCCAGGCATCACTGTCGTCATGCTGCCAATGCATGAGCAGTCGATTACGAAATGAAGACAGCGCATGCGGGCGCGGCGTCTGTGTAAGCGATCCCACGGGCGTCGCAGCGGCATCGACACCACGGCTGGCCCATCGCGCCTGATCGGGAATAGAGCCCGGGTTTAACTGACTCGGGAGACTCCTCAACCGCCACATGCCCGAAACCTGGTGCCGGTACCGAAAGCCCTGTGGCAGGGCTTCAGCCTCGAGATATTGACTCACCAGGACTCTTTGGGGCCCGCGGCAAGCCGAATCATCTGTCTCGGTAACCGCCAATTCAGCACTGACCCGCCACCGATCAGGCGCTATTCGCTGGACCCGCGGCAGAGTCTCAATCACTCCCTCGAGNAAGACCTCGCGGCCCAGGCACGCCCCGGGCAACTGGCTGTCAGCCCACAGAGCGCCGTTCAGCCCTCCGAGAATNAACCCCAGCAGGAATGGGGGTATCAGCGGACAGCAGCGCAGCTTCGCGAGCGGCCACAACACGACGGCTGCCACTGCCCAGAGAGGTTCGGGCATGNAAAGGCTCCCTGCAAGGCCCCCAAGCAGCGCGAAGAAGGCCCGCTCCGTGAGGATAGCTTTGGCGTGATTGTTGACCGGCAAGGGCACTCGCAACCGGTCGAAAACACCTTGAGCTCGGAGACGGGAGANCATCGTGCACACTGCATCNCTCGCCCGCGNACCCTGACAGATCACTGGCCAAAATCAGCTCACAAAAGATTATGATTAGCGTCCCAAGCAAACGATGCTTAGCTGCACACGCGATGCCAAAGAAACAACTCAGAAAGTGGATTCCGACGCCGGGCTCGGTACGACGGCATCGTTCGCTGAGAATATTCGGCCGCTGGGTGGAAAACACCAATTTGTGGCAACTGAGCCGGCACACAACTGCCAAGGCATTTGCCATCGGTCTCTATTGTGCGATGTTGCCAGTGCCGGGGCAGGTTCTTATCTCTGTCGCACTGGCGATCATNTTTACCGCCAACGTGCCCCTCAGTTTTTCGCTGATTTTTATCACCAACCCTCTGACAATGCCTGCGATTTACTACGCCGCATATAAGCTGGGTGCCTGGCTTTTGGGAGCAAAACCGCTGAACGTTGAATTTGAGGCGTCGTGGACCTGGTTTACCCAATCGCTGGACGAGATCTGGCTTCCGTTGTTGGTGGGATCTCAGGTCATAGGCGTTATTCTGGGAATCCTCGGTTACTTGCTCATCGACTCACTGTGGCGTAACGCCATTCGCAGACAGTGGCAAGCCCGCCGTAGGCGTCGTAGTCAATGAGCCAGCGTNTCGGCGATGGGAAGCGAAGCCGCCCGCAGAGCCGGTAGCACCGCCGCCAGCACCGAAAGACCGATTGCAATTAGACTGGTTGTCATAAAATCTTGCCATCGAATATCCACGGGCACATAAGACAGCGGGTAGACGTCGGTCTGCAGGAATCGCATNCCCAGTATCTGCTCAAGCCANTTGGCCATATCCGGTGTGACNGTGGCCAAGCCGTAACCCAGAAGCATGCCTGCCAGAGCACCGACCAGACCAATCAGCCCGCCCTGCAAAAAGAATACGGCGGTGAGGTCNGCNCCNCGCCCTCCCNTGGCCATCAACATGGCCACGGCGCGCCGGCGGTCGGTCACAACCAGCATCAGTGACGACACCACGTTGAACGCTGCGACCAAAATCACGATGAACAGAATCATGCCCACCAAGTCACGGGACAACTGAATAGCGGAATATAAATTGCCATGCGTCGTCCGCCAGTCGGTTATTTGGAGCGGCGCGGGCANCTGCTCATACACTCGCCAGCGCCAATCGNTCGCAGCAAAAACGTCAGCAAGCTGGATGGCAATGCCTTCACGCGTCGAAGCAGAGCCGAGATAAGGCGACAACGCCTGACGATTAACCAGAGCCAGTACCTCATCCAATTCGGTCCCGGATTCCAATACCGCGGTTAACGTCACGTTGAGCGGCCGGTATTGAGAACCCTCACTCGTCGGCAAAATAAAGGTGAGGCGATCACCCGCTCTCAGACCCAGTCGGGTGACCATGGCAGCACCGAGCACCAAGGATTGCTCATCCCAGACNTCAACGGTCGGTGAGAGNAGTGCGCCATAATGGGATACCGATGCGGCGTCGACGCCCGTCAGCTGTGTTGCCGCTACCGATTGGCCCCGCAGAAGCAGCGAGNCCGCTGCAACAAACCGNCGCACAGAGACTACGTCGGGGTCAGAATCCAACATCGCCGCCAGCCCNGGCCAATCAACCGTCGAGCCCCCANCCAGCACCTGCACGTGGGGCACTAAGGCCAGAATCCGGTCACGCATCTCTCGATCAAAGCCATTCATGACTGACTGCACAGTCAGCAGCANTGCGATCGCGAGTGCCATACCCACAATCGAGACCCGGGACAGAAATGCAGACAGGCCCTTACCCGGATCGAAGGTTTGTCTGAGTGCAAGATGCCAACGCAGAGACCAGGGCATCAGCTCGCCTCCAGCCGCCCGTCGGTCAGCGTCATTTGCCGATCCATTCTGGCGGCAATCCCCGGGTCGTGGGTNACGACAACAAAGGCTGTATCACGATCGCGNANAGTCGCCATCGCCGATAACACCTGCTCGGCGGTATCNGGGTCCAGATTACCTGTCGGTTCGTCCATCAATACGCAGGCGGGCTCGTTAACCAGCGCTCGCGCAATCGCCACTCNCTGCCTTTCGCCTCCNGACAGTGCCGCGGGGCGGTGCTGCAAACGATCACCCAAACCCAACTGCTCGAGCAGTTTTTGCGCCCTCAGCTGGGCAGCCTTCCGACCTAGCCCGCCTATTCTGGCCGGCATCGCAACGCCCTCCAGAGCTGTGAATTCGGGCAGTAGATGATGCATCTGGAAGACAAAACCCAAATGCTGATTCCGCCACTGGCTCCGCTCAGACTCCGACAGCGAGGGCAATGCCCGACCTGCAACCCTTACCACGCCCGATGTCGGTAGATCCAGACCACCCAGACAATTGAGCAAGGTCGACTTTCCCGCTCCCGAGGCACCCACCACTGCTAGCCACTCCCCCGAGGCTATCTCGAGTTGCAGCTGATTCAACACGGTGATGTTGTGACGCCCGTCAGAATAGATCTTGGTAAGCGCCTCCGCAGCGAGGACACTGGCTTCAGACATAATTGAGAGCCTCTGCCGGNGGNATCCGCGAAGCTTGCCACGCGGGATACACGCTGGCCAATAAACTCAGCACCGCCGCCANCACGATGACCGANAACACATCGCCCCATTGAAGCACTGACGGCAGGCCGCCGATATAATAAACCGCCGGGTCGAACAGCACCCTGCCAGACAGGGCCTCGATCCAGAGTGACAGGTCCGATATCGATAGCGCCAATGAGACCCCCATCAACGTGCCCAGAGTGATGCCCACTGCGGCCAGCATCATGCCATGTCCCAAAAATAGCATCAGCAGGCGCCCCGTGGTTAACCCCAGCACCTGCAAGATGGCGATGTCGCTACGCTTCTCGGTGACCGACAGGGTCAGCGTCGAGACGAGATTGAATGCCGCCACGAGGATCACGGAAGTCAGCAACACCCCCACCGTGATTTTTTCCATCTTGATCGCTGCAAACAAAGAGCCCTGAGAGGATCGCCAGTCACTGATCACAGCGCGCTCAGCCGTCACTGAGGCCAATGCTCTGCTCACCATCGCGACCTGACTGCGGTCCGTCAGTCGAAGTTGCACACCGAGTTCTCCAGTGCGGCCGAGCAACTTGTCAGCCGTGCGCTGTGAGACGTAGGCCACCTGCGCGTCAGGTGGTGCCCCCACCGCGAAGAGCCCCACCACAGTCAGCGCCCTCGTTCGTGGGAACACGCCCAGAGGACTGATAGTCAGGCGGGGGAGCAACACCTCTACCGAATCACCGACATCAACCCGCAGTAACCGAGCGATATCCGCACCCAACACCACGGTGAAGGGCTGTACCTCCAAGTCCACGAGCTCGCCCACCACCAGATGAGGGCCAACATCGAGCACCTCTGACAGGCCAGCCCGGGACGCACCGATTAATTGGATACCGCGGCTGCGCGCGCCCGCGCGTAGCAAAACGGTGCCACTGTGAAATTGAGTGGCCCCTGTGACGCCCTCCTGATCGATGGCGAGTGATACCCAGCGACTCAGGTTTTCATCGCTACTGTCCGGGGGCAGCACGGTCATATCCGGCGTCACAGACAGCAGTCGCTGGTGCAACTCGCCCGAGAACCCGTTCATAACCGATAGAACGGTAATCAACGCGGCAACACCCAGCGTCATTCCCAACAGGGACGCCAGTGCGACAAATCGGGTGAACCGGCGCTGGCCACTGCCCACGCTAAAGCGGACAACGAGCTCCCAAAACAAGGACACGACGAGAAAAAGCCTACCGTGCGATGTGCTAACCCGAAGCGATCAGCGGCTTGGTCGCTTGGGATCGACCTGACCTACAGGATCAGCGTCGCCACCGCTATCACAGCGCTGGGGATCCCCACCACAGATCTCGCATTCCTGATCAATGCCCACGGCACCCAGGCCACCGCAGGAACCCTTTATGGGCGCCCGGCCGAAGATCACCCCCACGGCCATCGCTGCCATGATTCCCATAAATACCAGCAAAGCGAGCACATAGGTCATTGCGCAATCTCCCTTATTCCGTTCATGGCGAACCCGCCTCCTCCAACCACTGTGCCATCGCTGAACTGGCCATAACCTCCAGTGATTTTTCTGATCGCTTAAGTAGGTACACCGCAAGACCACGCTGTTCCGCCAGCACCATGGCCTCAGCAGATCCCATAATGGTCAACGCCGTCGCCCAAGCGTCGGCCATCATGGCAGAGCCGTGCACCACTGTCACTGACACCACATCATGTTGGATTGGGTAGCCGGTTCTGGGGTCTAACAGGTGCGAATAACGCCGCCCGTCGTACTCGAAGAAATTTCGGTAGTCACCCGAGGTAGCGATGCCCGTATCGGAGACCCGCAAGGCCGCCTGAATGCCCCCACGGCCCCCCGGCTCAGGTCGCTCTATGGCGATTCGCCAGGCATCTCCGCGAGGACTCTGCCCGCGAACCCGCACCTCACCACCGACCTCCAGCATAAAGTGCGGCACACCGAGTTCATCGAGGGCGTCGGCACCCAAATCGACGGCGTATCCTTTGGCCAGCGACGAAAAATCCAGCTTCAGGCCGGGGCTGTCCTTGCTGAGCATACGCGTAGCGGAGTGCCAACTGAGCCGACTCACGCTTACGTCTTCCAAGACCGCACTAATTTCCGCCTGATCCGGGAAGCCCACAGGCCCCTCGGGACCAAAGCCCCAGAGGTCTGACAGGGGACTCACGCTCACGTCATAGGCCCCACCTGTAGCGGCACTGATTTCCAAGGCGGATGAGAGCACGTAAGCAAAATCCCAATCGACTTGTATCCACACATCGGCGGCAGAGGTATTGAATTTACTGATAAAGCTCGACGGGTCGTAATGATTCATGCTGCGATTGACGAGGGCGAAAGCCGCGTCGAGCTCTGCCTGCACCTGCGCTGGGGAAACGGCATCAGGCGCACCGAGATAGGAAAGTGACCAGGTCGTGCCAAATATGCTCCCGCTCAGCTGTACCGGTCGACTTTCGGCGCCACAGCCAACCAGACAGCAAAAGGCCAGCACAAGTGCTGGCCCCCGCAAAACCTCAACCAAACGATTCACTAGCCGCCGAAGTCGTCGAGGAAGATATTTTCTCGCTCCACGCCCAAATCCAGCAACATNTTGATCACCGCNGAATTCATCATGGGTGGACCACACATGTAGTACTCGCAATCCTCGGGTGCCGGATGATCTTTCAAGTACTGCTCNTACAGCACGTTGTGNATAAAACCCGTCAGGCCCTCCCAGTTATCCTCCGGTTGAGGATCTGACAGCGCCACGTGCCACTCGAAATTGTCGTTCTCTGCATCGAGTCCGTCGTAGTCTTCAACGTAGAACATTTCTCGCAGCGACCGCGCGCCGTACCAGAAGCTGATCTTCCGNTCCGTCTTGATGCGCTTCAACTGGTCAAAAAGGTGCGACCGCATTGGCGCCATGCCCGCACCGCCGCCAATGAACACCATTTCGTTATTCGTTTCTTTGGCAAAGAATTCACCGAAGGGTCCGTATACGTTGACCTTGTCTCCCGGCTTCAGATTGAACGTCCAGCTCGACATGATACCGGGCGCAATGCCTTCGCTACCCGGTGGTGGCGCCGCGACCCGAATGTTGAACTTGACGATGCCTTTCTCCTCGGGATAATTGGCCATGGAGTAGGCTCGGATGGTGGTGTCCTTACAGGAGGACTCAAGATTGAAGAACCCGAATCGCTCCCAGTCACCGCGGTACTCCTCATCCACGTCGAAATCGCTATATTTCACCGCGTGGGGCGGGCACTCCAACTGCACGTATCCACCCGCTCGAAAGTCAACGCTCTCGCCTTCNGGCAGTCTGAGTACCAACTCCTTGATGAAGGTCGCTACATTCTCGTTGGATTCGACCGTGCACTCCCACTGTTTGACGCCAAAGACTTCCTCCGGCACCTGAATCTTNAGNTCCTGTTTTACTGGGGTCTGACATGAAAGCCGCCAGCCTTCGGTCGCTTCTCGCCGGGTAAAGTGTGACTCCTCAGTAGGGAGCATGGCGCCACCGCCCTCTTCGACAACACATTTGCACTGCGCGCAGGTGCCACCGCCACCGCAAGCGCTGGCGAGGAACAAGTCCGCGTCTGCCAGCGTCTGAAGTAACTTACCCCCGGCCGGCACTTCAATCGTTCGCTCGCCATTGATTTCGATGCTGATGTTGCCGCTTGAGACCAGACGGCTTCGGGCAACAAGAATCACCAGAACCAAAGCCAGAATGATCGCGGTAAACATCCCGGTGCCATAGACAATCGTCAGATCCATTACCCTTGCACTCCTATCCGTCGCACTTGAGATATCGGTTCGATGAAATACCGAATCAAATATCGATTCCGCCAAAAGACATAAAACCCAGTGACATCAGCCCAACCGTGATAAAGGTAATGCCGAGTCCCTGCAGACCGTCCGGGACATCGCTGTACTTGAGTTTTTCGCGGATCCCTGCGAGGGCCACTATAGCCAATGCCCAACCCACCCCGGCACCCGCACCGAATACGGCGCTCTCGGCGAAATCGAAGCTGCGCTCCTGCATCAACAGAGAGGCGCCCAGGATCGCGCAATTAACGGTAATCAGAGGCAAGAAAACGCCCAGCGTGGCGTACAGCGCGGGCACATATTTATCGAGAAACATCTCGAGAATCTGGACCAGCGCCGCAATCACTGCGATGTAACTCAGCAAACCCAAAAAGTTAAGATCCACATCGGGCAAGCCCGCCCAAGCCAGCGCACCATCTGCCAGAAGGTATTGATAAATCAGATTGTTGACCGGCACTGTGATCGACAACACCACGATCACCGCTACGCCCAGGCCTGCCGCGGTCTGGATCTTCTTTGACACGGCGAGAAAAGTACACATGCCCAGAAAAAAAGAGAGTGCCATATTTTCGATAAAAATAGCGCGCACAAACAAACTCAGATAGTGCTCCACTACGCGCTCTCCTCTGCCGGGTTGTGATGCGCAATCCGAAATTCAGGCTCTTCAACCTGCTCGGTATTCACCGCGCGGATTGCCCAAATCAGCAGACCAATCAAGAAGAAAGCGCTGGGTGGCAATAGCAACAGGCCATTGGCTTGATACCAGCCTCCCTCGGTCACCAGGGGGAGAATCTCTACACCGAAGAGTTTGCCGGTCCCGAACAGTTCTCGCACTGTGGCCACAGCCAGTAGCACAAAGGAGTACCCCAACCCGTTACCCACCCCGTCCATGAAACTGGGCAGCGGCGCGTTCTTCATCGCAAAGGCCTCGGCACGGCCCATCACGATGCAGTTGGTGATAATCAGACCGACAAAGACAGATAGCTGCTTGGAGATATCGTAGGCGACCGCCTTCAACACCTGATCAACCACGATCACCAGCGAGGCAATGATCGTCATCTGCACGATAATCCGGATGCTCGAGGGAATGAATTGACGGATACACGAAATGAAAAAGCTGGAGAATGCCGTCACCAGCGTCAGCGCAATACACATCACCACGGTAACGCGGAGTGAAGTCGTGACGGCGAGTGCAGAGCAGATGCCCAGAATTTGAAGCGCGATCGGATTGTTTTTGAAGATCGGATCGACCAGGGTGTCACGCATGCTCATCAGGCGTCTCCCCGTCGCAGGTTTTCCAGCAGCGGCTTGAAGCCCTGATCACCCATCCAGTAGCGCACAAGATTGTCGACCCCTTTGGTCGTCAGCGTCGCGCCCGATAAGCCGTCGACCTGCCATTGCTTCTCTCTGGAGCCAGCGGGTACAGCACCCTTCAGCACCTGAATCGCGACCTGGTCTTCGCGAAAAACCTGCTTCCCAGGCCAAATTGCCTTCCAGTTGGGATTATCAATTTCACCGCCGAGCCCCGGTGTTTCGGCGTGATCGTAGAATCCCAATCCAGCAACCGTGTTGCCATCGGACTCCAGCGCCATAAATCCGTACAGCGTGGACCACAACCCATAGCCCCTGACGGGCAAAATAATCTTGTTGAGTTCGCCGGAATCGTCTCGCACCAGATACACCAATGCCTGATCCTCGCGACGAACCAACTTAGCCGGATCTTCATCGCCAGGTATCGCGCGGGACTGAGCCGGGTCTTTTGCCGCCTTACGCTGATCAAAGGCAGCGGGATCGACACCATCCACAAAACGACCTTGGTCAAGATTTACGACCCGGGTTTCCACCTGTCCAAACTGCTCTTCGACCGACAGCGCGGGATCAAGCAGGCCCGCAGCCATCAAGATGTTGCGCTTAAGATCGAGCGTCTTGTTCGCCTGTTGCGCGGGTTTCAGCAGGACCGCGGCGGTAGAGACCACCACCGAGCAGACAAGGCAAAGGCCCAGCGCTACACCCAGAACCCGTCTGAGGCCCTCTCCATTAGCCGACACGAGCAGCCCTCCTTTTGATATTGGCACTCACCGCAAAATTATCGAACAGTGGAGCGAAGAGATTCGCAAACAAAATCGCCAGCATCATGCCCTCGGGGAATGCGGGATTGACGACCCGAATCAGCACACACATGACCCCAATCANAATGCCGTANGCCCANCGCCCTGAGTCGGTCATCGCNGATGACACGGGATCAGTGGCCATGAAGANAGCACCNAAGGCAAANCCNCCCACCACCATATGCCAATGCCAGGGCATAGCGAACGCCGGGTTGGAGTCCGANCCCACNCCGTTGAGTAACAGGGAGAANGCGATCATGCCGNCAAAGCACCCCGCAACGACNCGCCAAGAGGCNATGCCCTGCAGGATCAATACCGCTCCGCCGATCATGATCATCAGGGTCGAGGTCTCACCAATGGAGCCCGGAATCTGACCGACAAACGCATCCCACCAGGTGTAAGCCTCCGTCAANCCCGCCATGCCCTCAGCGGCCACCACGCCCAGCGGCGTGGCGCCTGAGTAGCCATCAACCGCCGTCCATACCGCATCCCCCGAGATTTGCGCGGGGTAGGCAAAATACAGAAAGGCACGTCCCGTCAGCGCCGGGTTCAAGAAGTTTTTGCCCGTACCGCCAAAGACTTCCTTGCCGATCACCACACCAAAGCTGATACCCATCGCCGCCTGCCAAAGNGGCAGATCNGGNGGTAGCGTCAGCGTGAAAAGGATCGAGGTGACAAAAAAGCCCTCNTTNACCTCATGACCCCGTCGCATNGCGAACAGCACTTCCCANAAACCGCCAACAATGAANGNCACCAGNTAGAGGGGAAGAAANTGCACCANCCCGTAAAGCANNTTGTGCCAAACGTTNGACGCGTCGTGTCCNCCNAGCGCCGCCACAATACCCCCGCGCCAGCCCTCCAGCGCGCCACCGTAGGCTGCCAGGACGTCATTAGCCTGCAGGCCAATGTTATACATGCCGTAGAACATGGCCGGAAAGGTGGCCAGCCAAACGGTAATCATAATGCGCTTGAGATCNATGCCATCNCGGACGTGNGCATTGGCTTTCGTCACGCTACCCGGTGAGTAAAAAATAGTATCNACCGCCTCNTANAGGGCGTACCAATTCTCNAACCGACCNCCTGNCTTAAAGTGCGGTTCAATGGCGTCCAGTTGCTGTCGGAGTCCCATGCGTCAGCCTTCCNTCTCAATTNGCGTCAGGTTTTCCCTGAGAATTCCACCGTACTCATACTTGCCCGGGCACACGTAGGTGCACAGCGCCAAATCTTCTTCGTCGAGCTCNAGGCAGCCCAGCGCCTGNGCAGTCTCGGTGTCCCCCACCAATAANGCNCGCAGNAGNTGNGTAGGCAGGATNTCCANNGGCATGACCTTCTCGTAAGCGCCCACGGGCACCATCGCTCTCTCNGANCCNTTAGTGTTGGTCGACATTGGCAGTGGCTTACTGCCCAACCAACTGGAGAGGTAAATCCCCATCACGGAGTGTTTGCGCAGCCCCGGCGAGAGCCATCCCAAGAAGGCCCTGTCCTTGCCTTCCTTGAGTAATGAAACTTGTTGGTGATAGCGCCCAAGGTAGGCTGTATCAGACTGAACCCCCCGGCCACCCAGTACCGAGCCCGATATCAGACGCGCGTCGTCGCCTTCTTGCTCACCCGCCACCAATGCCTGTAAATCAGCGCCAGCCCGACTCAGTATCAAGCGCGGCCTGCTCACCGCCGGGCCCGCCAGTGCCACCACACGATCAGTAAAAAGCGCGCCATCCAGAAATAACCGCCCGACAGCGATGACATCCTGATAACCAATCGTCCATGCGATGCGACCAGCTGAGGCGCCCATCAGAAAATGCACGTGAGTGCCCGCAAGCCCGGCGGGGTGCGGACCGCTAAAGTCATGCCGGCTAATGCGTTCGTGCGTCGCTTCCGGCATTGCCGCACCCGGCGCCGCGCATAAATACACCGGACAAGCCACCATGTTAGCCAGCAGGATCTGACCCAACTCGAAGGCCTGAGCTTCCCGGGCAATGACCTGTGCCGGATTAGGCGCGTGGGGATGTGTGTCGATTGCAGTGATAAAGAGACCAGCGGGACTCGTGGCCGGGTCAGCGACCCGACCAAAGGGCCTGGCTTTCAAAGCAGTCCACTGACCCGAGTCGATAAGCTGCCGCTTTATGGCGTCTCCGCTGAGCGCTGCGGCGTCCTGAAAAGAATATTGATCAAAACCCTCAGCNTGGTCTTCGTCGACCTCGATGACGATGGACTGAAACGCCCGCTTTGCGCCGCGATTAATGGCGGCGACCCGGCCACCGGCCGGCGCGGTGTATTTGACGCCCTCGCATTTTTTATCAGTGAAAAGCAGCTGGCCCCGTTTGACGCTATCTCCGACCTGCACTGCCATGGTCGGTTTCATCCCCTGATAGTCCGGTCCCAGCAAGGCCACCGCTCGCGTGTTCAAGGAGGTATCCAGCTCCTGCGCGGGCGCTCCGGCCAGAGGTATGTCCAAACCACGCTTGATCTTAATCATGTTGCTGCTCATCTGCATTGCCGCGTTATACGCCAAGCACATCAACGCCCTCACCGCGCCCGGGAAACACCTTTCGGGGGCGGCGCTGACACTGTCACAATCGGGGAACTCCCCCAGACGGTGGTGCACGTCCTGCAGACCGGGGGCTCTTAGGGCCGGGCGAATAGCCTCTCCTCGGTCGCACGTATTCTATTCGACTTGCCCGGCCAAGGCCAACCCAAACCCGAAGACTCAAACACAGTGAGCCATCACAGTGGATAGGGGCTATTCACCGGGTAGGTTTGGTAGCGAATACCGGCCATTCGCTCCAGCACACGGTAGACCTGACAGCTGTAGCCGTACTCGTTGTCATACCAGAGGTACAGCACCGCATGGTGGCCATTCACAATGGTCGCTTTGGCATCAAATACGCAGGCCGCCCGGGAACCCACAAAATCGCTGGATACCACTTCGGGGGAATTGGAGTAATCGATCTGCTTTTTCATGGTCGAATGCAACGCAGTCTCGCGCATGAACTCGTTCAACTCCCCCCGCGTGGTGGATTTTGCGAGGTTCAAATTCAGAATCGCCATCGACACATTAGGCGTCGGTACCCGGATGGCGTTACCCGTGAGTTTGCCGCTCAAGCCCGGCAGCACCTTCGCCACGGCCTTGGCCGCACCCGTCTCGGTCAGCACCATATTCAGCGGCGCACTGCGACCCCGGCGCTCCCCCGCATGATAATTATCGATCAGGTTCTGATCATTGGTGTAAGCGTGCACCGTCTCGACGTGCCCTGCACTAATGCCGTACTGGTCATCTGCCGCCTTCAAGACCGGCACAATAGCGTTGGTGGTACACGACGCCGCGGAGAGAATCTGGTCCTCGGGTTGAATGTCACCGTCATTGATGCCCGCGACGATATTCTTGATGTCGCCCTTACCGGGCGCCGTCAGAATCACCTTTGCCACGCCCTTGGCCGTCAGGTGACGCGACAAACCCGCTTCGTCCCGCCAGACCCCGGTGTTATCCACCACCATGCAGTTTTTGATGCCATATTGCGTGTAGTCGATGTCCTCCGGGGCATCGGCATAAATCACTTTGATCTCGTTGCCATTGGCCACGAAGGACTGGCGCTCCTCATCAACCCGGATCGTGCCCTGAAAGACCCCATGTACCGAATCTCGTCTTAAGAGACTGGCGCGCTTGAGAAGGTCATCCTCGGCCTTTCCACGGCGCACGACCACAGCGCGAAGGCGCAGGCTGTCGCCGCCATCTGTTTTCGCAATGAGAATCCTAGCCATCAGTCGGCCAATGCGGCCAAATCCATAGAGGACGACATCCACCGGCTCGTCAACCGGCTTGTGCGTCGAACCCACCAGATAGGCAAGCTCTTGGGCAACATACTCCTGCACACTAAGCCCAGCACCCTCCCCTTTGTCGTAGTACGCGACCGCCAGACGACCGATATCGAGGTGGCAAGGGCCCAGATCAAGTTGACTGACCGCAT
>PAGS01000054.1 GCA_002705465.1 Halieaceae bacterium
GAATGGGCCACCGAGCAGTGAGCGAAATCAGTAGGCTTTGATGCAGGACGACCGCCTCTGCCCCGCCGGCTGAGCTACCATAAAGTCAGCGGACGTTAATGCTTCCAAATGTAAACTGCCCCTGCGTTTGGACGCCGGATTCACCTATCGGTCGTCCCACGGCCAGCGGCACGTTACCGACATAGAGTGGATAAACGCCCGGCTTGATGGGCACGAAGCTTACGTGAGCGGACCCTATCTCGTCGCATTCGATCGCGTTGAAGCTCAATCCTTGAAGGTGCACCTCAATATCGCCTACCGTCACCAACCGAAGATGAGCGTTATTCAGCAACTCGGGCATCTCGATCCGCCAACCACTGAGATCGCCCTGCACGTCGGGGCAATTGATAGTCAGCCGATAGTACCGCCCCGAATCCAACACTATCTCGCTGGGCTCGATGTTAGGTGCGCCATCGCTCCCGGTAGTGATCTGTAAATCAATGGGTCTGGGTGGATACTGAGCAAGATTACCAAGTGATTCTGCCGCCAACAGAGGAGAGCAAACGAGACATAGCAGCAACGCTATGCCTCGTGCGACAAGCTTATGACCGGCCATTACGCCACGCTCCAAAAAATCCAAAAGCTATTTGGTTGTCTTAGGCAAATAGGATAATGGTTTCAGGAGCCGCAGTATGGCAGAACCGAAACTTACCTGACCTTCAAACAAAGCAGCGACCTCCTGAGAGCGAGCACCGTAGAGAATCTCTGCCGCTGTCACGATGCTCAACTTCATACAAAGCAGGCTAGGCTGGGGCCAGTCGGGCTCTTGCCATCGAAAACTGCGTCTTGATAGCCGTGGGTAGGGCCAGTAAAGCGGGTGTCGCTATCAGGGTCAACACGGTGGCAAACGATAAGCCAAATACAATCGCCTGAGATAACGGTGCCCAAAACATCGCCATTTCCCCTTCGGCCGTTATCGAGCGTCCAGCGAGATCAACCGAAAACCCGGCTGCCAAGGGCAACAGACCACACACAGTGGTGACGGTCGTCAGGAGCACCGGACGTAACCGTTGGGCCGTGGCTCGCACGATAACATTGCGAATATCCATCCCTGGATGCTGCCGCCGCACATGATTGAAGGTGTCTATCAGGATGATGTTGTTGTTCACCACGATGCCCGCCAGCGCCACTACGCCGACG
Source organism: Halieaceae bacterium (assembly GCA_002705465.1). Classification (GTDB taxonomy): domain Bacteria; phylum Pseudomonadota; class Gammaproteobacteria; order Pseudomonadales; family Halieaceae; genus Luminiphilus. Next base: position 1,180 of record PAGS01000054.1, read on the forward strand.
CCAGTGAGAAGCGCGCTGAACGGACTGCCCAGCACCAACAAACCCAAGAGCACCCCGGCAGTGGACATGACCACCGCAAGCAAAATCAGGGAGCTCTGATAGAAATTGTTGAATTGGGACACCAACAGGATGAACATAATCGCAAGCGCCAGTAAAAAAGCAGCCGACACAAATGCCATGGAGTCTGCCTGCTCCTCATTAGCACCCCGGAAGCGAATCTCGATCGCGGGAGCGAAAGACTGACCAGCGAGCCACTCTTCGATCTGTACCACCATGCTATCTGCCATGATGCCTTCGCGTACATTGGCTCTAATTAACTCCACCGGTCGCCCGTCAACACGCTTTAACGAGTCAACCCCCGGCGCAGGGCGCATCTGCACAAAGTTACTCAGCGGCACCATGCCCTGATCGGTACTGATACGGAGCTCGTCCATGGCGGTAATGCCCCGGTCTGCCCTGGGGAACCGCACCCGGATATCCACCGAGTCCTCAGCATCATCGGGCCGGTATTCGCCGACCTTCACACCGTTGGTCACTAACTGCACGACGAGCCCTGCCGAGGAAACATCGACCCCATAGAGCGCGGCCTGCTGCCGGTCTACGTCTATACGCCACTCGATTGTGGGAAGCACCGCCGAGTCATCGATATCTACCAGTTCGGGCAATGTATCAAGATGCGCTCTCACGCGAGCCATGGCGGGCTCTAGTAGATCGCGCTGTTTGGATGAAAATTCAATNTGTATGGGCTTGCCAACGGGNGGGCCCTTCTCAAGCGGCTGCACCTCNACCTTGATCCCAGCCAAAGAGTCAGTGCNCTCACGGATCATGCTCATGATNGCCTTGCCGCCGAGATCCCTGTCGGCCTCTGCTACCAGCTCCAAAAAAATCGAACCAATGCGATCGGAGCTGCTGCCCATAAACCCGCTGTTNCCNTCACTCGCGCCNGGNAGCAAACTCTGNGTGTTAACAAAACGAATCCCGGGAATCTGCAGCACCTCGGATTCGACCTCCAACACCAGCTCGTTCACTTCGCTGGCGGAGAAATTACCTCGACCCAGCACCGACACCTGTATGAACTGGGGGTCTGCATCGGAGAAGAAGATCGTGCCCACGCCGTACTTGCCGTAACCCCAGAAAACACTCGTCAATATCCCAAAGACGATGCCCATGGTCAGAATAGGTCGGTGACAGACCTGTGTCATGAAACGCGCGAAACGCCCGGTCAGCGTGTTCAATTGCGTGGGATCGCCATCTTCCAAGATGCGCTGCGCATCCAGCGCCTCTGCGCTATGCATCGAGGGCTTGCCAAACAAGGTACCCAATACTGGACCAAACAGCAGCGCNTAAAAAAGCGACCCAAAAAGCACNGTAAACACGGTGACCGGGAGGTAGCCCATAAACTGCCCTGACACACCCGGCCAAAAAAGCATGGGNAGAAANGCCGCCANGGTGGTCGCNGTCGANGCCGTTACGGGCCAAAACATGCGNTGCACTGCCGAGGTNTAGGCNTCTTTATGGTCNATACCCTCACTCATCAAGCGATTGGCNTATTCNGTCACCACNATGCCACCGTCTATNAGCATGCCCAGCGCCAGCAACATGCCGAACATNACCATAAAATTGAAGGTATAACCNAGNAGATAAATGATGGTGACCGAAAATAGCAGTGAAAAGGGAATGCCAAGCCCGACTACCAGACCGCTTCTAAAACCCATGGAGGCCACGACCAAAATCATGACCAAAGCCAAGGCCGTCAGAATGTTGCCCTCGAGTTCTCGTACCTGTACCGCTGCAAATTCCGCCTGATTCTGTGACGGGATGATGCGGATACCGCTCGGAAGCATGGCGGAGGTGTCCGCTACCACCTCTAGGACCTTGTCGACCGCATCTATGACGTTCGCGTCAGATCGCTTGGTGACACCGATGGAGATGGCTTCCTGTCCGTTGTACCGCGCGTAACTGGTTCGATCCTTAAAGGTGCGGTTGACGCGAGCCACGTCTCTGAGCGTCACCACGCCCTCATTGTTGCTGCGTACAGGTAATTCCAATACTTCGTCTGCCCGCTCGACGACTGCAGGGACCTTTACCGCGAAACGGCCGCTATCGAGATCCACCGTCCCGGCAGGAATGAGGCGATTGTTTCTCTGTAAAACAACCACCAGTTCCTCAACCGAGATGCGATAAGCGTTGAGCGCATCAGGGTCGATAANGACTTCGAGCACCTCATCACGATGCCCCTGCAGTTCTGCACTCAACACTGCGGGAATCGTCTCAATCTGTTGCCTCAACCGCAGTGCGGCGCGGTAGAGCACCTGTTCGCTGACCCCTTCACTGATCAGGTTGACCTGCAACATTGGAAAATCGTCTGCTGTCATTTCTTCGACGAAAGGTTCTTCAGCGGTATCAGGCATTTCTGCCTTNGCAGCATCCACCGCTTCGCGCACATCACTGAGTGCTTTGTCCAAGTCCTGAGAAACATCAAATTCAACGAAGAAGCTAGCCATACCCTCTGACGCGGTGGATTTGAGCTCAACGATGCCTTCCAGCTTGCGCAGCTCAATCTCCATCGGCTGAACGAGTAATCGCTCTGCATCCTCCGGAGAGATACCGTCGTGACTCACGCCAACGTAGAAAAGCGGCAAGTCCACGTGGGGGTCGTTGGCGATAGGTAGGGCCGATCTAGCTGCCAGGCCCACAAATACCATGAGCACCAATAACGACAGCGAGGTGCGGGTGCGGCCGATGATACTGGCAATGATCATCGGGTGACGACCTGATCACCCGCACTGTCTACGTACACGGGATCGACAGTTGCACCCTCGGTGACNTACTCCTGCCCGACTGTGATCAGGGCAGCCGAATCGGGAAGCCCCGACACCCACATACCGTCGGGACCATCTTCCACAATCTCGATAGCACTAAAAACAACGCGATTGCTCGCGTCGATAAGACGCACGCCCATGTCGCCCTGCTCATTAAGGGTCAGCAGCGACGGCGTGATGTAGTGGGCCTGAATTTCATCCAGCATGACACGCAGCGAGACNGTTAAACCAGATCTCAGNCGGTAGTCTCGGTTATCGACGGTGATTTCCACCGCGTAGGTTCTGGTAACGGGGTCGCTTTGATTACCGATGAAGGAAAGTTCGCCCTCTATCGATCGTCCCATGCGGGTACTCCCTTGGACGGTGCTGCCCAAGCGAAGGTGCTCTACTTGCTCCTCGGTGACCTGTGCTGTGACCAACATGGGGTCTAGGTCAATCACCGTGGCACAGGCGTCTCCCGGCATCGCATAGTCGCCCTCGTCGAGGTGAAAATCTTCAACCACACCGTCAAAGGGCGCAGTGATTTGGGTTCGTGCCAGATTGAGTGTTTGACGCTCGAGCTGGGCCTCGGCCGCCTCTTGNCTCGCGGCAGACGCAGCGATGGCCACCTCGGACAACAAGCTTTGCGCGGCGAGTTTCAAACTGCCCTCGTGTTCAATTTCCGCTTTGTTTAAGGNTGCCCGNGCTTCTTCAACAGCCATCGCACGATCGTCAATAGCGATTTCGCACAGCAACTGCCCGCGGCTAACCTGTTCACCGCGTTCCACAGAGCGGCGCACGACCTGACCTGANATTTCAGCAGTGGCGTCGACGATACGCTTGGCTTCGGTGCGGCCGCGCAGGACCACACTCTGATTTATGGGCTCGGCTCTTGTTAGCTGAACTCTCACTTTACTGAGCGTTGCGATCGCTGACTGCTGTAGCTGCCCTGACTCGGAGATGGCCACTGGAGCGGGCCCTGATGGTCGCTCGACCCAAAGTCCCGAACCCAACCACAAAAATAACAGACCGGCGACAATGGAAGCCGACATAACATTTTTTGACATCAATACAGACCCCGGAGGTAGGTACATCTAACGGCCCAGCGACACTCGATGGGCTCGGTCAAGAGCAGGTCGACAGCCTAGTGTTTGCTGATACGCGAAAAAAGTGAACTCAGACCCGCTTGTTACGAATATTTACACTCTACAGCGGAGCGTGTGCCGAACGTGGGGTCGAGCGACACTGATTTGGCCGCACTCCAACCTACTCTTACTGGCGCCCCAACCGGTGACGCACCGATGTCGGTAAAACGAGGTATTCTTGCTTGCTTGAGGCACCGGTTATGCGCCGGTCTCTTCACTGAAAAGGCGGATTCCAGTTATGCCACAGATACAAGCAGGTGAACCCTCTCCAAATTTTTTTCTCGACGGCAATTTCAGCCCCGTCTTCGAGGAGCGTGACACCGATGAGATGGAGGTCATCGGCGAGATACCCGATGACCTACAGGGCCACTTCTTACGCGTGGGGCCTAACCCAGTGTACGTATTCAGTGAAGCGGCTTATCACACCTTCGATGGCGACGGCATGATCCACGCCCTTGAGTTCAGGGNGGGCAAGNCCCGATATCGCAATCGCTTTATNCGAAACGAGGGCTTCNAACTGGANCAGGCGCGCGGTGATTGGGTCTACAAGGGCATGAATTCGCTCATGGACCCGNCACCCTCACGGNTCCCCGAGGGCGCGCCGAGTTCCAAGAATCTCGCGAATACGGCCTTCGCATTTCACAACAACACCTTGTACGCGTTGCATGAACCCTCGCAACCCACCGTGATCGACCTTCACAGTCTGAGCACAGTTGGCCCTACTGACTTTAACGGCAAGTTGGAACACCCCTTTACCGCGCATCCCAAAATAGACAAGCAAAGCGGCGAAATGATGACGTATGGCTACTCTTTTCAGGCGCCGTTCGTCAGCTACTCAGTGATCGACAAAGAGGGTGAACTCGTGCACACCACGCCGATCACGATTCCTCGATCCATCTTCATGCACGACTTTGCTGTAACTGAAAAATACACCCTGTTTCTGGACTTCCCGATCACGCTGGATATTGGACGCGCNATATCCGGTGGGCCAGCGGTCGATTTTGAACCCCAGTATGGTTCGCGAATTGGCGTGATGCCTCGNTACGGCACTGACGCGGATGTGCGCTGGTTCGATGTCGAGACTGGCGTGGTCATCCATACGGCCAACGCCTGGGACGACGGCGACGCGATAGTACTGGTGGCGTCGCGATCCAACACCGCTGATATCGCGGGAGCGGGCACCTCAGTTGGGAATAATCTCCAAGAAAATCAGGGGCGGCTTCACGAATGGCGGATCAACCTTGCGACGGGTTCCGTCGTTGAGCGATCAGTCAGCGAGACCCCCTGCGACTTCACCCGGGTTAATGATGACTTCGCCTGCCACAAAACCCGCTTTGTCTATGCCGGCATTTTCAATACCGAGCGCGCATTCACTTTTGATGGTGTGATGAAGTACGACCGCGAGACAGGCGCTACCGTTGAGTTCCGATACGGGCCGGATCGCCACGGTGGAGAGGCCGTCTTTGCGCCAAAACGGGGTGGCACATCCGAGGACGACGGCTACCTCGTATGCTTTGTGCATGATGAGGCGGCTCAACAAAGTGAGTGTTTGATCATCGACGCGCAAAACCTGACTGCGGGCCCCGTCGCCACCATCATCATGCCCTTCAGGGTGCCCTACGGCTTTCACGCTGGATGGGTCAGTACTCACTGAGCTTCAGCTACCGGCCTCCGAAATCGCGCGTATCAATAGCGATGTCTCGGGCCCGCCAGGACGGCTCTCTCCTACCGAGTAAGCGTCTTGACAATTAGACTCGGACCCGGCGCCATGGTTGCCGCCGCCTTTATCGGCCCCGGCACGCTGACAACTGCCGCGACNACCGNCGCNTCAAGCGGNNTCGCCCTNGCCTGGACNATTCTGTTTGCCCTGATCGCCACGGTGACGTTACAGGANCTGGCCGTGCGNTCNGCACTCGCCACACANCNAGATCTNGCCNCACTCGCCAGAGAGTTCGGGGGNGCNATCTGGGGCCGNTGGTTGGTTGCTCCNNTGATTGTGGCGGCGATCGGNNTTGGNAACGCTGCCTACCAGTCAGGCAATCTNTCTGGCGCNGCNGTGGGCCTGANCGCTTTCNTGCCTGACCGCTTCGCCTNTGCGGTCTTATCTTTGAGTGCTGTGGCCGTGATCTTGATCCTCGGTAACCGATACCACTGGTTGGAGCGCGTTTTGGTGGCGCTGGTAGTCCTGATGGCGGTCTTGTTTTTTGGCCTTGCCATCATCTTGGCACCAGAAATGCTGTCGCTATCCGCTGACCGGCTGGCACCTCGTTTCAGGTCCGGGGACAGCCTGCTGGTATTGGCGCTGATCGGCACGACCATCGTGCCCTATAACCTGTTTCTTCATGCCACAGCGGCGCGACGACGATGGCAAGACGCCCCGTTGTCAGAGGCATTGCGGGAAGCGAGGTGGGAATCATTCGTCGCCATTTCAATGGGTGCGATAATCACGCTGGCGATCATGGCAGTCGCCGCTGTGCTGCTGGAATCGCCCTCGAATCAATCGGTGCTCAATGCCTTGATCGATCGAGTTGATGATCGGCTGCCGGGTTTCGGCGGTCCACTGATCGCGATCGGCTTGTTTGCCGCAGGCTTCAGCTCTGCTCTCGCCGCCCCAGTGGCCGCCAGCTGGGCAGTATGCGGTGCTCTGGGTCTCTCTACAGATGAGCGCAGCACCGAATTCAAGACGGCAGCACTCCTTGTACTCGGCGTAGGCACGAGCCTCGCGCTGGTGGCAAGCCGCCCTCAGGCCTTGATCGTGACCGCACAGGCCGCCAACGCCATGCTGTTACCGGTAGTAGCGGGGATTCTCTTACTGATCGCGAATAGTCAACTCATCCCACATCCTTGGCGCAACCGAAAGCTCGCCAATGTGCTAGCGGCTTCCATCATCCTCTTGGTAACCGCGATAGCGGGCACGAAACTGGCGGCCTTGCTATCCGCAAATTAGCGATCGCCCCTCAGGGATTCAACCGCTCGATCACTCACCAAAGCCAATATTATTCGGTGGGCAGCGCTTCCCATTTGNCCCANTCAATTTCCCGCCCCGGANANGCAGGGTGGTCAAAAGGCCAATCNNTCGCTAGCCAACTGCGAACNGCCTCAAAAAGTTCCGCATCAAGNTCGNNCGCGAGTTCACTTTCCCTCACCCANAGAAAGACCTCCACGTCGAANNCTGNTTTTTCTGTCGGGTANAAGTAGACACACCCCAGCACGCGGGATTCATCATGGGTGACTACGGTGTAGGCAAAAGAACTTCTGTTCTGGAATTCCTTTTCATGCCAACCCAAGTCAATCAGGTTTTGTCTAATCGTCAGCCCATGAGGCCAACCGGTNTCGGGCCACACTTTGCTCAGATGCGNTGCACTCGANGTCACTGCCTCGAAATCTTTTTCGACGTCATCGATCGANAGCATCCGGAGCNGNAAATTGGGCNTNAANANCTCGNNNGGAACCACAAACTNNGGGGGTACGAATTGACGTTTCGATCGGGAACCCATGTTCTGCCTCAGCGACAGTCAGTCACTATTCCCACTCAATGGTGGCGGGCGGCTTGCCGGAAATATCGTAGGTCACGCGGGAGATGCCGGAGATCTCATTAATGATTCGATTTGAGACNGTCTCCATCAGCTCGTAAGGTAAGTGCGCCCAACGTGCGGTCATAAAATCGACGGTTTGCACCGCGCGAATCGCCACCACCCACTCGTAGCGGCGGCCGTCGCCGACAACGCCTACCGACTTCACCGGCAGGAACACGGCGAAGGCCTGGCTGGTTTGGTCATACCACCCGGCGTTNCGCAGCTCTTCGATAAATATGGCATCCGCTCGTCTCAGTAGATCGGCGTATTCTTTCTTTACTTCTCCCAGAATCCTCACACCCAGGCCTGGCCCCGGGAATGGATGGCGAAACACCATGTCACGCGGCAGATCCAGCTCAAGGCCAATGCGCCGTACCTCATCTTTGAAGAGCTCTCTCAGGGGCTCCACCAGCTCCAGCGCCATGTCCTCGGGTAGGCCGCCCACATTATGGTGAGACTTGATCACATGGGCCTTGCCAGTCTTGGCGCCCGCTGACTCGATCACATCAGGATAAATCGTGCCCTGCGCCAGCCACTTCACGTTCTCGATTTTTGCCGCCTCTTCATCGAACACCTCGATAAAGGTGTTACCAATGGCCTTGCGCTTAGCCTCAGGGTCACTCACCCCTTCAAGTTTGGCGAGAAAGCACTCCTCGGCATCGGCTCGGATGACTTTTACACCCATATTCTGGGCGAACATCTGCATCACTTGATCACCCTCGTTAAGGCGCAGCAAGCCGTTATCCACGAACACACAGGTCAGTTGGTTGCCGATGGCGCGATTAAGTAGCGCCGCGACGACGGAGGAATCGACACCGCCGGACAGTCCCAAGAGCACGTTGTCATCCCCCACTTGCTCTCGAACCCGGGCGATCGCGTCCTCGACAATATTCGCGGGCGTCCACAAAGCCTCGCATCCGCAGATCGACAGTACGAAATGCCGAAAGATGTCTTCGCCCTTCAGCGTATGGGTCACTTCGGGGTGAAATTGAATACCGAACCAGGGCTTATCGCGGTGCGCCATGCCCGCGATGGGGCAACTATCGGTCTCGGCCATCAGCTCGAAGTCAGCCGGTAATGCCGAGACCTTGTCACCATGGCTCATCCAAACGTCGAGGAGTTGCCTGCCCTCAGCATCCGTCTCATCAGCAATATCGGCCAACAATCCGCCACCCGCGGTCCGCCGAATTTGCGCATAACCAAACTCGGATGTGTCAGACCCCTCCACCGACCCGCCCAACTGGGCGGCCATCGTCTGCATGCCGTAACAGATGCCGAGCAGGGGCACGCCAAGACTGAAAACAAGGTCTGGGGCGCGAGGCGAGTCGGGATCCGTCACTGACTCGGGCCCGCCAGAGAGGACCATACCTTTGGGCGCGAACTCACGAATAACGTCAACGGGCGTGTCCCAAGGAACAATCTCGCAATACACCCCGACTTCACGAATACGTCGCGCAATGAGCTGCGTGTACTGAGAACCGAAGTCTAGGATCAACAAACGATCGCGATGAATATCCTGTGTCACGACTCGGGCTCCGCGCAATAAGGTTGAGACGAAAAGCGACTGATACTGCTGCTACCGAACAGGGTAATTGGGCGCTTCCTTGGTAATCGATACGTCGTGCACGTGGGACTCGGACATCCCGGCTGAGGTCACCCGCACAAACTGCGGCTCGGTGCGCATTTTGTCCATCGTTGCGCACCCCGCATAACCCATCGCTGAGCGCACTCCCCCCATCAGCTGATGAATGATGGCGGACACGGGGCCTTTATAGGGGACCCTGCCCTCAATACCCTCTGGGACCAGCTTCTCCGCGCCCACGCTGGAGTCCTGAAAATAGCGATCGGAGGACCCCTGACTTTGGGACATGGCACCGATTGAACCCATGCCACGATAGGACTTATAGGTCCGGCCCTGATAGAGCTCCACTTCTCCGGGAGCCTCCTCGGTACCGGCAAACATACTCCCCATCATCACGGCGTCAGCACCAGCGGCCAGCGCCTTGGCCAGATCGCCAGAGAAGCGAATCCCGCCATCGGCGATGACCGGAACGCCTGAATCAGCCAAGGCCTCCGATACCGCAGCAATTGCAGAAATTTGTGGCACACCGACGCCGGTCACGATTCGGGTCGTGCAGATTGAACCCGGTCCGATCCCAACCTTCACTGCATCGACGCCTGCGTCGCGCAGGGCCAGTGCCGCCTCCGGAGTCGCTATGTTGCCGCCAATGACATCCACCTCCGGATAGCGAGCCTTGATCATGCCGACCCGCTCCAGTACATTTCTGGAATGGCCGTGCGCGGTATCCACCACCAGCACATCGACACCTGCGCGAATGAGCGCTTCAACGCGTTCATCTGTGTCTGGGCTGGTACCAACTGACGCGCCAACCCGCAGCTGACCAAATTCGTCTTTGCAGGCGTGAGGAAAAGACTCCGCCTTGTCAAAGTCCTTAACTGTGATGAGGCCTTTCAGCCCAAAGTCATCGTCTACAACCAGAAGTTTTTCTATGCGATGTTCGTGCAGCAGTCGCTGCACCTCTTCAAGTGGAGCACCCTCTTTGACCGTCACCAACTTTTTCTTCTTGGTCATGATGGCCGAAACCGACTTAGCGGTGTCGGTCTCAAAACGAATGTCCCGCCGGGTCACAATACCGACGAGGTTGCCAGCCTCCATCACCGGCACACCAGAAATACCATTGGCGCGGGTGAGATCAATCAAATCCGCAATACTGGCGGTACTCTCGATCGTGATGGGATCCTTCACCACGCCGCTTTCGAACTTCTTGACGCGACGGACCTCCTCGGCCTGCTCCTGAATGGTCATGTTCTTGTGAATGATGCCGATCCCGCCCTCCTGGGCCAGAGCAATGGCCAGGCGTGACTCGGTCACGGTATCCATAGCGGCGGATATCAGCGGGATATTGAGTGGGATATTGCGCGTCAGGCGCGTGACCAGCGAGACATCCTTGGCAGTCACCTCAGAGTAGCCGGGCAGGAGAAGCACATCATCGAAAGTGAGCCCTTCGTGTGCAATTCGGAGCATGTTGGCCTCGTGTTGCCCAATAGGCAGCAATCTGCC
>PAGS01000055.1 GCA_002705465.1 Halieaceae bacterium
CGATTGCCAGAGGAGCGGGGACGATCGTTTTGGCAGATACTCTCATCGCATTGCTCGCGGGCTTTGTGGTNTTCCCGGCGGTGTTCCACNNCGGTCTCGACATGGCCAGCGGNCCTGGATTGATTTTCCAGACGCTGCCAGTGGCCTTTGCGCAAATGCCCGGTGGCGGAGTATTTGCCGTATTGTTCTTTGTCATGCTGTCTGTCGCAGGCGTCACGTCCATGGTGGGTCTACTGGAGAGTGTCACCAGCTGGACCAAGGAAAAGCTCAACGTATCCAGACAACGCAGCACGATGTTGGTTGTTGGCTCGGTCACCACTCTCAGCGTGGTGTCGGTGCTGAGCTACAACATTTGGGCCGACTACCAGCTGCTNGGCATGAACTTTAATGAACTCACCGAGGCNTTGTACGACAAACTCTTTTTACCCATGGCGGGTTTGCTCGTCGCGCTNTTNACGGGNTGGTTCATGCAACGTGACGCCAGTCAGGATGAGTTGCGGGANGACTCGCAGTGGTTCGGCCTTTGGAGAGGTTTGACCCGTTTCATCGTCGTGCCAGCGGTAGCGCTGATTTTGATNACNGGNTTGCTNTAATCGTATGTTGCTGACCATTACCGATTGGCTTTGGTCCTATGTCTTGATCACAGTGCTTCTCGCGGTGGGGGTTCGCTTTACTTTGGGATCGCGGGCTGTGCAGCTCCGATTGTTCCGGCGCACGCTCAGCGTGTTGTTCAATATTGATTGGAAAGGGTCTGATCGCGGCATCTCCAGTTTTCAGGCGTTAGCCGTCAGCGTTGCCGGGCGAGTAGGCGGTGGCAACATCGCGGGTGTCGCAGTGGCGATCACATTAGGTGGCCCAGGGGCGTTGTTTTGGATGTGGCTGATTGCGCTACTCGGCATGTCAACCAGCCTATTTGAATGTGCTCTGGCTCAGCTCTACAAGCGGCGCCACGGTGATGAGACTTTCCGCGGGGGTCCGGCGTACGTGATGCGTTACGGCTTGGGCTGGCGAGTGGTTCCCGTGATTTACAGCGTCCTACTTCTGGTAACGATAGGTTTTGGCTTCAACGCGGTCCAGAGTTATGTGGTCACCACATCAATTGAATCGGCTTTCGGTGTGCCCCCTGCGCTGAGTGGAGCGGTCATGACCGCGATGATNGCGATCATCCTTTTTGGCGGTATCAGGCGGCTTGCGGCGGTATCAGAGGTAGTGGTCCCTGCCATGGTAATTGGCTACCTGGTGCTGGCTATCTGGGTACTGATACTGAATTTCACCGATATCCCGCGGGCCATTGCGCTGATATTTTCCTCGGCCCTCGGGTTGGAGCAGGCAGTGGGCGGCGGGGTGGCTGCCGCAGTTGCCCAAGGTGCCCGGCGAGGGTTGTTCTCGAATGAGGCAGGCTTGGGAACGGTGCCCAATGTGGCTGCAGCNGCTGACGTGCCTCATCCCATGTCCCAGGGGCTGGTGCAGTCGCTNAGCGTATTCATCGACACTGTCATTCTGTGCACGGCCACTGCGCTGATTATTCTGATGTCCTCGGTGTACGGATTGNACGGCCAAACCGTGCAGGGCGTGGTATTGACCCAGATGGCAGTGGCAGAGCACTTGGGCCCTCTCGGGGAGCCTCTTGTGAGCATCGCACTGGTGTTGTTTGCTACNACCACCATCGCCTATAACGCTTTTTTGGGTGAGAACAGCATTGCCTACTTTGAGCGCCTTGGGCGTTGGGCGGTACCGGTTTTCAGATTAAGCGTGTTGGTGATGATTGCCTGGGCGTCGGTACAGGATNTGGGGACTGTATTTGGCTTCGCAGACCTGACAATGGCCTTGCTGGCGCTGACCAATTTGTTGGCGCTCTGGGCGTTATATCCCGTCGCGATATCGCTACTACGTCACTTCGAACAGCAGTTGGAGGCAGGCTTGGCGCCGCAATTCAGCCGTGATGAGATGCCCGAGGNAGCGCTCGACCCTGCCAGTTGGCCCNCNGAGCANNAGNCTTAAANACGTCTACTGGACCTCGGATAATTCCACACGGAAGCGCTTTTCCACACCCTCGCGAGTGGTCACGATGTTGATGGTGTCGCCAACGCGATGCTTCTCCATAGCAGACAAAAACTCGTCGTTGTTGGCCACGCGTTCGCCCTCGATCTCTACGATCACGTCGCCGAGGATAATTTCGCCTCTGGACCCCCNTCGGGCGCCTACCATACCGGCATTTTCNGCGGGGAATCCGCGNTAGGTTCTGACAATGGGCACGCCATCGACNCGGTAGCGTCTTAACCAGCGATCAGANGCGAGCTCNACACCGAGGACCGGCCTCATGATTTTCCCNAAGGCGATGAGTTGCGGGACGACTTCGCTCACCGTATTAACCGGAATGGCGAACCCGATGCCNGCACTGCCGCCGCTGGGTGAGAAGATGGCGGTGTTGACGCCCACCAGCTGTCCCAGTGAGTTGAGTAATGGTCCACCCGAATTGCCGGGGTTGATCGCGGCATCGGTTTGAATCACGCCGCGTATGGTTCGATTGCTNGGNGANTGAATTTCTCTATCAAGCGCGCTCACNACCCCGACTGTCAGTGTGGTGTCGAGGCCAAANGGATTACCAATNGCCATGACCTTGCGCCCGACNGAGAGTTCCGAGGAGTCGCCCACCGGCAGTTCGGTGAGGTTGCCCGGTGGGTCAATGATGCGGAGAACGGCGAGATCTCTCTCCGGCGCCAAGCCGACCACCTCGGCCTGAAAGGCCTGTTCATCGGCGAGGGTGATGGTCAAACGGTCGGCTGCCGAGACCACGTGGTAGTTGGTAACTACCAGACCAGACTGTGCATCCCAGACGAAGCCGGAGCCCGCTCCCCTCGGGATTTCNGTGATGTTCCGNGTGAAGCGTTGGCGNCGNAGCTCGCTTGATGTGACAAACACGACGGCAGGGCTCGCCCGTTGAAAAACTTCGGTCGTGTTGGCCTCGTCATCAGTTGAAAAGCTGAGGTAATCAGCCGTCTCGGAGGCGAGGGTCTGCGGGGTCCCAGGCTGCAGCAGTAGCGCAGCGAGGCAGGCTGCCGTCAGTCTCTCTCGCATCATGCGTTCTGGAGCGCCAAAATACGGTCATCAAGTGGCGGGTGGGAGCGAAGAAGCTCTCCCAATCCCCCTCCGCCTCCGGCGCGAATGCCGAAAGCAGTGAGTTCTCCGGGCAGGTCGGCAGGCTGCCCCTGCTCAGCTTTCAGTCGCTGTAAGGCGGCAACCATACCTGCGCGCCCGGCGAGGTGAGCGCCGGCAGCATCAGCCCGATACTCGCGATACCGCGAGAACCACATGACGATCATGCTGGCGAAAAGTCCTAAAACCATCTCTGCGACGAGGGTGACGATCCAGTAGCCGATACCGTAGCCGCGTTCGGTCCTGAAAACGACGCGGTCGACCGTATGCCCAATCACTCTGGCAAAAAACATGACAAAGGCGTTGACCACCCCCTGAATCAGGGTGAGGGTAATCATGTCTCCGTTTGCCACGTGCCCAATTTCATGGGCGAGCACGGCGCGAACCTCGTCCTTATCGAATCGCCGCAGTAACCCAGTGCTCACCGCCACCAGCGCATTATTTCGATTCCAACCCGTGGCAAAAGCGTTTGCGGCGTCCGAGGGAAACACCCCGACCTCGGGCATGCCAATCCCCGCCTTGGCGGCCAGTGACTGGACTGTCTCCAGTAACCACTTTTCATCCTGATTTCGCGCTGTCTCGATAATCTGCGTCCCTGTGCCGCGTTTGGCGGAACCCTTTGAAAATAGCAGCGAAAACAGGGAGAGGCCCATCCCATACAGTCCGCAGAAAATTAATAAACCCGGCAGGTTAAGGTCGATGCCGTTGTCGGCAAGGATGCCTCCGATACCAAACACGGTGAATATGAGGCTGACCAAAATCATAATGGCTAGGTTGGTCGCCAGGAACAGGAGAATCCTCATTCGTGTTACTCCGGGAAGAGAAGTACGTGTGGGTTACGTGGGGGTATCCCCCTGGTTTTCAAGTGTGTCCGCGGGCTCGGTTGGGTCTTCAGCTTTGGGCACCGCGTGCTCACTGATCTCAAGATTCTTCGGGTTCGCGCCATCGGTTTCAGCCTCAAACACTTCACCCCGCAGCTCGGTGTCCTTCGACCCGAGTTCGAAAAGCGTATTGATCGCCTCGTCGCGATGCGCCCAACAGGAGACCTGCCCGGCTCGGCTACCCGAGACCCAGACTCCCGACTTCCCCCAGTAATGGCCCAGTTGATTGCGTATAACAAAGGTGCCACTCATGTGTGTTGCTGCTCCTCTCAGGAAGGTGGAAAGTCCGTGCAGTCAGCTATGGATTAAGTGGACAGTGCCAAGACCGCTTAATCCAGCAAAAAGTCCTTGGCCTCATTAATTTTTGCTGCAAGGTAGTCACTGCCGCCGCGATCGGGGTGCAACTTTTGAATCAGTGCGCGGTGGGCCGCAATAATTTCTTCCCGGGTGGCGCCTTCTTCGAGTCCGAGGAGTGACAACGCCTCGGCCTGCGTCAGGCCAGCGGATCCGCCGTAAGACGACTTTTCGTAACCCTCGTTCTGGCCGTCGTCGCCAGGAAAACGCTGCTCAAGGTAACTTGCCAGCAGTTGCGCCGAGTCGGCGTCCTCCTGCTGACAAAAAGCCATGAGTTCATTGAGTTGCCGTCGGTCGAGTTCGTCGAGCAACCAGTCTTTATACGGGCCTTCGAGAATCACGCCACTGAGATCGCCACTGTCATGATCGAGGGTCATTTTTAATATAGGGGAGACCACTTCAGACTGTTTGCCGGCGGCGGATCCTTGGCTGCGAAGGCTGCTGAGCATTGGCAGAAAGCGAACCACCCAAGGCAATACTTGTCGCGCAGCCACCAGTAAGCCGGTCAAGGCGGCGCCGATCCAGTGCATCTTACCCATCAGCGTCAGGATAACGACGCCGACTACGGCGCTACCCAGCACGATTTGTAAATAAGCGGCACGGCGCTTGTGAGGGGGCTGCCGCTGGGCACGGCGGACCAGAATTATCAGCGCGAGCGCTACCGCAAGCAGTAAGATCATTCTTGGCACTGTGGTGTCATCCTCGTGTTACTGATGTCGGTGGATACATCTTATCGTTTTTGCCCNGGGGCTATGNCCTGTTTTGAAGGGCNTCCAGNAGGAGCCGCTCGCCCTCATNGCCGNNTTTTTGCANCGCTTTGATCCCGCCACGGGCGAAGTTGGCNACGGCTCGGAGNAGCATTCTTAAACGCTCGGCACTGCCNGCGTCAAAGGGAATGGTGGCGCCGCCAGANAGNNNNGCCATTTCTTGGAATATCGCNCNTGTCTGCGCGTCNTGACCCTCTTGAAACAGGAACANNGGGAGTTTACGAATACCNCACTGACCTGCCAGNGACGACAGGTANTCTCGCCCCTCCTCGCAGGCATCACCGACAAACACCAGTGCTCGAACAGGCTGATTCACCGACCCCGCTTGTAGGGCGTGTGTGATGAGCCTGCCGATCTGGGTCGCACCTGCAAGACACGTAACGCCCGCCATTTGATCAAGCAGTGCGCTCGAATGAGTCAGCCACTCNGAGGCGCGGAACTCCGCATGGCCTCTGTAATAACACAGCTGTACGGCAAGTGATGTCTCAGTTGCCGCGGCACCGAAAAGCTCTCCATGTAAGGCTTTTGCTTGCGCCCAAGTTGGCTCGCGGCTGGCCGTCGCATCCAGAGCAAAGATCAGTCTTGCCTGCCGCCTCGTAACGGTCTGGATAGCCCGCGTTTTTTGCAGGAACGAGGCAACTTCACTCGAACGAGGGCGGTCGAGATCCTTAGGGATGGTTGATGCCTAGGAAGCGCGGGGCGCTANCAGGCCCCGTTGGCGCAACTCGCGCAAATAGTGGCGTCGACTGGCCAGCTCAGAGACGACTGAATCAAGCGCCTCCTGGTCCAACGTCAGGCGGTCGCTGGCACGATCCTCCAAGACCAGCTCTATGAGTTTTCTACTGGAGAAGTCGCCGGCATTAAAAGGTTCACGTTTNATCTGTGTCATATTTTCCTCCCCCGCCACCTGCGTNNGCAGGTTTTCCAATCGGGCGGNCGCTTGGTNGCGACCTCATGTCCCGGGCGGTGATTACTGTCNGTCNTNAAAATAGCNGGCTATTATTACAAANATAGGTACAAAGACGCCACTGTGTGNNTTTGGAGGACAAAATGGGTTGGATGNACATGGCCCGCGGGCCNGCGATGCCTGAAGNCGGCGCCGCTCTGCCGGGNCGAGANCAGGCGATGNCNGTCCCNGACCGGCATGCNGTANTGGGTTCACCGTTGTTGCCTCCCTATCCTGAAAANACGCGGCAAGCGCTTTTTGGGATGGGCTGCTTCTGGGGCGTGGAGCGGCTGTTTTGGCAGTTAGAAGGGGTTTACACCACGGCTGTGGGTTATGCCGCAGGTTTGACACCCAACCCGACCTATCGGGAGGTNTGCANCGGNCAGACGGGCCACAACGAGGTAGTGCGCGTTGTNTACGACGCGCATCAGNTGAGCTANGAAGNTTTNCTGACNGNATTCTGGGANAACCATGACCCCACNCAAGGTATGCGCCAGGGGAACGACGTNGGNACTCAGTATCGGTCNGGCATCTATTACAGNGATGNCGCGCAACATGANGCAGCGNTGGCGAGNNTNGAGGCCTTTCANCCGCGCTTNACNGCCGCNGGCTTTGGNGTCNTCACAACGGAANTNCTCCCCGCGCCAGANTTTTACTTCGCCGAGGACTATCATCAGCAGTACNTGCACAAGAATCCCATGGGTTACTGCGGCATGGGTGGNACTGGCGTGGTNTGNTCANTGGGTACGGGGGTGTAGTCAGACNCTGACNNNGGCAANGGTTTGCGCCANAGCNGCAGTGACCGCCGTGTCGACACTCAGTNTTCTGTCACCGAGGTGAACAGGTAGCGCGCCGACCGANGTCGCNAACNCCAGCTCAAANGGGACGAANCCTCCNTCTGGNCCNAACATGATAATACCCTCTGCTCGCTGGTCCCCAAGGCCCATCTCTGACCCCGGATGGGCGATCCAGCAGCCCCGATCTGTGACCATTTCGGGTAATTGATCCTCCACGAAAGGTCTGAAGCGTCGGTGCAAGTGAACGGCAGGTAACTGCGTATCGCCGGCCCTCTCGAGTCCTGCCGAAAGCGCTCGCTGTATGCGATCGGCTGTCAAAAGAGGAGTCTGCCAAAAACTTTTTTCCACTCGCGCAGAATGAATGAGATGCACGTTGCTTACCCCTATTTCGGCGACTGTGCGCAGCACCCGGCGCAGCATCTTCGGTCGCGGCAGTGCCAGCACAAGATCGCAGGGGTGCCGCGGCAGGGCAGTCTGGTTCAAATTTACATTCAGCCGCGCTTCGCTTTCGTTGATACGAACGACCTTGCCCGCGCCGCGGCCGCCATTTAGCAAACCCACTCGAAAGGAATCGCCGATTTGGGCTCTCAGCACCTCGGATAAGTGCTGATGGCGTCTGCCGGTGAGCAGCACGGTGTCGTCGCTCAGCCAATCTGATGGTTCAAGCAAAATGATATTCACCGGCTGTACCCAGTCTCAGGATACCCAGAGATCATAGTCATCCGCNGCGGTGATCTCCGCTTCAACCCAGTCCCCGGGNTGAAATTCNTNGCTNCNGGGNAGGTGCACAACACCGTCTATCTCGGGCGCATCAGCGGANGTTCTACCGACGCAACCAGCCNCAGTNACNGAATCGATCAAAATGGTTTGCGTGGAGCCGACTTTTGCCTGCAGTTTGGCGGCGCTGATCGACTGTTGCAGCGACATAAACTGCTCCCAGCGCCGTTGCTTGAGTTTCTCCGGCACGGGGTCCGGTAACTGGTTTGCAGCCGCGCCCTTGACCGGTGAATATTGAAAGCATCCCACTCGATCCAGCTTTGCTTCGTCAATAAAGGCCAGCAACTCTTCAAACTCTGCGTCGGTCTCGCCCGGGTATCCGACGATGAAGGTCGAGCGTATGGTCAGTTCAGGACAGATGTCTCGCCATCGGGCGATGCGATCCAAGGTTTTTTCCGAGGCTGCTGGCCGCTTCATCCGCTGTAATACGCTACTCGCGCCATGCTGAAGCGGCATATCGATATAGGGGAGCAGCTTACCCTGCGCCATCATGGGAATGAGCGCATCAACGTGAGGGTAGGGGTATACGTAGTGAAAACGGACCCAAATACCCATCTCGGAGAGAGCTGAAGCCAGCGCCTCGAGGTTGCTTTTAAGCGGTCTGCCTTGCCAGAAGTCAGTCTTATACTTCAGATCGAGGCCATAGGCACTGGTATCCTGTGAGACGACGAGCAACTCTCTGACACCCGCCCTGACCAATCCCTCCGCTTCAACCATGACTGAACCAATCGGCCGGCTCACCAGATTGCCCCGGATGCTAGGTATGATGCAGAAACGGCAGCGGTGGTTGCATCCCTCACTAATCTTCAAATAGGCGTAGTGACGAGGGGTGAGCTTCACGCCTTGTGCGGGGATCAAATCACTCAAGGGGTCAGGCCGATGATTGTTTGGCAGTGCCTCTCTGACTGTGGCGAGCACCTCCTCATACGCTGCCGGTCCGCTGACCCCCATTACTTTAGGGTGTCGAGCCAGGATGGTTTCCGCATCTTCGCCTCGCCCCATGCAACCGGTTACCAGCACCCGACCATTTTCCTGAATTGCCTCGCCGATCGCTTCCAGGCTCTCCTCTTTGGCCGCGTCAATAAAACCACAGGTATTGACAATCACGACGCCGGCATCTTCATAGTGCGGCGTGATCTCATATCCCTCTGTCCGCAGCTGGGTGAGAATTCTCTCAGAGTCAACCAATGCCTTCGGGCAGCCCAGTGAGATAAAGCCCACCTTTGCCGCATTGCTAGCGAGTGTGTTGGCAGGGTCCATCGCGTCAGGCCTCTAGTGAACCATCAGAGCTGTGCGTGCGAATGCGGAGCTCCTGACGGAGCAGACTCAGTAGCTCCAGCGTTTCTTCTCTGCTGAGGAAGTCCCCAACGCGAGTCTCGGACAGGCGGTCGTGCACAGACAGTTCAGGCCCCTGCCAGTGATGAGACTCTGGCACCACCCGCAGTGCGGACTGCCGTCGTTCAAAGCACCACCGCCGCTTGGGCACGAAGTAGCCCTTGTCGACGGTAATCAAATCGTCAGTCAGCCTGATCACGTGACGGTACTCCAGTTTCCAATTAACCCAATACAGTGCGCCACCGAGTGCAGCCAGTTCGAGGCCGGCGAGCGGCAGTATGGGCCAGGCGCCCAATAAGGCGAAGCCAATTCCCGCGCCGAGCGATGGCACGGCCAGCGCGCCCAGCAACCAGAGGTTATGGCGCCAGCTTGAGGAGTGGTTGGGTTTGGCAATGATGACCTTCTCCCCATCCACTTGATCCATCGATACCACGGTCTGCTTCCAGAGTCGAATGAGCCATGGTAATCCATCTCCCTACAGAGTCGGAACGGCTATTGGGCTGCCTCACGCATCCGTGGTAAATATCGATGGCGCAGGCGAATAGCCGCTAAGGACGTGTCCTGATCTTGGATGCCGGAAGCGAAGGCTGGTCGCGTGAAGGAGCAGTCGCGGTGCAGCCTGCAGCGCCGCGTCAGGTGCATAGAAATCGCAGCCTAAAATGGGGTGACCAATCTCGTTCATGTGGACGCGTAACTGGTGGGATCGGCCGGTTACGGGTGTCAATTCAAGCAGAGAACTTTGCTCAGCACGGCTCAGAACCCGCCATCGGGTGAGAGCAGATTTTCCCGTCAGCTGACATACTTTTTGTCTCGGCCGGTTTGGCCAGTCAGCAGTGAGTGGTAGGTCGACAACGCCCCAATCGTCCTCGACGCGGCCGGCAACCCGGGCGACATAGGTTTTTTCGATCAGACGATCCTGAAACTGACGTGCGAGGCTTGAGAGAGCGCTGCGGTGTCTCGGCACAACCATAATGCCCGAGGTGTCGAGATCCAGCCGGTGTACCGCATTGACCCCTGGGTAGCGTTTGGACAGCCGCAGCAGGAGACAATCGTGATTAAGTGGATGCCTGCCGGGCACGCTGAGCAATAGCGTCGGCTTGTCGACGATCAGCAAATCCTGATCGCGGTATAGTAATCGGATATTTTCCCTAGAGTGCGGTACCAAATAGGGGGGCGCGTCCTCCTCCCTAGAGTCTGTGATGCTGGCACGCACGTCGGTCAGAGTGACTTCAATACGGCAAGGTAGCGATGGATAGTCTCCGGTATTCCCCATCGTAGCGCGTCAATTGTGAAGGCGTGTCCGATGGAGACCTCCAGCAGGTTTGGGATATCAAAATCGACCAGATTCGACAGGTTCAGATCGTGGCCAGCATTGATACCCAGACCTTGTTCCGTTGCAGCGCGGGCGGCTTCCTGAAATTCGAAGAGTGTCGACGCATGATCACCCCTCTCGTGCGCCCGGGCGTAGCGTTCCGTATAAAGCTCAATCCGGTCCGCGCCCAGAGCGGGTATCATTTCGATTTGTCTTGGGTCCGGGTCCATGAACAGACTCACTCGGCAGCCCCACGTTTTCAGCTGCTCGATGACGGGTAACAGCTTGTCGCCGTCCCGCGTGATGTCAAATCCGTGGTCTGAGGTAAGTTGGTCGTCAGCGTCGGGTACCAGCGTCACCTGCGCCGGGCGGACAGCCTCAACCAGAGACATGAAGCCGGGGTAGTCTGTCACTCCCTGGCGCCCGGACGGCTGCGCTTCAGCAAACGGGTTTCCTTCAATATTTAGCTCCGCCGATGCTCCCGAGCTCGATTGGGAGAGCGCCGCATTGCCCAGAGCAATGCAGTCGTCGCCACGAATATGTCGTTGGTCTGGGCGAGGGTGAACGGTGATGCCGTGTGCCCCCGCTTGAAGCACCGCGGTGGCGAATTCGCAGGGGTCAGGGTGACGGGTATCTCTGGAGTTCCTGATCAGCGCGATTTTGTTGAGGTTAATACTAAGTTGTATCACGGTGCTTCATCACGATGCCGGGCATCATCAGGGTGTCGCTCACTGTGCCACACGTTGCACAGAGAGAATGATGATGGGCTTAACGGGCACATCCTGAAAAACGTTCGGCCCTCTGGTAGTCATGGCTTGCGCCGCACCCGTATCCGAGAGCGCAATGATGTCCACCACTTGCATGCCATCGAGTACCTCTCCAAATACGGTATAGCCGTCTTTCCCGGGTGACCAGTCGAGACGGAGGTTACTACGCTGGTTGATAAAAAACTGTGCGGTGGCCGAGTCGGGGTCGTTGGTTCTCGCCATCGCCAGCGTACCTCGGGTGTTATGCAGCTTGTTTTTGGATTCGTTGACGATGGGTTCCTTGGTGGGCTTCTCCTCAAGCGCTTCTGTAAAACCCCCTCCCTGAATCATAAAATTGGGAATAACGCGATGAAATACGGTGCCGTCATAGTGCCCCTCATCCACGTAGCTCAGAAAATTCTCAACCGTGAGGGGAGACTTATCGGCGAAAAGCTCGATGGTGATATCGCCATCGGTGGTTTTTATCAGCACAATGGGGTTGCCTGTCTCCTCGCTCAATGCCCCCATGGCTCCTAAGAGCATCGACGCAGCGAAAAGCCCCCTCCATACAATGCGAAAAAAGTTCAATCTTGTCGTCATGTTGATCTCCTCGGTTACGACCATCCATCCTGGCGTTTCTTGCCGGGCCACAGCCGCGGTGTGACCACTGCCAAAATGACTCCGAGCAACACAGCGAGCGCGCCATCTAGAATCTGATTGTTGGCAATCCGTTCGCGGAGGCGCACGTTCTCCAGACGCAGCAGATCGGCATCAGAGCGTTCAGACTCAACTTCCGCCACCAATTGTTGATTCAACGCGTCAAGGTCCAGCGCTGCCGCCGAGACGCGTTTGACCTCGGTTAGCTCGTTCGTTGTCGCTTCCAGTTCGGATCTCAGCGTCAATATTGTGTCATCGGCTTCATCAGCCGCAGATGAGCGCTGATTCAGCTGGCTGACGACTCGGTCGCGCTCACTGCGCAATTGTTCTACCTCGAGCTTCAGCTCATTCATCAGCAAGCTGGCCGGCGGTTCCGCCTGAAGGAACTGGGATGGCATCCAGCCTCGAATGCCTGCCCGTGTTTCAATTTCAGCCCATTTTCCGTCTTCGCTTTCGCCAAACACCATTAGCGCCGTGCCCGATGGAAGACCGCTGTTCACAATTCGAAAATCTGAGCCCGCGCCGCTGCGGACCGGCACCAACACTCTGTCACTCACGTACCGGGTGTCTTGCCCGAAGGCCATCGGCGCCGCGACAGCCGCGCAATAGCTACAGACCACGAGAAGGCCGAGCCGGCCATAGTTTGGTAGGAGTTTCATTGAGAACCCTCGGGTTGCTCGCCGTCGTCTTTCACATGTGGCGCGACGACGGCAACAGTCAGCAGCATCAGCGCCAAGGTGAAGCCAATGCTCGAATATAGCTTGTATGACACCCAAACGGCCTCTTCGAAGCGATAGGCGACGAAAAGGTTCACCGCACCCACCAGCGCGAAATTGCCTATCCAGAGCACATTGAGACGCGTCCAGATCGGTCGGGGCAGCGAAAGTTGACTCCCAAGCACTTTCTCAAGAACAGTGCTCTTACCGATAAATTGGGATCCGAGGAATACCGCAGCGAGTACCCAGTTGAATACGGTGGGTTTCCACTGTATGAATCGTTGATCTCTCAGAATCAAGGTGGCCGCGCCAAAGAGCAGCACTGCCAAGGTCATCCACATCAAACGCTTGTCGTTTCGTTTTTCCAGGAGTGATGAGATGAGCCAGGTCAACGCNGTGCTGATCATNAGTACCGCCGTGGCACTAAAGATGCCGTCGAAGGTATGAGACCAACNGCCGACGGTCAGCGTGTCACCATCCATCTGATAGGCGCCAAAAAACAGCNCCAGCGGTAGCAATTCCAAAAGCTGCTTCATTANTGACCTAATTCTGTGCCNTGTTCTGTATCGTGGCGCTCGCCATCTTACTNTGTATGGTAGACAATCCGCGCAACCNTCCCAGCCGANGCGGTGCGTCCTCCGTGTCGGCCCGCAGTGTAGAGATTGCCTTGATTGACTTCCACACTCATTCTTCCGCNTCTGACGGTGTTCTGAGTCCNCANGCTTTANTNNATCGCGCCGCGCGCGAGGGNGTCAGACGTCTCGCTATTACAGATCACGATACGATNAATGGATACCTGTCTNTGCGAGGANCTGCCCTCAGCGATTCANCNCCCGACGGNGTCCTCACGGAGTGCCAGTTGGTNAGCGGGGCNGAANTCTCATGCCAGTGGGGGCGCCTNGGTNTTCACATTGTTGCTCTGGGNTTTGATCCCGANNCGCCCAANNTACGNAAACACNTCGCGAGNNTAGACACTGCTCGNTCNGAGCGNGCGGTTCAGATTGCGCAGNGATTGGAGCGNGCNGGCATNCCGGGTGNCTTGGCGGGNGCGCGTGGACTNGCCGATGGTGCTCAGATTGGTCGCCCCCACTTCGCNCGTTGGATGGTAGAGGCAGGGCATATCGGCAGCGAGGAGCTNGCCTTCAAGCGGTTTCTTGGNCGCGGCAAAGCNGGTGACATTGCAGTNTTGTGGCCNTCANTGGGAGAGACTGTGACCGCAATTNGCNATTCNGGTGGCATCGCGGTGCTNGCGCATCCACTGGAATACAANATGACGGCAACTCGACTCAGGGCACTGACGGANGCNTTCTGCGAGGCGGGNGGCAAGGCGATTGAGGTGATCAACGGACGACCGCGNCCNNATGACCAAGNGCTNTTGTGGCGCATNGCAGATCAGCGACATTTGCNNGTCTCTGTGGGTTCAGACTTCCATCGAGACTCTGCCTACGGTGCCCGTNTGGGAGTTGACGTGACGGGGATCCCCNATGGCCGNGGGGTNTGGGAGAGCTTGTGAGCCAGTTCTTTGCTATTCACCCCGAGACGCCNCAGGCGCGCCTTATTCAACAGGCGGTNGGCATTATTCAGCGCGGCGGTGTGGTGGTCTATCCAACGGATTCGGCCTATGCGCTGGGTTGTCAGTTGGGCGATAAAAAAGCCATGGAGCGAATNNGGCGGATNCGNTCGCTTAGGGAGGATCACAACTTCACATTGGTNTGCCGNGATTTGTCTGAGCTNGGNACCTATGCTCGAGTCGACAANACGGCATACCGACTNTTGCGGCATGCCACGCCCGGCCCCTACACGTTTGTTCTTGAGGCAACNCGCGACGTNCCNNGAAGGCTGGTGCAACCGAAGCGCAAGACTATCGGCCTGCGGGTNCCNGATCATCCNATNCCACAGGCCCTGCTGGCGGNGTTAGACGAACCGCTCATCAGCGCGACACTTGCATTGCCTNAGGACGAGTACCCGCTGACTGATCCCTNCGACATTCGAGANCGCCTCGAGCATGAAGTCGATCTGGTGATCGATGGCGGTTTTTGTGGGCTTGAGGCCACGAGTGTGGTCGATCTGACTGAAGCNANNCCCAGAATTTTGAGGGTTGGNGTGGGCGATGTCAGCGACTTTGAANTTGCGTGANNGTATAATCNGACNGTGAGCGANCCCGATGAAACANCNCCGCAGCAAGGCCCCGTAACCGNNGTAGNACCGGCACCCCCGCCGCCTCTGAGGCCCGAGCAGTCAGAGATGCCCTTTGCAATGGTNCGGGGCGAGGCGGTGACTGAATTGCCNAAGGATCTGTATATCCCGCCNCANGCACTGGAAGTNTTCCTGGACGCCTTTGAGGGGCCNTTGGATCTGCTTNTGTACCTCATTCGCCGACAGAATCTGGATATTCTTGATATCGACGTGGCAAATNTCACCGAGCAGTACATGCGNTACGTCGANCTNATGGACGCTGTGCAGTTTGAGCTAGCGGCGGAGTACCTGCTAATGGCGGCGATGTTGGCAGAGATCAAGTCGCGTATGTTATTGCCTCGCTGTGGTGACACCGAGGAGGAGGAGGAGGACCCCCGCGCCAACCTGGTACGTCGGCTTCAGGAGTACGAGCGATTTAAGAAAGCTGCGGAGGATCTAGAGGCGATCCCGAGACTCGAACGCGAACTCTGGCAGGCCTCCGCCGCTCCGCCAGACCTGCACCGGGAACGGCCGCTGCCTGACGTGGATATGCGAGAGGTGCTACTGGCGCTCGGGGAGGTGCTCAGGCGCGCGGAGATGTACGCCAGCCACCAAGTTCAGCTGGAATCGCTGTCGACGCGGGAGCGTATGTCTCAAGTCCTGGAAACCTTGAGAAGCGGCAGTTTTGTGCCATTTGTCACGCTGTTCATACCAGAGGAGGGCCGTCTTGGTGTCGTGGTGACCTTTTTGGCGCTGATGGAACTCATGAAGGAATCGCTGATTGAGATCGTCCAAACCGAGGGCTTTGGCCCTATCTACGTCAAAGCTAAATCGGAGTAATCATGGAAGCGGGATTGGTACAGATTCTGGAAGGGGCCTTGCTGGCAGCCGGAGAGCCTTTATCTGTGCAACGGATGGCATTGCTATTTGAGGAGAACGAGCGCCCTTCCAAGGATGATATTCGCGCTGCGATCAAGACAGTGGAGGAGCGTTGCGAGGATCGCGGCTATGAGTTGGTTCAGGTCGCTTCGGGATATCGATTCCAGGTCAGACAGAACCTGTCAACATGGGTGGGTCGGTTGTGGCAGGAGCGACCAGCCCGTTACTCACGGGCCTTGATGGAAACCCTCTCACTGATTGCCTACCGGCAACCTATTACGCGAGGTGAAATCGAGGAAATCAGAGGCGTTGCGGTGAGCACCAATATCATCAAAACCCTGCTCGAGCGGGAGTGGGTGCGGGTGGTGGGGCATCGAGACGTGCCAGGTCGCCCGGCAATGTATGCGACGACCCGTCAGTTTCTTGATTACTTTAATTTGAAGTCATTGGACCAGCTTCCGCCGCTGGCGGAGATCAAGGAACTTGACAACCTGTCTGGTGAGCTGGCGCTGGAATCACCTCCAGCCCGGGATGAATCTGCCGACGAGGAAAGCGCGAACCCAGCCCAGAGCCTTGAGAGCGCCGAAACAGATGACACCAGCACCAGTCGACTGGACGCGCAACAGCAGGGCGGTGACAACGCTGAAAAGGAGCAGCGGGGATGAAGACCAAGCACCCGGCTCCGATTGAGGGCGACTCGCCAGATTCTCACGACAAGGGAGAGAAACTGCAGAAAGTGCTTGCGAATCTTGGCTGGGGTTCGCGGCGTGAATTGGAACGCTGGATCCAGGAGGGTCGGGTCACCCTGGATGGCGCGGTGGCGCGTCTTGGTGAACGCGTGCGTCCCGGCCAGAAGGTGCGCCTGGATGGAAAAGCCGTCGACGTAGCCGAGGCGGATCAAGTGCGCGTCTTGCTATACCATAAACCGGTTAGGGAGGTCTGCTCGCGCAAAGACCCAGAGGGTCGAAAGACGGTTTTTGAGCGACTGCCGAAACTCAAAAGTGGCCGTTGGATTTCCGTTGGGCGACTAGACTTTAATACCTCCGGCGTGCTCCTCTTTACTACTGACGGTGGCTTGGCCAATGCGCTGATGCACCCCTCCAATGCCATAGAGCGAGAATATCTAGTCCGCGTGATGGGCAGCGTGGACGAGTCGATGACGGAGAGATTGCAACGAGGCGTAGAACTCGACGATGGGCTGGCTCGATTCTCTGACATTCAGGAAGGGGGAGGCGAGGGAATCAATCGTTTCTTCTATGTGGTACTGATGGAGGGCCGAAATCGCGAAGTCCGACGCTTGTGGGAGTCACAGGGATTAACCGTGTCTCGTTTGAAACGAGTGCGCTATGGAGATGTCTTTCTTCCATCGAAGTTAAAGAAAGGTCAGTGGCTGGAGTTGCCGCAGCGCGACGTGGACGTGATATACGAAATGGCGGGATTGCCCAACCGTGAGGTCGCGCCGTTGTCTAGAAAAGAGCAGGAGCGACGCGTGCGCTATGCCAAGAAGGGTCAGCGCGCAGCGGGCCGCCGCAGCAGACGGCAAGTGTGATCATGCTTGCGCACTGAGTGCCTGACCATGTATCTCTCGACTGGCGTCGCTCATCAGGTAAATCCACGCTTGGGTGAGCTCTGAGGGCGCCGGGTTGGTATCAGGGGGCTCTCCAGGATACGCCGCGCGGCGCATTGAGGTGTTGACCGCGCCGGGATTTAAGCTATTTACCCTGATATGGCTTGTGGCAGCCAGCTCATCGGCCAGCACCTGCATAAACCCCTCGGTGGCAAATTTTGAGACGGCATATGCCCCCCAGTAGGCCTTGCCTCTGCGACCTACACCCGAGCTGGTCAGCACAACCGAAGCGGTAGGGGCAGTTTCGAGCAGGGGCAGGAGAGCGCGAGTCAGCAAAAAAATGGCATTGATGTTGATCTGCATCACCTCGTGCCAGCTTTGCACTGAGGTTTGGGCAAGCGCTTTTCGCTCGCCCAGAATACTGGCGTTATGGATCAGTCCGTCGAGGCGCACCCCCGCCGCCTGCAGTTCCTCAGACAGTGCCTCGTAAGGCGAGACATCCTGGTGCGCGAGATCGAGAGGGATGATGCCCGGCTGCGCGGCCGATCCCGAGACAATCTCATCGTAGAGCCCTTCCAATGCGGTTTCGTCGCGACCTTGAATCAGTACCTCTGCACCATGGTCTGCGCATGCCAGCGCCACAGCGCGCCCGATACCACGCGTGGCACCGGTAATGAGAATCGTCTTACCGGCCAACTCGTTTGGAGCAGGTACCCAGTCGCTGGGAGAGAATGTCACGATATTATCCCCTCGATCAGTTCGGCCAGTTCCCCGCTGCTGTTGACCACCGCATCAGCGTGCCATGCATGGGCAGACTCGCCTTGGGTAAGGTAGCCATAGGCGGCCGCGATGGTCCGGCAGCCGGCGGCTTTGCCCGCCTCAATATCCCGCAGATGGTCCCCGACAAACAGCGTCTCCCTCGGGTCGCAGTTCAGTTGATGGCAGGCGAGGGTGACGGCTTCCGGATGGGGTTTGGCGTGCGTAACATGATCGGGCGTCACAATCGCGCCAGCCATCGGCACAAACCCCATTTTGTCCATTAGAGGTAAGGCAAAGCGCGCCAATTTATTCGTGACCACGCCCCAGGGGATACCGGCCTTTCCCAACACCCCAACTAACTCTGGCAGGCCGGGATAAGGGGTGCTCTTTTGGCCCAGCTTCTCCTCATAAAGCGCAAGAAAACGGCCACGCCAGTGTTCTAACTCGGGATCATCGACGCCGATTTCCATCGCAGACTGTACTATGCCTACAGCGCCCTGAGAAACACTGTGCCGGATAATGTCTGAAGATATGGGTGGCAGTCCTGCCTCTGTCCGCAACGTGTGCCCAATTTCGATGAATTCGGGCGCGGTATCAATCAGCGTTCCGTCGAGGTCAAACAGCACCGCCTTTCGGCGGAGCATCGTCACGGTTTTTTTGCTCTGATCAGGTAATTCACCGATACATCGTCCGGCGTCAATCGATATCGCTTGGTCAACGGATTGTAGGTCATGCCCATCATTTCCTGCATGTCCAAGCCGGCCTCGCGAATCCAGCGAGCCAGTTCTGATGGCTTGATGAATTTATCGTATTCGTGTGTGCCCCTTGGTAGGAGATTCAAAATGTACTCTGCTCCAACAATGGCGAACAGGAAGGACTTTGGGTTGCGATTAATCGTCGAAAAGAAAAGATCTCCCCCCGACCTGCACAGGTCCGCACAGGCCTGAATCACAGTCGAGGGATCGGGCACGTGCTCCAACATTTCGAGGCAGGTAACGATCTCGAACTCGCCTGCGCGACGCTCTGCCATAGACTCTGCGGTGCTTTGCTGGTAATCCACAGTGACGCCGCTCTCCAGTTGATGAAGCCGCGCGACCGAAAGCGGCGCCTCGCCCATATCGATACCCGTCACCACTGCACCCCGATGCGCGAGCGCTTCGCAGAGAAGGCCACCCCCACAACCCACATCCAACACGCTCTTGTGCTTCACGTTTGCGTGTTGGTCAATCCATCCAGCCCGAAGTGGGTTGATGTCGTGCAGGGGCTTGAATTCGCTGTAGGGATCCCACCAGCGCGAGGCTAGCTTCTCGAATTTGGCAATCTCACTCAAATCGACGTTTTCGTCATTCTGCATGTGATTAGTGCTCCAGAGTCTGTTTATACGCGGCCAGCTTTTTGGCCCAGTGGCTTGCCCGGTTCGTCAGGTCAGAGGGGTCGAGGGTCTGCAACTGCCTGTTGCGCACCACTGCCTTGCCTGCGACCCAACTCCACGTCACCTCGTTACCGTCACTGGCATAAACCAGACTGGAGGCAAGATCATGACGCGGCATGTGGTGTACGCCAGACAAATCCAATGCGATCAAATCGGCCGCCTTGCCAACCTCGACCGTACCCAGCATTGCATCCTGTCCTAGCGCCCGCGCACCATTGATCGTGGCCATCTCCAGCACCGTCCATGCGTCAACGGCTTTCGAGTCACTGTGCTCGGTTTTGCCAATCAGGGAGGCCAGTTGCAGTTCGCCCAACATGTTGAGCCGATTGTTGCTGGCCGCGCCATCGGTGCCCAACGCCACATTGATTTCTCGCTCGAGTAATCGCTGCACGGGGCACATACCTGATCCGAGTTTGAGGTTAGATCGTGGGCAATGCACAACATGTGCGCCGAAGGTGGTAAGCGTGTCCATATCCTGCTCACCCAGGGCTGTCATGTGCACACATTGCGTTCTGGGTCCGAGCAGGCCTCTTTGTTCTAGAAAATCGACGGGACGCGCGCCGACGCGTTCTACTGAGTTCAAAACCTCATCACGTGTCTCGTGCAAATGGATCTGCACTGGCGCGTCGAGCTCCTCGGCGAGCATGGCCACCTTCGACAGCGATTGTTCGCTCAACATATAGGTGGAGTGTGGGCCGAACCCCACCTCGATTCGGTCGTGGTCCCGATATTGATCGCGCAGCGCGAGACCCCGATTAATGCATTCCTCGGCGTCCCGCGCCCAGGCGGTCTTCAAATCGATCACCGGAAACGTTAGCAGTGCGCGCATGCCGGCGCGATCTAGGGCCGTCGCAGTGACCTCGGGAAAGAAGTACTGGTCGACCAGTGTGGTGGTGCCGCCCAGCAACAAATCGGCAAGTGCCAGCTCGGTGCCGTCTCTGGCGAATTCTGGACTGACAAACTGCTGCTCCGCTGGCCAGACGTAGCGCTGTAGCCAGGTCATCAGCGGCAGATCATCAGCGAACCCCCGCAATAGACTCATGGCCGCATGGCAGTGCAGGTTAATCAGGCCGGGCATCAGCGCGCAGCCGGACAGAGCAATGTGCTCATTTGCAGTGAAGAGACGGGCCTCCTCACGGGGCGCTATGGCGGCAATTTGGCCCGCTTTTAGGCCCACGCTGCATGCCGTGAGCACTTGTCTTCGAGGGGCAATAGGGATGACCCAATCGGGATGCAGCACGGTGTCAAATTCGGGCATGAGAACTCCTGATATGGCGCTGGCATTATATCGCGCCTTGACGCCTTCCCGCGCCGGATTTGCCACTTAAAACCTCGCTTGGTGTGCGCGAATTTGGTAAGCTCTGAGGTTTCTATCTCGGGTCCCTAAAGGCCCACCCACTGCTCCGGGTCCAGTAGTTCCAATGGCAGAAAATCCGCAAGAAATGGCACGGGAAATTCTCCCGGTCAACATCGAAGACGAGCTGAAACAGTCCTACATGGATTACGCGATGAGCGTGATCGTCGGCCGGGCACTGCCTGACGTGCGCGATGGGCTCAAGCCCGTGCATCGCCGGGTCCTGTTTGCCATGAACGAGCTCAACAACGACTGGAACAAGCCGTATAAGAAATCGGCGCGTGTGGTGGGAGATGTCATTGGTAAGTACCACCCCCATGGCGATTCGGCTGTTTACGACACCATCGTGCGGATGGCGCAAGATTTCTCTCTTCGCTACACCTTGGTGGATGGTCAGGGTAATTTTGGCTCAATAGATGGCGACTCGGCTGCCGCCATGCGCTACACCGAAATTCGCATGGCCAAAATCGCCCACGCGCTCCTCGCTGATCTCGACAAAGAAACAGTCGACTTCGTCGATAATTATGACGGCACTGAGCAAATACCAGCAGTGCTTCCCACCCGAGTGCCAAATCTGTTGGTAAATGGCTCGTCGGGGATCGCGGTCGGTATGGCTACCAATATCCCGCCACACAACCTCCGCGAAGTGGTGGCGGGTTGCTTGGCGACGCTGCAGGATCCCGAGATCAGCGTCGATGAGTTGATGCAATATATTCCCGGGCCCGACTTCCCTACCGGCGCCCAAATCAACGGTCGCGCAGGCATCGTGCAGGCTTATCGCACCGGTCGCGGTCGCATCTATGCGCGCGCGAAAGCGGAGGTCATCACCGATGAGGCCAAGGGCAAGGACACCATCATCATTCATGAGATTCCTTATCAGCTAAACAAATCCCGTTTGATTGAGCGCATTGCCGAGCTGGTGAAAGAGAAAAAGCTGGAGGGGATCACCGAATTACGCGACGAGTCTGATAAAGACGGTTTGCGCGTGGTGATCGAACTGCGGCGCGGTGAGGTCGGTGATGTGGTGTTGAACAACCTATACACCCAAACCCAGCTGCAGTCGGTGGTGGGCATCAATATGGTTGCTTTGGTCGATGGCGAACCCAAGGTGCTGAACCTCAAGCAGATGATTGAGGCCTTCGTTCGGCATCGCCGCGAAATTGTGACGCGACGCACCGTCTATCTGCTGCGTAAGGCGCGAGAACGAGGGCATGTGCTCGAAGGTCTTGCCATCGCACTGGCTAACATTGATGAGGTCATCGAATTAATCAAATCATCGCCCACCGCGGCGGATGCGCGTGAGGGCCTGATGGCCAGATCATGGTCGCCCGGTGATGTGATGGCCATGTTAGAGCGAGCCGGTGCAGACGCCTGTCGACCCGATGACTTGCCTGTTCATTTTGGCGTTCATGATGGCCAATATCATTTGTCACCAGCCCAAGCCCAGGCGATTCTCGATCTGCGGTTGCACCGATTGACGGGGCTGGAGCACGAAAAGCTCCTTCAGGAGTACGCGGACAAAATTGCAGAGATTGCGGATTATCTCGACATACTCGGTGACCCGGATCGCCTGAAGCAGGTCATTCGGGAGGAGCTGGAGGAACTGGTAGAAGAATTCGGGGATGAACGGAAGACCCAGATCTCTGACTCGGCACATGACTTGACGGTCGAGGATCTGATTACTGAAGAAGATCGCGTTGTGACTATTTCTCATGGTGGTTATGCCAAAACGCAATCGTTGACTGACTACCAAGCCCAGCGACGCGGCGGAACGGGCCGCAGTGCCACCGCTGTGAAGGACGAGGACTTTGTTGAGCATTTGCTGATAGCCAGTACCCACGCCACCATTCTGTGTTTTTCCAACTTGGGCAAGGTGTATTGGTTAAAAGTGTTTCATATTCCGTTGGCGAGTCGCACCGCGCGAGGGCGCCCCATGGTCAACCTGTTACCGCTTGATGAAGGCGAGAGAATCACTTCCATTCTGCCGATTGAGGGATACGAGACCGACCACTTTATCTTCATGGCTACAGCCAACGGGACGGTGAAGAAAACCGATATGAGTTTGTTCTCACGTCAGCGCAGTGTCGGTCTCCGTGCGATTGAGCTCGATGATGACGACGTGCTGGTGGGGACGGCGGTTACCGATGGCAGTCAGGACATCATGCTGTTTTCCAGCGAGGGCAAGGTGGTTCGCTTTGCGGAATCGGCAGTTCGCGCCATGGGTAGAACCGCTCGCGGTGTCAAAGGTATCAAGCTCGCGCAGGGTCATCGCCTGATCTCCTTGGTCGTGCCCAAAGAGGGGAGCAAGATCCTAACGGTAAGTGAAAACGGATATGGCAAACGTTCAGAGACGCAGGATTTCCCGGTCAAGGGGCGGGGCACCAAGGGCGTTATCGGCATGACGACGTCAGAGCGAAACGGCTCACTGGTCGGCGCCGAGCAAGTCTGGGACGGTGACGAAATGATGCTGATCTCTAATCAGGGTACTGCCGTGCGCACCCGGGTCGAGGAGGTGAGTGTGCAGGGCCGGAATACACAGGGTGTCAGGGTGATCAAGACCCGCGATGGTGAAGCATTGGTCAGCGTCAGTCGCATTGCGGAGGATGATATCGACGCGGCGGATCCGGTCTCGGATCTTGATCAACAGGTATCTGGCGGCGCCCCATCTGATGACACTGGGATTGCCGCAGGCGATGTGGCCGACGGGTCCGAGGCGCTCGACACAAGCAACAGCTCAGAGGGAGACGGGGACCCGGCAGAGTGACGCGAGCGCACAATTTTTGTGCCGGGCCGGCTGCGCTCCCTTTGCCCGTGCTGGAGCGTGCTCAAGCGGAGTTGATGGAATGGTCTGGCGTTGGCGCCTCGGTGATGGAGGTCAGTCATCGCAGCCCGGCATTTCTGGCGGTCGCTGAGCGGGCCGAATCTTCGCTGCGGCGACTTCTTTCAATCAGTGATGACTACGCGGTACTGTTCCTCCAAGGCGGCGCCTCTCTTCAATTCGCCTCCGTGCCCCTCAATCTGAGTGCCCCGGGACAAACGGTCGATCAAGTGATCACTGGGCAGTGGTCAAAAAAAGCGTATGCGGAACAACAGCGTTTCGCTCCGGTTAATGTTGTAGCCAGCTCTGCGGACTGCGGATTTGCCCGGGTGCCACCAGAGGCGGAGTGGCAGCCTGACGCCTCGGCGGCTTATCTGCACTATTGCCCTAATGAGACCATCGGTGGACTGGAGTTTTCATTTGTGCCTGAGGTCGCGGCACCCATCGTCGCTGACATGTCGTCGACGCTGTTATCGCGGCCTATTGAAGTGAATCGATTCGGAGTGATCTATGCGGGCGCTCAAAAGAACATTGGTCCAGCGGGCCTGTGTTTAGTGATCGTGCGCCGGGAATTGTTGGGTCGCGCCCGCGAGGAGACGCCGACCATGCTGGACTGGCAAACTGCAGCCGAGAACGATTCTATGTATAACACTCCCCCCACCTTCGCGATTTATTTGGCGGGGCTCGTTTTTGAATGGCTGGAGGGCCTCGGTGGTCTTGAGGCAATGTTCGAAATCAACCGCCGTAAGGCCGCAAAGTTATATGAGCTGATTGACCGCAGTGACTTTTACGAC
>PAGS01000082.1 GCA_002705465.1 Halieaceae bacterium
AACCGGTCTCCGACGCTTGCCGCGACGTAAATTTGATGTGAAAGAAACGCTGTTCGTGCGCCTAATAGACCTCTCAGACCAAAACCTTCCCCGGTCGCATGATGCTCTAGCGTGGTTTGTCGAACGCCAAAGTCACTGGGCTTGCCCAGTTGATTATTCAGCAGGCGTTCAATGGGGGTGTTTAACTCAATGTGGGCATCAAGTTCAGTCTCGACGACGGAGCGCTGTTGTCCCGCGGTGTCGGTGCCGTAGTAGGTGAGTACACCAGATTGCTCCTGGACGTTCTCAACGGTGAGCCCATTGCCATCTACTGAAGTGAGTTGGTCGCCGGGTTTAAGCAGCAGTCTGGTCAGTGGCGCACGATCAACCGCATAAACGCGCTCCTCTTCAACGGCAGGGAAATGCAGCGTGACCCGCCGATCATCAGCATGAGTCACGATACCCAAGCCCAGTGTGTTATCGGCGTGGCTGACCCATCTCTGGCCCGGTAAGAAAATATCAGTCATGGATTAAAAAAAGAGCTGGTGGCTGTTATTGCGAGCGTGTGTCAACAGGGTCTCAACGGACACCAGCTTGATATCTGCAAGCTTTTCGGCAATGAAGGGGAGATAGCAGGGGGCGTTGGGTCGGCCTCGATAAGGCACTGGTGTCAGGTAGGGTGCGTCTGTCTCTAGAACGATGCGATCAATTGGGGTGGCCGCGACAACCTCTCGAACGTTTTCGGCATTACGAAACGTGGTAATGCCATTGAAGCCAAGCATGAAGCCCTCCGCGAGACAGAACTCGGCAAGCTCCAGTGAGCTCGTGAAGCTGTGGATTACGCCTTTGCGAGACAAATGCCGGCTGTGGTTTGCCAAAATGTCGCGGGTGTCACTGTCGGCCTCTCTCGTATGGATCACCACGGGCAGGGACTGATCGCTGGCGATGGCGAGTTGCTCATCAAAGGCTTTCAGTTGTGAAGCCCTGTCAGCGTGGTTGTAATGGTAATCGAGACCAGTCTCGCCCACCGCAATGACCCTCGCGTGCGCGCAACCCTCGGTGACGCGCCCAGCGAGTGCGGTATTCCAGCTGTTGGCTTCATGCGGGTGGATGCCCTGTGTGCACCAAATTGACTGATGTGATTCAGCCAGCTGTTTCACGGTATCGAGATTGCCGGCGGATACGGAGATGGTCACAATGCGTTCGATCCCTGCCGCAAAAGCGTCCTGGAGAACCGCGTCGACCGCGTCGCCTTCGAGATAGTCAAGGTGGCAATGCGTTTCAACGATCGGCGTGTTAAAGCGCGGAATGGCTCGGCGTTTTTTCTGGCTCATGGAGGGTAAGGCATCGCTGGGGCGCGAAGTATGGCACAAATGGCGCCATCTCGGTCACTCTCAGAGATTAGCCTCGGTGAACCGTGCGAAAGCGAATGGACTGGACCGTGTCGACGATCTCCTGCCACAACCACTGATGAATCGGTGAGTGCTCGGTGCGCCGGTGTGCGATCAAAAAGTATTGCACACTGAAGGTCATATCCAACGGCAGTGTCAAAGCGACAATGTCTCGGGTTGCCCCTTCATTGCGCGCTAAATAGGCGGGACAGATCAATAGGTAATCCGTCTCGCGAAGGATTTCGAACGCGGTCAGTAAATGCGATGTTTCCAAAATACCTCGATCGCTCTCAAAAAGATTCCTCGCCCGCGATTGGCCACCAATCAGCTCTTCTCGGTCTGCGACATAGAGCGCTACCTGCGGATATTGTCGGATCATTTGGCTGGTAAGAGTTTGGGCGATCAAAGGATGATCTTGCCGCACAAAGATCGCGAGCGGTGAGGCCGCCAAGGGTGAAACCGAGTATTCGGGCGGGTATTCCTCACGCTGGATTTGGATTGCAAAATCCAGCTCGCCGTTTGCTAGCTGATCTAATTGTCGTTCCGCCCGGGTGATGGTGCGCAACCTCAGCCGTGGTGCATTGGACTGCAGCCGGGCAGAAAGCGGTGGGAGGAGGGTGAACCCCACATACTCGGAGATAGCCAGCGTGATCTCACCACGGAAGGCCGCCGGCGAAAAATCACCGGCATCAAGGAGCGCGTCAATCTGGGTCAGTAGGCTCTTGAGCTCTCCCGCCAGCCCTAACGCCCTCGGTGTGGGTTGTATGCCCCGTTTACTGCGCACAAATAGGGGGTCATCGAATGTCTCGCGTAATCGCCCCAGTGTTTTTGACATGGCGGGCTGGGTGATAGACAGCCTGTCCGCGGCCCGGGAGACGCTGCCCTCCTGAAGAAGAATATGTAGTGATATCAGTAGATTGAGGTCAATTCGTGCAAGCCTACTTAGGTTCACTAGGTCACCTTTATAACGTTAGGGACTGGATTGAATTAAAAAAATACATTAGGGGTAATGATACCTTTATTGCAAGCTACCGCACAGGTGTTGCGCAATGACGGCCGTGTCATCCCTTCTAGACCCGGCTTAGCCCAGCGCCTGCCTTAGCCTCTACCCGCCTCTCCGAGGCGGGGTTTTTTTTACGTTATATTGCGTCCGTATGAGCGTTTCCGTTTCGTCATTGGTATGTTGACCCGCGTTGTGTTGGCGCTGGTATCGCTGACGTCTGCGTCGGTAATCGCCGATACGCCAGTGCCCTTCGGGATTCGCGTACAACCCCTCGAGTCGATGCCCACCGATCCTACCCCCGTTCAGGTCGACACTGCTCTGCTTGCCAACGTTGATGAAGCGGAGCAAGCAGTGATCTCGATGGAGCGGCGGCTCGGCCCCTATCACCCCGACTTGACAGCACCGTTGGTCGACGCGGCACATCTGGCGGCCCAGTCCGGTGACACTGCTTTGGCCGCCTTGCTCTACGACAGGGCTCTGCATAATGCGAGGGTTAACGACGGGCTATACGGCGACCAGCAGTTGCCGATCTTGCGGGGATTGCTCGACTTGTATCTGGTGTCTGGCGATCGGGCGGCTTTTGAGGAGCGCGCGGCGTATCAATTTCGTCTGCTCGGGTCTGGCTTGCCGCCGTTTGAAACCGGCGAGCTACAGGCGGCGTTGGAGTTTTTCGACGTATCGCTCGATGCCTTGTTAGACGTCGCATGGGAGACTCGCGGCCGAGACGTATTGCGCCTCCATGATCGCTTTGAGTCCATGACAGAAGAGGTCTGCGCTGATCAATCGGTTAACCGGGATTGGTGCGAGCCTTTCACCTTCCGCTTGGGCCGTTTTTACTATCTTCTCGAGTATAAGTTGGACGTCTTGGTTAATGATCCTCGCTTTGAAAGCGTGTTTGCGGATACTGAGTGGCAGTCTCTGGAGCGTGAGCCGCGGCTGGATGCATTGCAGCGCAGGCTCTTTGGTCAGGGCGAGAAACTGTTTGAGGCGCTATTGACAGTGGACGCCGACAATCCTGTTGCGCTGTCAGCGCTGGCAGATTGGTACTGGTTCTATCGCAAGCGCGATCGCGCATTGGAGTTGTA
The DNA here is from genome assembly GCA_002705465.1 of Halieaceae bacterium. Classification (GTDB taxonomy): domain Bacteria; phylum Pseudomonadota; class Gammaproteobacteria; order Pseudomonadales; family Halieaceae; genus Luminiphilus. The sequence goes on from PAGS01000082.1 coordinate 3,459, forward strand.
TCGGCAGGCGTGTGCTCGCGCGCCGGACAGTTTCACGCAAGCGGCGCCTTTGCCAGAGCACCCAAAGTTGGCTTATGAGCTGGCATTTCAAGAGCGACCGATTCCGGTAAGACTGTCGCTCAAGGTTTCAGAGCGGGGGCAACCATCGGACATTGAACTGACGGCCCTCGACGGGGATTCTGCGAGCGTGCCGAGTGGCCTGCGGCGCTCCATGCGAAAGATGCGGTATCGACCCGCCCTTGACGAGTGCAAAGAACCAATCGAGACCGTGCTCGAGATGGATTTGGTCTACCTAGAATGATCAATCATTGTGTATGACCAGCAGCGCGCCTGTCGCTTTGACCGGCCCGGATATCCGCCAGTCCAGTAACTCGCCGCCATGCGTTTGGATTGCCTGCTCCGCCATCTCATGAAATGTAGGTCGCTCGGGGTCTCCGATGACAATCGTGCCCACACCCGCATCGATGGCACGATTGATTATCTGTCCGACTGGTTTGACCAGCTCGTCCCAAAAGCAGATGTCTCCGCCAAATAAGATATCAACGTCCTCTAGATCCTTCTTGCGGACTTTTTCGAATCGTTGGACCCAGGGTGTGGTGGACACGCCATTGAGTCGCGCCACGGCTTCAAGGTATGGAAATACGGCTGGATCCGCATCCATTGAGGTGACGTTTGCATCCCAGTGTTTTGCACACCAGATACCGGTGATGCCCCAACCGCAGCCCGCGTCCAAGATTTTACCTCGGCGCTTAGGGGGGTGCTTTTTGAGGTAATCGATGATGAGACAGCTGGACTTCCAGAGCTTGGTGCCATGGATGCTTGGATCATGGCCGGCGCGTTTGACAGCTCGGATGCTGCTGTGGGCCGCGTAGGGCATGACCACGCCTTTGAAACGACGCAGATGCTGATCAGATTTTTTTTTCGTTGATGACTTGCGGGTGCTCGTGGTGGCACGGCTCCGATGGCCTGAGCGCGCGTTTGATGAGGACATTTTTGATCTCGCGGTTAAGGGGAGCGCGAGCTTAGCAAACCTGAGTGGTGTCGTGTATCAGCGCTTGGTGACTGCTTCCGCCTGCAGGCCCTTGGGCCCCTCAACCAACGTAAATTCGACCTCCTGCCCCTCATTCAGGCTACGGTACCCATCACCCTGAATCGCTCTGAAGTGCACGAATATGTCGTCGGGTCTGTCGGCCATCGTAATAAAACCGAACCCTTTGGCATTGTTGAACCACTTAACGGTTCCCGATTGGCGGTCTGACATAGCTGACTCCACCGTTTTAGAATTATTATCCTACGTAGGTTTATCAGGGCTTTAGTCAGAACGCAACTCCTCAATTTGGGTGCGCTGTCTTTGAAGTGTGCTCAACGCGCTCTCTGCCTGTTCCAGCTTTTGTTGCTCTGTTGCGACAATCTCAGCGGGCGCGCGTGCCACAAAGGCTTCGTTTGATAGCTTCCCGGAGAGTTTGGCCACCTCCCGTTTTCGGCGCTCGATTTCCCTGTCGAGTCGATTCACCTCAGCGCCGATATCCACGACACCGGCGATGGGTACTCTGATCTCGAGGTCGCCGCACAGTGCCATTAGACTAGCCGGCACCTCGTCGCTTTGAGCGCAAATAGTGATTTCACTGACCTTGGCGAGTTTACCCAGATAAGCTTCGTTGCGGCTTAGCCGGGCCTCATCGGCTGGCGTCGTATTGACCACGAACACCGGAAGCTCGGTACCCGGGGGAATATTTGACTCGGCCCGTATGGTGCGGATAGCAACGATAATTTGCTTCAGCCACTCGATCTCCTCCTCGGATTCTCGGTCAAGTTTCTCAGGACACCGCATCGGCCAAGGGGCGAGCATGATGCTATCTCCGTGTCTGCCTACCAGCGGAGCGATTGTTTGCCACACCTCCTCGGTCAAAAAGGGCATAAATGGATGAAGCATCCGCAATGATTGCTCGAGTACCTCGACAAGAGTTCTCCGGACGGCCAGTTGCTCGGTGGGTGCTGACCCCTTGTCCCAAATGAGTGGTTTGGACAGCTCTAGGTACCAGTCGCAGAACTCATTCCACACAAAGTCGTAAAGTGACTGTGACGCGAGGTCGAATCGATAGCTGTCATAGGCCGCCTCCACCTCAGACAGCGTAGCCTCCAGTCGGCTTTGAATCCAACGGTCTGCCAATGAAAGCGACGCCTCTCCGGGGTAAAGTTCATGCCCTTCTGTATGGCTGAGGACGTAGCGGGAGGCATTCCAGATTTTGTTGCAGAAATTCCGGTACCCCTCCATGCGGCCAATATCAAATTTGATGTCCCTGCCGGTGGAAGCGAGTGAGTAAAACGTATAGCGCAGTGCATCCGTGCCGTACCCGGGTACGCCGCCCGGAAACTGCTTGCGAGTCGCTTTTTCAATCTTGCTCGCCAACTGCGGCTGCATGAGATGTGTCGTTCGCTTGTTCACCAAAGCGTCAAGCTCGATGCCGTCGATCAAGTCGATCGGGTCCAGAACATTGCCCTTGGACTTCGACATCTTTTGCCCCTCGCCATCGCGCACTAGGCCATGCACATAGACTGTATGAAATGGCACCTCGTCCATGAACTGAAGTGACAGCATGATCATTCTGGCCACCCAGAAGAAGATAATGTCAAAACCTGTCACTAGGACCGACGCGGGATGGAAGGTTTTTAAGTCGGCGTTATTTGCAGGCCAGCCCAAGGTAGAGAAGGTCCACAGTGCGGATGAGAACCAGGTATCCAAAACGTCCTCATCCTGGGCAAGCTCAACATCAGCGGAGAGGTGATGGGTTTGCCGAACCTGCTCCTCTGATTTGCCCACGTAAACGTTACCCTCTGGGTCATACCAGGCAGGGATGCGGTGCCCCCACCACAGTTGCCGGCTGATGCACCAGTCCTGAATATCCCGCATCCAGGCAAAATACGTGTTCTCCCATTGTTTTGGGACGAACTGAATGGCGCCCGTCTCGACAGCGTCGATGGCGGGTTTCGCTAGCGTCTTGGCATCCACATACCACTGTGGCGTGAGCCATGGCTCAATGACCGCCCCGGAGCGATCACCTCTTGGCACCTTCAATACATGTGGCTCAATCTTCTCAAGCAGGCCCAGCGCGTCAAACTCCTCTACGACGAGCGCACGCGCGTCGAAGCGATCCAGTCCATGAAAACGCTCGGGCGCTTCCTCGTTAATCTTCGCGTCGGCGGTCAGAATGTTGATCTTGGGCAACTGGTGTCGTTCGCCCATCGCGTAATCGTTGAAGTCATGCGCAGGCGTAATCTTGACGCACCCTGATCCAAATTCAGGGTCAACGTAGTCGTCGGCGATAATTGGGATGCTGCGGTCGGTCAAGGGCAGGTCTACGGTTTGGCCAATCAGGTGGCGATAACGCTCGTCATCAGGGTGCACGGCGACGGCTGTGTCGCCGAGCATGGTCTCGGGTCTTGTGGTGGCTACAACAAGATGCCCATCGCCACTACTTAACGGATATCGCAGGTGCCACAGCGAGCCAGTCTCCTCTTCCTGCACCACCTCTAGATCTGAGATGGCGGTAAGGAACTTTGGATCCCAGTTGACTAAACGGTAACCACGATAAAACAGACCGCGCTCGTACAGGTCGATAAAAACCTCCTGTACGGCTTGAGAAAGCCCCGGGTCCATCGTGAAACGTTCCCGGGACCAATCGGGTGACGTGCCAAGTCGACGCAGCTGCTGGGTAATGGCGCCACCTGATTGCTCCTTCCAATCCCATACCCGGGCAATAAAGTCGTCTCTGCCTAACGTTTCGCGGTTGGTTCCCTCGGATTCCAGCTGGCGCTCAACGACCATCTGAGTGGCAATGCCCGCATGATCTGTGCCCACTTGCCACAGGGTGTTGTAGCCCCGCATACGGTGGTAACGGATTAGAGCATCCATAATTGCTTGCTGGAAACCGTGCCCCATGTGGAGCGTCCCGGTGACGTTTGGCGGCGGGATGGGGATGCAGTACGCGGGCCACTCTCCTGAGGGTGCAAAGTACCCCTGAGCCTCCCACCTAGCGTACCAGCGAGCCTCGATGTCAGCGGGGGAAAAATTTTTATCCATGGTCACAGTATTTGTTGTTCAATTCACAGCGCCCGCGATTAAAGGTCGTGCTTTGCAACGGGGTAGCCCCGATCTCGATAAAATCGCCACGCTTCCCGGGACGCAGCTAGATTGACCTCGTCGTGGTGAACCATCTCAATCAAGCGCCTGAACCGGGAGAAATGGTCCGGGGTGACACCGGTGGTGTTTATCATGACGTCGTCATGATCCTGAGCCGGCGCGTCCCAGCCAATGATAACTGTCTCGTCGCTGCTCGGCCCCTGAATCGAGTGGGGGAGAAAAGCCTCAGGCCGGAAAGCCCACAGCCCTTTTTGGAATTCGACACCCTCGGTCTCATCNTTCACCTGGACGAAAATNTGGTGTCCCTTGGCGGTAGCTTTGTCNGCNATGCGGCCTACGGCGGNGATCATGCCAAGGCTNCCGTCTCTCGGGAGNAGGTAAAAATCGATCTGTGTCAAAGCTTGCNGGCTCGCTCTCTNAGGTATTGCATNAACAANGGCACGGGTCTGCCAGTGCCGCCCTTGGGNGCGNCCCGAAAAGCCGTNCCGGCNATNTCGAGGTGNGCCCACNTATAGNTNTGCGCGAANTGAGATAGGAAGCAGGCCGCCGTGATGCTGCCTGCGCCGCCCGTCCCGATGTTGGCGAGGTCCGCAAATTGACTGTCAAGCTGACGATGATATTCCTCCCANATAGGGAATCGCCANCCTCGATCATNGCTTCTATNACCCGCCGCCAGCAGACTNTCTGCCAATTGATCATCGTTGGAAAAAATGCCGGTCGCTTCTTGTCCGAGGGCAACGATAATCGCGCCGGTTAAAGTTGCGATGTCGATGACCTCAACCGGCGAAAATCGCTCGACGTAGGTGAGGGCGTCGCATAAGACCAAGCGCCCCTCGGCGTCCGTATTTAATATCTCAATGGTTTTACCGGACATGCTTGTGACGACATCTCCGGGCTTTGTAGCGCGCCCGCTTGGCATGTTTTCTGCGGCCGCAATCACGCCCACAATGTTGATGGGCAGGCTCATGAGTGACGCGGCATACATCGCACCGAATACAGAACCTGCGCCCCCCATATCAAACTTCATCTCATCCATTTTGGCACCGGGTTTCAGGCTGATGCCGCCGGTGTCAAAGGTGATGCCTTTTCCGACCAGACAGTATGGGCGCGCTTTGGCAGCGGCGCCCTGATACTTCATCACAATCAATTGTGACTGCTGATCGGAGCCGTTGCCCACGGATAGCAGGGAGTGCATGCCCAGATCAGCCATTTTGTGCTCATCCAGCACGGACACTGAAAGATTCTTGGTCTTGCGTGCAAGGCGACGCGCTTCGCCGGCAAGGTATTTGGGCGTGCAAACGTTACCTGGAAGATTGACCAGCTCCCGGGTTAGGTTCGCGCCTTGGCCTGTGGCAGTGCCCGCCAGCACAGCCCTGCGCGCATCGCCGACGCTACAACTGTCCCCCGTTGAAATCGTAACTCGCTTGAGCGATCTGGGGGGTTTTTTGCGCTGATTCAGGGTGTGAGTGTATTGATAGTGCGCCAAAGATAGCTGCAAGCTGATTTGCTCTATCAGCTGGCTGATGAAGCCGATTTTGGGGGGAAGCCCACTGAAGCTGATTAAGGCATCTTCTGCCGCGCTGCCCACTAATGTTTTTGCAAGGCCTTCACTGATCTTTTTTGCCATCGCCACGGACATTTTGCTGGCATCACCGCAGCCAATCAGGAGAACGCGCTGAATATTTCCTCGGCCTGGTAACCACCGGTGAGACCCAGCTGAACCCGTGAAATCGCCCAGCTTAAGCGTTGTGCCGACAGTCCCATCAAGTTCGACGTCAAGGGTTTTGAGTGACTTTGGTAAGGTCTTGCGTTCGGGTAGCAGTACGATCAGCGCCTGTGTTTTAGCTTGTTCTGGGGCGCCAACGTTGCGCACAGTGATACTCAAGTTCGCCATAGAGGTGTCCGGAAATTACGTCGAGGGTTCGCGAGCCCGCTAGTGTATGATGACAGGCCACTGAACGAAATAACTTGTTCGGGCAAAATGCTGTCACCTTGCCTATGCGCATTCTTCGCTATCTGACTGGGGATATTCTGCTTCACACGCTGGCCGTAAGCGTTGTGCTGTTTTTGGTGGTGTTTGCGGGGAGATTTATCCGTTATCTCGCCGAGGCTGCCGTGGGCTCACTCACGGGGGACGTACTGCTGCCCATCATGCTGTTCAAGCTGCCCGGGTTTTTCGAAATGATCCTGCCCCTGGGTTTATTTATCGGCACGCTCTTGAGTCTGGGTCGTTTGTATGCCGAGAGTGAAATGGTGGTGCTTCGTGCTTGCGGCGTGGGGCCAGGCAAGCTCGCTATCTACATCATGGTGCCTGCGCTGGCGGTCATGTCCTGTGTGGGCGTGCTGTCTTTGTTGGTGGCGCCTGAGGGGTCGGCACGAGCGCAAGTCCTGCTGGATAATCCGCGCTCTGCTGAGGGCCTGCACCTTCTCAATGAGGGCCGCTTTCGAAAACAGCGCAGAGGTGACTACGTGACTTACACCGAGCGCATTGACGATGATGGACTGATGCACAACATTTTTGTTTTCGAGCGTCAGGCTGAGGGCTCAGTGAATGCCTTTACGGCAACGTTTGCAGCGACGGGAGAGATCGTCTTTGAAACGGAAACGGGTCGCCGCTATCTGGAACTGAGAGAGGGTAGTCAGTATCGCGGTGCGCCGGGTGCGCGGGCTTTGGAAGAAATCGCATTTNNNTTATNNGGAGAGTTGATACCCGAACCACAGAACAGTTTGCGCGGCGCCGGCAAAGTTGACGCGATNGCTACNGAGGTCCTTTGGCACAGTGACGATCCGAGACTNCAGGGCGCACTNTGGTGGCGNTTATCTCTGCCACTCATGGTGCCGACGATTGCAGTGATCGCGCTGGCACTCAGCCGAACAGATGCGCGGCGCGGCCGCTACGCCAAAGTCGGGCCCGCGATGGTGGTGNTNCTGCTNTACTTTCTCGGGCTTACTCANGGTAGNGGGGCCGTTGAGAACAGCGATGGNCCCGCTTTGATCATCGCNGTTCACGTTGNATTCGCGNTNCTGGCTTTGCTACTNCTGCACTGGGAGNGCGTNANCAAGGGCTGGAGGGTCGTCCGGCGTGCATAAGCTCGATTGGTACGTCGGTCGTGCCGTACTGATGTCGACTTTGGCTGTGCTCCTCCTGCTGGTCGGTCTGGATGCGCTGACTTCAGTCGTCGATGAGACAGATGATATGGGTGAGGGCTACGGGTTTGGCAATATTCTCGTTTACGTCGGGTATACATTGCCCCGCAGGGTCCACGAGTTTGTGCCATTCGCCGCATTGATTGGCGCGTTGATTGGTTTGGGGCGGTTGGCGACAACCAGTGAGCTGGCGGTGATGCGAGCGGCGGGGGTCTCCTTGACGGGGATTGCTCTGATGGCCTTAAAGCCAGCGCTTCTGGTCGCGGCGATGGGTTTTTCGGTAGGCGAGTTCATTGCGCCGCACAGCGAGCAGCTCGCCATGAGTTATCGCGCTCTTGCACAACGGTCCGAATCGTCGGTCGCAGGTCGCTTCGGCGCCTGGAACCGAGACGGCAATACGTTTGTCCATGTTGACGCGGTGCAGAGAGGCGGGGTTGCTTATGGCCTCACATTGCTGAGCTTCACTCAGGACAGGCGCCTGAGCACTATGCTGGTGGCCCAGCGGGCCACTCATGCTGGCGACCACTGGATGCTTGAACAAGTGCAACTGACCCGACTCGACGCTGAGCAAACCCGTATAGAGGAAACTACACTGCGCCGCTGGGATACTGCGATTACCCCGCAACTGCTTACGCTTGATGTGGTCGCGCCGGAGACGCTGCCCATTCTGCAATTGTGGCCCTATGCCCGGTACCTCAGGCAGCAGGGTATGGTTTACGTCGATATCGAATTGGCGTTTTGGCGCAAAGTATTGCAGCCGTTGGCTACCCTCGGGCTGGTTCTGGTTGCGATGTCTTTTATCTTTGGCCCGTTGCGCGAGGGCACCATGGGTGCGAGGATCTTTATCGGCGTGATTGTTGGCGTGGTATTTAGAATCAGTCAGGATTTTTTCGGCCCGGCCAGTCTCATTTTCGGTTACGACCCCCTAGTTGCTGCGGTGGTGCCTATCAGCGTCTGTTGGGTAGGCGGCCTTTGGTTGTTGTGGCAGAGAGCGTAGCGAATGGGAGGTGGCCTTAAGGGGCACCCTAGCCGCCCTTTTTGGGCAGGCAAACCAAGCGCGTTCGCGACAGGGAATCGTGCCAGTAAAGGCGGTGTGGCCTGACGTATCGCCAGAGATAACCCGCCGCAAAAGGCAAGGCGGCGATAAATGCGCCGACAACCCGAAGAATGACCGAACGCCAACTCAAGGGTTCGCCAGAATCAGTAATGAGTTTGATACGCCACGCCTGCATGCCTAATGTCTGGCCCGCGCGACGCCAAAACACGCCGAAGAAGGCAATGAGTATGGCCAGCCAGCTACACCATTGCAGATAGGCAGGTACTGCGGGCTCNGNAATCGACTCGGTGGGNCCCAANACAGCCACCCAAACGCCTGCTGCNGCCATGAACAGAGGNATCACCAGCAGCGTGTCGTAAAGCATAGCCATGCAGTGACGCCACAGCGGAGGTGGGGGGAGCGTCGAAATATCTTCTGTCGTTTCGTCCATAATGCGATCAGGCCGCGGGTTGGTGTGCTACCGAGGGAGCTTGTTGTCGGCTGCGGGAGGATGTCTGGTATGAATCGGCGTAACATAGCATGGTTGGATTCAAGAAAACTGTTATGAATGTGCAAGCTGAAATGACTAATGCGCTGAGGGATGCTTTCCACCCCAGCACGCTCACGGTAGAGAACGAGAGTCATCGCCACAATGTGCCCCCGAATTCAGAGACGCATTTTAAGGTGACCTTGGTCAGCGAGTTATTCGAGGGTCAGCGGAGCGTGCGACGTCATCAATCTGTCTACGCGGTTCTCGGCGACTGGTTGGCTGGCCCGGTTCATGCACTTGCACTCCACACGTATACCCCCGAAGAGTGGGACGCAACCGGTGTTTCACCTGCATCGCCTGATTGCCGCGGTGGCACGGGCAAGTAATGGACGGCGAGTTACCTCAGGCCGACTCGGTTGTTGCAGCTTTATATCAATTCGTCTCGCTGGAAAACTATCAAGATTTGCGGCCGCCATTGTTGTCGGTTTGTCACGATGCGGGGATAAAGGGCACCTTGCTTCTGGCCCGCGAGGGCATCAATGGCACGATAGCGGGTCATCGCGAGGGCATCGACCGGGTGCTCTCATGGCTGAGATCAGATCCGAGACTCGAGGGGCTTCAATGGAAGGAGTCCAACTATGCGAACCCACCGTTTCATCGGATGAAGGTCAAGCTGAAAAAAGAAATCGTGACTATGGGGGTCGATGATATTGATCCCATTGTGTGCGTTGGTCGATATGCAACGCCCGAGCAGTGGAACGCACTTGTCGACGATCCGGGTTGTCTGGTTATTGACACGCGTAATGATTACGAGGTTGCCATCGGCACTTTTGAGGGCTCAGTCAACCCGGCCACGAAGAGCTTTCGGGACCTCCCGGGGTGGATTCGGGAAAATCTGGAGCCCGAGCGGCATCGCAAGATAGCGATGTTTTGCACTGGCGGAATTCGTTGTGAGAAATCGACGTCCTTTCTCATCTCAGAGGGTTTTGAGGAAGTGTGGCACTTGCAGGGCGGCATTCTGAATTATCTCGAACGCGTACCAGAGGAAGAATCTCGTTGGCGGGGAGAATGTTTTGTATTTGACTCCCGCGTTGCGGTGAACCACAGCCTCAGTAAGGGGAGTTACGATCAGTGCTACGCCTGCCGATATCCCATCACCGAGGCTGAAAAAGCATCAAAACACTACCGAAAAGGTGTCTCATGCCCCCACTGTTACGAGCATCTCTCGCCCGATCAGCAGGCACGCTTCACTGAGCGTCAAAAGCAGGTGGACTTGGCTTCGGCTCGTGGCCAGCAGCACATCGGTGCACCACCAACCGCGCGACAGGCAAGCGCGGGCTCATCGCAAGGTACGGATCCGTTGGAGCAGAAACCAGGTGGGATAAAACAGGCTGATTGAGTGCCCGTCCCCAGCAGAGATGATGCCCGCTACCCGAACACCGCCGCTGGCCGTGCGCGACAGGATAGCGCCGCCGGAGGCGCCCTGTCTGGCCACACAGTTAGAGGTGGCCTGAGTAGAGCTGGCGTCAACGACTCTGCATGACTCGTCAGCCAGCAGTTCGCGGGTTGGGTCGCGGTTCGCCGCATTCACTGGATCTGTGATCACCGGTGCAAAGCCAACCGCGCTGATCTTCGCGCCAGCCTCCAGCGGCTTTTGTGATATTGGAATCCAATACCGGCCGGCGATCGGCTGCATTGCTTCCAGTATGGCCCAGTCCTGCTCCATGGAGCCGCCACTGGCGACCACCTGAACCGCAACCGGCGGGTCACCGGGCAGGGTCAGTCTTATGGGTTCGAGCAGGGATTGATATCCATCGAGGCAGTGCCAGGCAGTAACGATCAGGGGAGAGGGGCCTGGAGAGACAATGACTGCAGTGCAGTGCTCACTGAAGTGTCTTCGCCGGCCCTGTTCATAGCGTGTAACCGGCACCTCAAGATGCCCGATCGAGTCGAGCCAGTTATGCGTAAGAGTTGACAGTTTGACTCGTGGGTCAGGTCCTGTAGCTGCCGGGCTCATCGCCGCATGGCGCATAAAACAGGTCGCGATGATGCCTGCCCTTAGCAGCGAGAGAGCTATCGTTAGACGAGGTAAAGGTCGGCGGAGCATGGGCCGCAGGGTAACAGGATGCTGTGCCGCTATCTCGATACAGTCAGCGTTGCCTCATGGCCCGGGCATTATGGTTATCATCTCGGGCGGCGGGGCGTGCCATGCCTGACGGTCGATGTGATGAAGGTGAACTCAATAGGGAGCCGATTTTTTGGAAGTGTCCTCGCAGCAATTGCGCACAGGCTTGTTGCTTGCGGTCATCGCCAACCTCATTTGGGGGCTCGCCGCATTGTTCTGGTCCGAGACTGCGCTGGTCAGCCCGGTTGACGTCGTCGCGCACCGAGCGGTGTGGAGTCTGCCGGTCGCGCTGCTTGCGCTGCTATGGGCAGGGCGACTGAGAACAACGCTGTCACTGCTGAGGGTCCCAAGACTCCTTGTCTGGAGTGCTCTGGGAACACTATTGCTCGCCCTCAATTGGGGCGTTTTTGTTTACGCGGTCTTTGCAGGCCGAGCGACAGACGCCAGTCTGGGATATTTCATGCTGCCCCTCCTCACGGTGCTCGTTGGCAAGCTTGCTTTCGACGAGGTCTTGGGCGCAGCTCAGAGGATTGCGATTTGTCTGGCGATTTCGGCTGTTGTCATTCAACTGATCGCTCACGGGAGTTTGCCGTGGATTTCGCTGGTCGTATCGATCAGCTTCGCTTTGTACGGCGCCATTAGGAAGAAAATTGAGGCGGACACCCTGCAAGGCCTCTTTATAGAGATGCTGTGCATGGCGCCTTTTGCGTTGACCTGGTTGTGGATAACTGACGGTGCAGGTTTGGGCCAACACGGGCTCAGAGTCGACATCTTGCTGTTGCTGGGAGGCATTTACACGACCGCGCCATTACTCACCTATATTGCGGCGACCCGATTATTGCCGCTGAAAATCGTTGGGTTGACGTCTTACCTCGGACCGTCATTACAACTAGTGGTGGCCCAGACGTTACTCGGGGAGACAATTGATGCAGTGACCGCTGCGTCGTTTGGGTTGGTGTGGGTGGGAGTGCTACTCGCATCCGGACAGGGACTTTTGAGGCTGCAGCGTCGTCCACTTCGAGGGCGTTAAAGACTAGCAGCGTTGCTTGAGGCGAGGGCCAAGATGATGAAACGCGCTGTGCAGCTCCGGGCGGAGTGGCTGTCTCTTCTCAAGGAGGAATTTGAGTCGGAGCACATGGACCGACTTCGGCACTTCCTCCTCAGTGAAAAAAGAGCAGAGAAAGAGATTTACCCGCCAAGTGGCGAATGGTTTGCTGCGCTGGATGCGACCCCCCCCGATGAGGTCAAAGTCGTGATCTTGGGACAGGATCCATATCACGGACCCGGTCAGGCTCACGGCCTGAGTTTTTCTGTCCGCGGTGGTCAGCGTATTCCGCCGTCCCTACAAAATATTTTCCGCGAGTTGGCGTCGGATCTAGGGTGTGAGCCCCCCAATCATGGAGATCTCTCTGGCTGGGCAGCACAGGGGGTGCTGATGCTCAACAGCGTGCTGACGGTCGAGCGGGGACTCGCCGGGTCTCATCGGGGCAAGGGTTGGGAGCTTTTTACCGATGCGGTCATTCAGGTCATCAATCGACGACCGTTGCCGGTGGTATTTCTGTTGTGGGGTGCACAGGCGCAGCGGAAGGGTACGACAATTGATACCCGCCGCCATTGCGTGTTGGCTGCCCCGCATCCCTCGCCATTATCTGCTCACCGGGGATTCTTGGGGTGCCGGCATTTCAGTGCGGCCAATCGCTTCCTCATGGAGCATCATCGCGGCCCAGTAGACTGGTCTTGTTCTCCGTGACAGCGCACTACTGATGTGACAGCAGCGCCTGAGCTTCTCAAGACGACGGGCCCGGACGCCGCCTCGGGTACCAGTTCGATGAGCAGATGGGTGCTTTCACCCTGGGGAAGTGGGTTCACGACGCTACCGACGGCCTGGTCACTGTTATTTATCAGGATTTCACCGGGTGACGCCGTTACGTTACTCAGCGCGCGATGTAGTCTTCGCTTGGGGGTGCCGCGGTAATGAAGGCGGGCAACGATTTCCTGTCCCGTGTAACAGCCCTTGGCAAAATTAACTGTCTCATTCAAATCAAAATTCAGGTCCTGCGGCAGGTATTGGCCAATAGTATGCTTCTCGACCCGTGCGCGTGCCGCGCTCAGTTCGTACCAAGCAAGGTCCCTCGCGCCATTCCCTTCGAGCTGAACTTGGCGAGCCGCCCACTGCTCTTGATAACCGTCCGAGGCTGGCAGTAGCACGGAGGCCAACTGGTCTTGGTCGTATTCGATCGTTGCCAACTCAGCGGTTTCAGTCGACTGGCAGGCGACAATCTGCCAGTCCGTCTGTGCGAGCTGCGCGCGGGCAAACATAAGAAACGGCTTTAAATGCTCGGCTAGCTGATGCATTACGGGAAGCCGACCGCGCAACAGAATCAGCTCGTCGCTGATCATAACCGCCCTGATATCCGCCAGAACGCGCCCCTTCGGATTGCAGAAAGCCGCGTAGCGATGCTCGCCCGGGACGAGTTGTTTGAAATTTGCAGTCGTCTGGCCGTGCAGCAACTCGGCACCGCCTTGACCGGTCAGACGCATAATTACGTCGGGCTGATTGAAGTCTGCGTCTGCTGACATCGACGTGAAGTANTNCGCGTTTCAAGTTAAGTATGAATGAAGGATCTATACTACCCCCTTTATGGCCCGCTGCATGACTGTGCCTATGAATCAAAGAGAAGAGTGGAACAGAGCAAAATGGGCTAGCCGTCGCGGCCTACTGGAGCTGGATCTATTGCTCGCGCCATTTGTTAATGAAGTCTTCAATACTTTAGATGACGGTCTGAGATCGGATTACCGGGAGCTGTTATTTCAAGATGATCAGGATTTGATAGAATGGATTATGGGGCGTGCCGAAGTGCCTGAACCGCGTTTCGTCAGGGTGGTTTTAGAGATCCGCCGTTTCCACGGCATGCTGGGTTGAACCGTTCAGGAGTTGTAGGAGGGTAACTCGTCCGTGGCACCGCGAAGCGAAGTATTGGCATCAAAATTCGGTGGAACGAGAATGGAATCCTGCGTTTGAGCGCTCTGATGGGGGAAGTCCGAGTTGAAGTGCAGTCCGCGGCTCTCTCTGCGGCCCGCGGCGCACTGAACCATCAGGTGTGCTACCCGAGCGAGGTTTCGCATTTCCAATAACGGCTTCGTAATTTGAAAGCGCCCATAGTACTCGGCGACTTCCCTCTCTAGCAACGTAATGCGGTCAGCGGCATGCTCCAATCTCCGGGTAGTGCGCTCGATACCGACGTAATCCCACATTAGCCGGCGCAACTCCTGCCAGTTGTGCTGAATAATGACCGCCTCGTCCGAGTCGCGAACCCGGCTATCGTCCCATGGTGCGGGTTCGGCACTTGATTCCTGAATGCCAGAGGCAATGTGCCTGGCTGCAGATTGTGCATAGACAAAACATTCCAGTAAGGAGTTGCTGGCCATCCGATTTGCGCCATGCAAGCCCGTGCAGGCTGACTCTCCGACAACGTAGAGGCCGGGTACGTCTGTAGCGCCGTACTGGTCGACGACGACGCCTCCGCAGGTGTAATGGGCCGCGGGTACCACGGGTATGGGTGACGTCGTAATATCGATCCCCAGCGTCAGGCATCGCTGATAAGCCTGAGGGAAGTGACGTTTAACGAATTCCTTAGGTCTGTGGCTAATATCCAGATAAACCGATTCTGCGCCCAGTCGCTTCATTTCGTGATCAATAGCCCGAGCCACGATATCCCGAGGAGCGAGCTCGAGGCGCTCGTCGAACCGCTCCATGAAGCGATCGCCGTCTTGCAAATGCAGTGTTGCGCCCTCACCGCGAAGCGCCTCCGTTACGAGGAAAGATCTACTCTCAGGGTGGAAAAGGCAGGTGGGGTGAAATTGATTAAATTCCATATTGGCGATCCGACATCCAGCCCGCCAGGCGACCGCGATGCCATCCCCGCTGGCCCCATCCGGATTGGTTGTATAACGATAGGCCTTGCTTGCGCCGCCCGTAGCCAAAACCACAGCGCTGGCTTTCACGGTCTCAACCGCGGTGCCATCGTCGTTCAGTAAATACGCGCCGCAGATCCCAGGCCCCGATCGCACCACATCGACAAGACAACGGTCGGTCAAGAGTTCAATGTTGCCCGATTCGGCAACCCTTGACGCTAAAACCTCTGACAGAGCCCTGCCAGTTTGATCGGCAGCGTGAATGACCCGGCGATGACTGTGTCCCCCCTCCATGGTGAGATGGAATTCGCGGAATTCGTCGTCCTGCTGATCCTCTCTGAGGTCAAAATGCATGCCTTGTGAGACCAACCAGTCAACAATTTGTCGGCTGCGCTCTACCGTAAACTCCACCGCGGGTCGATGGCACAGGCCCGCTCCGGCCTTCAGTGTGTCGTCAACGTGTGCTTGAACTGAATCCCTGTCATGAAGCACCGCTGCCATGCCGCCCTGCGCCCAGAACGTGGACCCAGCACCCAATTGGCTTTTGGAAAGCACAGCGACCCTGAGCGCTCTTGGAAGTTGCAAGGCAAGGCTCATCCCGGCAGCGCCGCTACCAACGATCAACACGTCGTATTTGGTCATAGTAGGCATGTTTAAGAGGCCGAGCAGCCACCGCCGGTGCGGTATAGTAAAAGATCAAATATTTTAGTGTATTGGGAACTTTTTGCCTCCGGTGTGTTCTCATCACGCAGTGGGGGTCTGGGTAAGCTGGCTATCCCATATGGTCGTTAAAAAAGGGCGCGGTGGTGACAGCCTCTGAGACAGATCAGAAACTGGTCCAGAGGGCGCGGCGCGGCGACCTCCGTGCCTTCGACCTGTTGGTATTGAAGTATCAGGGTCGGATCTCGGCGTTGGTCAGCCGATACATCTCGGACCCGGGCGAGGTGGAGGATGTAACGCAGGAGGCTTTTATAAAGGCTTACCGTGCGCTAGAGCGGTTTCGAGGGGATAGTGCCTTTTATACTTGGCTCTATCGGATCGCAGCTAACGCTGCCAAAAATCATCTGGTCGCAAAAGGGCGGCGTCCGAGGTCAGATGCATCAATTGAAGACGCCGAGGCTTTTGACGAGTTCGGATTAAGTTCGGATAGCGGTTCCCCTGAGGCCATTGCGATGGGGGACGAGTTGGTTAGCGTCGTCGATGCGGCGATGCAGGCACTGCCGGAAGAATTGAGAGCTGCGCTGACTCTCAGGGAGCTTGAAGGACTAAGCTACGACGATATTGCCGAGGTGCTGGGGTGCCCAGTTGGCACGGTGAGATCAAGAATTTTCAGAGCGCGTGAGGCGATCGACGAACGCGTGCGCGAGCAGATAAGTGGAGGATCGGGGTTTCGATGACAACGAGGGATAAAGACAAGGAAGCGCTCTCGGCGCTGATGGATGGTGAGTCCCAAGAGCTTGAGTTGCGACGGTCACTCGACTCGGTGGAAAACGATGACGCGCTGCGGGCCTGGTGGAGTCGACAGCAGCAAGTCAGTGAGATCTTGCAGAGTCAGCGCAGTAGCCAAACCGGGCTTGATGTATCTGCCAGGGTTCGTTCGACACTGGCGAGCCAGCCTCAGTTTCAACGCAATCCGCTACGGAGCATGGCGATTGCTGCCTCGGTCACACTGGCCGTGGTGATGGGCGGGCAGGCCTTGCTCCCCACTGCGGACTTGGCGCCAGCGCCGCTTGTTAGTGACATCGGTGGCGCGGTTGTGCCTGTGATAGGTGCGCAGCCTATCCGCGCAAGCTTTGACGCGAGACCGGTGCCCGTATCCACTCAGCCGCCGCAGGCGCAGGGCACCGGGGCTCGGCAGGCCGCTGCGGCATACGAGCGATTGGCGAGAGATCGTTACCTGCGGCTCGGGGCACAGCACGCGAGGGCGGCGGCGCTGAACCACCCGGCTCCCTTTGTTCACTCAATGCGTGCGCAGACGGAACCCCCGCTCGAGGTGCAGGACTCAAAGTGAGTGTCACGTTCGCTACCTAAGATACTAGCGCTGGGCGTCGTCTGCGGCGCACTCATCGTGAGACCCATCTTGGCGTCGGCAGAGACCCCGCTGTGTGAGTTGGCGTCTCCGGCAGAGCAAGCGTTGGGTCGGGTGCTCGCATCGCCTTCAGACTTCAGCTTCGAGGGCACATTGCTGCTCGAGAGAGCCGAGGGTCGGGAGTTTCTCGCGGTCAAATGGCCCGAACCCGCTGGCGGCGGATCACTTCGGAGGATGAACGCGGCAGCTGATCCAGTCGTCGAGCGGTGGCCCACACCAGCGGGTTCACCCCGGCGCATCTGTGACGT
>PAGS01000056.1 GCA_002705465.1 Halieaceae bacterium
AGAGCCACGATGCAGCAGAACCTGGCGGCGCCGCTGCTCGATGCCGCGTCGACGCAGCAGCGCGGCACGCCCAACTTCTTACGCTCGGCGGCGCTCCTGATCGGCCTGATCCTCCTCTTCATCACCCGGCTGGGATGGCTTAGGCATCATGACCGGCACAGAAATGTGATCCGAGTACTTCTTGATGACGGATCTCACTCGCCAGCTGTCAGCAAACTCATCTGCATCCGCTTTCAGGTGGATGGTAATGGTCGTACCGGGACTCTCCCGCTCTGCTTCACTGACTGTAAACTCATCCTCGCCCGCAGACTCCCACCGAGTCGCTCTGCTCTCACCTGCTTTACGCGTGACCACCACAACGCGATCTGCAACGATAAACGAGGAATAGAAACCCACGCCGAATTGCCCGATCAACTGACTGTCCTGCTTCTGATCACCGCTCAGTTGCTCCATGAAAGCGGCCGTGCCAGATTTGGCGATCGTGCCCAAATTGTCCACCACCTCATCGCGGGACATACCAATACCGTTGTCATCGATCGTGATGGTTTTGGCCTCGGCGTCTGCGCTCACACGAATCCTGTAATCGGCGCCGCTGGCAAGGCTCCCATCGTTAATTACCGCGAATCGATGTTTATCGATTGCGTCCGACGCATTCGAAATCAGCTCCCTCAAGAAGATCTCCCGATTGGAATAGAGCGAATGAATCATGAGGTGAAGCAAACGCTTCGCCTCTGTCTGAAAGCCCATAGTCTGGGTCGCATCAGCTATCATGACCGGTTTCCTTGTCTCAAGTGTCTAATTGAAGCGATTGAAGCCTGCCAACAATGTGGGGGGTCACCCCAGCCTTTTCAAGGCTCCACTCAGTCTCGCTGGCGAAAAAAAAGCCCGCTCACGCGGGCTTCAGAACGATTCGCTATCCGTGAAAGCGGACTGCAGCCTACCAACCAGTGATCTCCTGAAGGGCAGAACCGATATCTGCCAGTGAACGCACGGTCCTAACCCCTGCAGCCTCCAACGCGGCAAATTTCTCGTCGGCAGTGCCTTTTCCACCGGAGATAATCGCGCCGGCGTGGCCCATGCGCTTGCCTTTGGGGGCAGTGACGCCCGCGATATAGGAAACGACCGGCTTTGTCACATTCTGGCGGATAAATTCCGCGGCCTCTTCCTCGGCAGTGCCACCAATTTCACCGATCATCACAATGGCTTCTGTCGCCGGGTCTTGCTGAAACAAACCCAAGATGTCGATGAAGTTGGATCCCGGAATCGGATCTCCACCGATTCCAACGCAGGTAGACTGACCATAGCCCACATCGGTTGTTTGCTTAACGGCCTCGTAGGTCAAGGTTCCGGAGCGCGACACGATCCCAACACGACCCGGCTGATGGATATCGGCAGGCATGATACCGATCTTGCACTCGCCGGGCGTGATGACCCCGGGACAATTTGGACCAATCAGCCTGACGCCCAGTTCGTCACACTTCACCTTGGCATCCAACATGTCGAGGGTGGGCACACCCTCGGTGATACAGACAATCAACTGAATCCCCGCATTCGCAGCTTCCAGTATCGAGTCTTTACAAAAAGGGGCTGGAACATAAATCACCGATGCGTTGGCATCCGTCTCAGCGACTGCCTCAGANACCGTATTGAANACCGGCAACTCCAAATGAANTTGACCACCTTTCCCGGGGGTCACACCGCCAACCATCTNNGTGCCGTAGGCAATTGCCTGTTCGGAATGGAACGTGCCCTGCGAACCGGTNAACCCCTGGCAAATCACCCGGGTGTTGGCGTCGATCAGAATACTCATGCCTCACCTCCCGCCGCTACGACGACTTTTTGCGCTGCGTCGGCCAGGCTTTCTGCCGCCTCAATGTTAAGACCGCTTCCTGCCAAGACTTCACGGCCACGGGCCGCGTTGTTGCCTTCCAGCCGGACCACAACAGGGACGGTGACACCCACCTCCTCAACCGCGCCGATTACGCCCTCCGCAATCAGATCGCATCTGACGATGCCGCCGAAAATATTGATCAAGACGGCCTTGACGTTGTCTTCCGACAAAATAATTTTGAACGCCTCTGTGACGCGCTCCTTGGTCGCTCCACCACCGACATCGAGGAAGTTGGCAGGGGCACCGCCATGCAGNTTGACGNTATCCATTGTGCCCATTGCCAATCCCGCGCCATTGACCATGCAGCCAATATTGCCNTCGAGCGCAACGTAATTGAGCTCCCATTGCGCTGCGTGGGCTTCGCGCTCATCCTCCTGNNANGGNTCATGCATGGCCTCGAGCTCAGGCTGCCGATACAACGCATTCGAGTCCACTACCACCTTGGCATCGAGGCAATGCAGATTGCCGTCATCGGTAATCACCAGCGGGTTGACCTCGATTAGCGATAAATCTCTCTCGGCAAATAATTTTGCTAGCCCCATGAATATGCCTATGAATTGTTTAACCTGAGCACCCGCAAGACCGAGCCGGAACGCCAAGTCGCGCCCCTGAAACGGTTGGGGACCNACCATCGGNTCGATCTCTGCCTTCAGGATCTTTTCCGGGGTTTCNTGNGCGACCTTCTCGATCTCCACGCCTCCCTCTGTGGAGGCCATAAAAACGATCCGCCTGCTTGCCCGATCTACAACGGCACCAAGGTAAAGTTCGTCGGTAATATCAGTACAGGCTTCAACCAAAATACGCGANACCGGCTGACCCTGAGCGTCNGTTTGGTANGTNACCAAGCGCTTACCCAGCCACTCTTGGGCAAACTCGCCTGCGGCTTCCGGGCTCTCGACCAGCTTGACGCCGCCGGCCTTACCCCGGCCTCCGGCGTGTACCTGAGCCTTCACCACCCAGCGCTCACCACCTATCTCATTTGCTGCGGCAATCGCTGCCGCGGCGGTCTCCACGGCATGACCCGTTGATACCGGCAAGCCATACTCAGCGAACAGCGCCTTGCCCTGATACTCGTGCAGATTCATAAAAACCCCTCAAAGTGCATTCAATCTAACCCTTTGCGTTCTCAGCATTGCAAAGGTCATCACTATCGTTTGGGACGATTCACCATATGAATCGCACGGCCATCCACCGCCAGCGCCGCCTCGTGCACCGCTTCTGACATCGTCGGGTGACCAAACACCATCAACTGAAGATCTTCTGTGCTGGCCGCCATTTCAATAGCGATGACGATCTGCTGCACCAAGTCAGCCGCAGCCGGTCCAACAACATGAGCACCCAGAATCTGATCAGAATTGACATCAGAGAGAATCTTGACCATGCCCTCTGTTTCACCGCTTGCCAGCGCTCGGCCAATCGCGGCAAAGGGGAATGTGCCACACTTATAGTCAACCCCCTCTGACTTCAGCTCCTGCTCTGTTTTGCCTACCGCGGCGACCTCTGGGTGCGTATAAATAATCGAGGGAATCACGTCGTAGTTGAGCTGCGCAGACTTCCCATGTATCCGCTCCGCCACCATGACGCCCTCTTCCGAGCCTTTGTGGGCCAGCATCGGACCGCGGACGATATCCCCGATTGCCCAGACGCCCGGCGCTTCCGTCGCGCAGAACTCGTTGACGAAGATAAAGCCCCGCTCATCGACCGTAACGCCGGAATCAGCTGAAAAAAGCTTTCCTGTGCGAGGTGTTCTGCCCACTGCAACGATGAGGCGGTCGAATTCCTCTGTGTGAGCACTATCTCCCTGCGCATAAGTGACTGTCACGTGACTCGCCTCGACTGCCACGTCGGTGACCCGAGCACCTAAACGGATATCCAGTCCTTGCTTGGCAAAGATCTTGGCGGACTCGCTGGCAATCTGNTCATCCATATTAGGCAGNAACTGATCCATCGCTTCCAACATGACGACCTCGGCACCCAATCGAGCCCAAACACTGCCGAGCTCAAGTCCAATAACCCCCGCCCCGATGACACCCAGACGCGTGGGCACAGCCTCAAAGCACAGCGCTCCGGTTGAGTCGACGACCCGNTCGTTGTCTACGGGCGCNGGAGGGATTGCCGCNGGCTCAGANCCNGCGGCCAATACAACATGCTCAGCGGTNTANGTATTTGCCTGTCCATCGGCTGAAGTAACCTCCACNCGACGGCCCGCATTCAAAACTGCCGCCCCGGTAATGACCGTCACACCGTTGGCCTTCAGTAAACCTGAGACACCCCCAGTGAGCTGAGAAACGATCTTGTCTTTGCGCGCCATCATGCCGGGTATATCTAACGCGACACCTGCCACTTCAATACCATGCTCACCAAGGTGTCCGGCGGCTTCGGCATAACGATGAGAACTGTCCAATAGCGCCTTGGACGGAATACACCCAACATTCAGACAGGTGCCGCCCAGGAGAGGCTGGGATTTCTCCCCGACATTTTGCTCAATGACTGCGGTACTGAGNCCAAGNTGAGCNCNNCGGATAGCNCANACNTANCCTGCCGGGCCGGACCCGATNACAATCACATTAAATTCATTAGACACNGCNGCCCTCCTCTATCAGAGCTGCAAAAGAATCCTGGCAGGNTCTTCAATCAGACCCTTAATGTTGACCAAAAACTGCACCGCCGTCCTGCCNTCGACCAAACGATGGTCGTAGGATAAAGCGAGGTACATCATGGGCTGGATCACCACCTCCCCATCCATCGCAATTGGACGCTCCTGAATCGTGTGCATACCCAAAATCCCGGTCTGGGGCGGATTAAGAATAGGGGTGGATAACAGGGAGCCAAATACCCCGCCGTTGGACACGGTAAAGGTACCGCCGGTCATATCCTCAATGGTCAGCTTTTTGTCGCGCGCCTTCGCACCAAAATTTGCGATCGCCGCCTCGACGTCCGCGATACTCATGAAGTCAGCGTCACGCAAGACGGGTACCACGAGACCCTCCTCCACGGATACCGCGACACCGATATCCTGATACCCGTGATANACCACGTCATTCCCGTCGATCGATGCATTCACTTCAGGAAAGCGCTTTAAGGCCTCGCATGCGGCTTTCACAAAAAACCCCATGAAACCGAGACGGGTACCGTTGTGGACTGATTCAAACTCATCGCGATACTGCAGGCGGAGTTTCATGAGCGGCGCCATATTGACCTCATTNAANGTNGTCAGCATGGCCGTTTGCCGAGTGGCCCCCAAGAGTCGCTCGGCGATCCGCGCACGCATTCGTGTCATGGGTACGCGTTTTTCCACTCGTTCACTGGTCGGCCCGTCGATATCGATCTCCGATGGTTGAGCGGCAGGCGCTGCCGCCGTCTCAGTAGCTGCTGCCTGCTTGATGTGCGACAACACATCCTCTTTGAGCAATCTGCCTCCCTTTCCAGTCGCTTCGATACTTTCCGGGGACAGCCCGTGCTCATCGAGCAACGCCCGCACTGCGGGACCCATTGGCACAGTTTCGGAAGGTACATTCTCAGAAGACGCATCCGCCGACACAGGTCCCTGATCGGGCTCGGATAACGCGGGCTTATCATCAGGTTTCGAGGGCGCATCGCCGGGTACGAGGGTTGCCAGCACTGCCTCGCTAGCAATCGTCTCACCCGCGGCAACGATAATGGCTTCAATCACTCCCGGCTCGGGCGCGACCACCTCCATAACGACCTTGTCGGTCTCGATTTCTACCAGCAATTCATCCCGCGCCACCACCTCACCCGGCTGCTTGTGCCAGGTAGCGACCACACCATCGGCAACGGACTCCGGAAAAGTCGGCGCCTTGATTTCGACTGTCATGACAGCGTCCCCATATTAAAATCCCCAGGGCATGGGCCCCAGCGCTTCATTAATAAACTGTTCCTGCTCGCGTAAATGCAGCGCCGAGTAGCCGGCGGCCGCAGACGCAGAGGGCTCCCTGCCGACGTAACGCAGATAGACGTCCACTTTCTCTCGTCGGACGACGGTAGAGAGACGGCTTTGCATCGCATACCAGGATCCCTGATTCTTCGGTTCTTCCTGCATCCAGACAGCATCCTCGATGTTGGGGTATCGACCCAGCACGGCTTGAAGATCCAGTCGGGGAAAGGGGTACATTTGTTCGATTCTGATGATGGCGATGTCGTCTATTTCCCGCTCACGCCGCACAGCCCGCAAATCGTAGAAGGCCTTCCCCGAGCACAGCACAACGCGCTTCACCCCGGCGGGGTCCAGCGCATCGGTCTCGTCAATAACGGTCTGAAAGGCACCCTCGGCAAGCTCCTCAAGTTGGGAGACGGCTTCTTTGTGCCGAAGCAAGCTTTTTGGCGTCATCACGATCAGGGGCTTGCGCAGTGGTCTGATCGCCTGCCGCCGAAGCATGTGAAACACTTGAGCCGGTGTACTGGGGATGCAGACCTGAATGTTGTCCTCAGCACACAGTTGCAGGAACCGCTCTAATCGCGCAGACGAATGCTCCGGACCCTGCCCTTCGTAACCATGTGGTAACAGCATCGTCAAACCACACAAGCGACTCCACTTATTCTCACCACTGTAGATGAACTGATCAATGACGACCTGAGCCCCATTGGCAAAGTCGCCAAACTGTGCCTCCCAAACGACGAGGCCTGTTGGCGAGGTTGTGGCGTAACCGTATTCAAAGGCCAACACGGCTTCTTCAGACAGCAAGGAGTCATAGATGCGGAACGGTGCTTGCCCCTCACCAACATGCATAAGCGGGATATGAGTGTCTCCATCGCGCTGCCCATGCAGCACCGCATGACGATGACTGAAGGTGCCACGCCCTACATCCTGTCCCGTGAGGCGAACCGGATAACCCTCATCTAGTAGAGAGGCGTAAGCCATCGTCTCCGCGAAGCCCCAATTGACCTCTTGAGCACCAGCGCCCATTTTCAGACGATCCGTGAGGAGCTTTTTTACGACACGATGCACGGCGAAGCCGTCAGGAACCGTATTGAGTTGCTCAGACAACGCTTTCAACTGAGTGATAGGTACTGATGTCTCGGCGGCAACGTCCCAACGGTGACCCAAATAGGGAGACCAATCGACAAACATCGCCTTGTTGGGCTCGGATACCAGGGAACTCACCAGGGGCTCATCCCGCTCCAGCGCCACGCGATATTGCTCTACCCACTCTGCGTCTTCCTGCTCGGTTAATAATCCGGCGTTGATCAGACGTTCTGCGTAGAGCGAGCGTGTAGACGGATGAGATTTGATTTTCTCGTACATCGCCGGCTGGGTAACAGAGGGCTCATCGGCCTCGTTATGCCCACGGCGCCGGTAGCAGACGAGGTCAATGACGACATCTTTGTTGAATTGATTTCGGTAGTCCACCGCCAACTGCGTGACGAATACGACCCCCTCGGGATCGTCTCCGTTGACATGAAAAATGGGTGCCTGCACCATCTTTGCGATGTCGGTGCAGTATTCCGTAGAGCGCGCATCGGCGCGCGCGCTGGTCGTAAAGCCGATCTGGTTGTTCAGCACAATGTGCAAGGTGCCCCCGGTGCGGTAAGCCCGGGTTTGGGACATCTGGAAGGTTTCCATCACCACACCCTGCCCCCCGAAGGCCGCA
>PAGS01000057.1 GCA_002705465.1 Halieaceae bacterium
GCTGTACTTGTGTTTATCGGTATCTGGCGACTGACTAATATTGGCGCGATCTTGGCCGGACGAGGCACACCGTGACTGGCGCTGTAATCTCTGCAGAGCAGCGCCGAGCCCGGTGGATATTGCTCCTCATCGCGGGGATTCCCCTCTCTATGGTGCTCGCCGCTACCGCGCTCTGGTGGGCGGTTGAAGAGGGCCATGTTGATATTGTTGGTAGCGTCGGCACCGCGAATCACGGCCAGTTGGTCAATCCGCCTCGTAATGTGACCGAGGTGGTGTTCCAACACGAGGGTGGTGCTGACACGATGTGGCAGGATCTGCCAACCAAGTGGCGCTTGCTGGTCGTTCTGCGTGGCGGCGTCTGCGATGACGTCTGCCAAAACCAGCTTTACCAGACTCGACAGATCCACGTTGCGCTGGGGAAAGAATTCAACCGGGTGGGTCGGGTAGTGCTGGGTGATGTGAGGACTGCCTCGGTGGCAGTCGTTGGATCAGATACTGAGAGTCAAACACAGAGCGGGTTATTGGATTGGCTGGCGCAGCAACATGTCGGGGTCACATCGCTGACCCTTTCCCCCGCTGACTTAGCTGCGCTGCTACCCGAGGCCGCCGATCAGCCGCGACAGTGGTACGTTGTGGACCCCGCCGGCTGGATCATGATGCGGGTATCAGATGACCTCTACTACAAAGACGTGATCAGCGATCTGCGGTTTTTATTGAAGCATTCGGGAGGTTGAAGCAGCTTGGTGGAATCCACTCAACGTGGCATACGCTGGACGATTTTCGGCGTTCTGCTGTTTATGCTCGCTGTAGTAGTGAGCTTTATTCATCGCGTTGGCGAGCCGCGCCTCATGAGCCTCGCGGAAACCCGCGCAAACGGCTTATTTCTCTTTGATACCCCGCGAGACCCCGGTGCGTTTTCATTGATGGACCACCATGGCGCGCCATTCACCCGCGATGCGCTAACAAATCGCTGGACACTGATTTTTTTTGGCTTCACCCACTGCCCTGATATTTGTCCCACTACGCTCGCGGAGCTGGCGGAGCTCAAAGCACAGCTCGTTGATACCGAAGCCAATGATCTGCAAGTCGTGATGCTAACGGTCGACCCGGCGCGCGACACGCCTGCTCGTCTGACGGATTATGTGCCGTACTTCCATCCGGATTTTTTGGGCGTGACGGGAGAGTTTGCCGAAATTCTCAGTGTGGCGCAGCGCCTCAATGCGCCGTTTCGCAAGGTAAGCGAGCCAAATGGCGGCTATCAGATGGAGCACAGCGCCAATGTGATGCTGATGAATCCGCGCGGCGATTACCATGGTTTTTTTCGTGCACCCCTCGACATACCCAAAATGCGGGTAACCTTACGCTCTGCCCAATACTTGTGGGAGCACTGACCCCATGGCTAATCGGCTGATTCTGGTCGACGGATCCTCATACTTATTTCGGGCTTACCACGCACTACCCGCGCTCACCAATTCCAAAGGCCTCAATACCGGTGCGGCCAAAGGAGTGATTGGCATGATTCGGAAACTGGTATCGGACTATGCTGCTGACCAGGTGGTGGTCGTCTTTGATGCCAAAGGCCCCACTTTTCGCAATGAGATCTATGCGGAGTACAAGGCCAATCGCCCTCCCATGCCCGATGAACTCCGAGAACAAATCGAGCCGATTCACAGCGCGATTCGGGCGATGGGCCTGCCGTTAATCTGTATCAATGGTGTTGAGGCCGACGATGTCATTGGAACTCTGTCAGTCGAGGCCGCTGCCAGCGGACGCGAAGTCGTCATCTCGACCGGTGACAAAGACATGGCGCAGCTGGTGAATGATCACGTGACGCTGATCAACACGATGAACAACACGGCGATGGATCGCAATGGTGTGATTTCCAAGTTTGGCGTTCCTCCTGAGCTGATTATCGATCTACTGGCGCTAATGGGCGACAAGGTCGATAACATTCCGGGCGTTGCGGGGGTGGGCGAAAAGACTGCTACCGCTTTATTGCAGCATCTCGGCGGACTCGAGTCGATTTACGCGCAGCTGGATGCGGTAGCCGAACTGCCGATTCGCGGCGCCAAAAGTCTCGCCAGTAAGCTGGAAGGTGCAAAAGCGGACGCCGACCTCAGCTATGAGTTGGCGACGATAAAAACGGATTGCGATCTCGGCCTTGCCGAGGGCGATCTTGACTCAAGCCCCTCCGATCAGGAAGCCATGATTGCACTGTTTCGTGAGTTGGAGTTCAAGACCTGGCTGGACGCATTGTTGCAGGGCAACGATGGCGCGCAATTACCTGCAGCAGGCCAGCAGGCCGAGGGGGAGTTATCGGGTGCCGAGCCTGGACAGGCCAGCGAGCAGGTCGAGGTGACGACTGTGCTCGATCAATCGACTTTTGATGACTGGCTGGGCAAGTTGAAGCAGGCAACGTTGTTTGCTTTTGATACTGAGACTACCAGCCTGAATTACATGGTCGCGGAGGTCGTGGGCGTCTCCTTCGCAGTGGAGCCTGGTGCGGCAGCTTATGTGCCTTTGGCTCATGATTACCCCGGTGCTCCCGACCAGTTGAGTCGCGACGAGGTGCTCGAGGCGTTGAAACCACTGCTTGAGGACGAGCGGGTTGCCAAAGTCGGCCAGCATCTGAAGTATGACGCCAATGTATTGGCCAATCACGATATTAGGCTTCGCGGTATTCACGAAGACACCATGCTCGAATCCTATATTCTCGATGCAGCGGGAAGTCGTCATGACCTAGACACGCTGGCATTGAAGTATTTGGGTCAACGTACCATTCATTTCGAGGATATTGCGGGCAAAGGCGCAAAGCAGCTGACTTTCAATCAGGTGCCCATCGAGCAGGCAGCACCTTATGCAGCCGAGGATGCGGAGGTCACACTGCGCTTACACAGGCTTTTGTCTGAAAGGCTCGATGCGGAGCCTCAGCTGTCAGCGCTATATCGTGAGCTGGAGATCCCTCTGGTTTCCGTATTATCCCGGATTGAGCGCAATGGAGCGCTCGTCTGCCGGGATACGCTGGCCGTCCACAGCAAGGAGTTAGGGGAACGGATTCTTGCGTTGGAATCGCAGGCCCACGATTTGGCGGGCGGGCCTTTTAACTTGGGGTCTCCAAAGCAGCTGGGTGAAATTCTCTTTAACCAGCTTGAGCTTCCTGTCCTGAGGAAGACACCCAAGGGCGCGCCATCCACGGCTGAAGATGTCCTCGCTGAGCTCGCCTTGGATTACCCGTTGCCTGCGGTGCTCATGGAGTACCGCGGTCTCAGTAAGCTGAAATCAACCTACACCGACAAACTACCCGAGATGATTGACCAGCGGACGGGCCGTGTACACACCTCATACCATCAGGCGGTCACAGCAACCGGACGTCTGTCCTCATCAGACCCCAACTTGCAAAATATCCCGATCAGGACGGAGGAGGGACGGCGCATTCGCCAAGCTTTTATCGCCGCACCTGGCAATAAGATTGTGGCAGCGGACTACTCCCAAATCGAGCTGCGCATCATGGCCCACCTTTCACAGGACACTGGACTGCTGACTGCTTTTGCAGAAGGGCTCGATGTGCATAGTGCGACCGCAGCAGAGGTGTTCGGCGTAGGGATAGACGCGGTGTCCGGAGACCAACGGCGCAAGGCCAAGGCGATTAACTTTGGTTTGATTTACGGTATGTCCGCCTTTGGGTTGGGCAAGCAGCTGGGTATTGGTCGAAACGAAGCGCAGGAGTACATCGACCTCTACTTCGCGCGCTATCCGGGGGTGGCAGACTATATGGCCCGCACTCGAGANTCGGCGCACAATGTCGGCTACGTCGAGACCTTGCGGGGGCGGAGGCTCTACCTTCCTGAAATTAATGCGCGTAATCGCCAGCGACAACAGGCAGCTGAGCGCACTGCGATTAATGCACCCATGCAAGGCACTGCCGCCGATATCATCAAAATGGCGATGCTCGCGGTCGACGACTGGCTGGACGATTCAAAGATTAATGCGCGCCTGATTATGCAGGTCCATGATGAGTTGGTCTTCGAAGTTGACGCAGGCGCAGTCGATGATCTCCGTACAACGGTCTGTCAGTTGATGTCAGACGTAGGGGTGCTGGAGGTGCCGCTTTTGGTCGAGGCGGGCGCCGGCGATAACTGGGATCAGGCGCATTGAGCCCGGTCAGCCATTCTCGCCCTGGTCCGGGGCATCGTCGAAAACCGAAGAGTCCGTTAGCCAGTGATTAAGTTGCCGGCCGAGCGTATCCACTCCCTGTCGTTTTAAAGAGGAGAATAGCTGGACACTGATCAGGTCAGATTGTGTCGAGAGCTCCTCGCGCACCGCCAGCAGCGTACTCTGCGCACGCCCTCGCTTTAACTTATCTGCCTTCGTGAGCAAAATATGTACCGGCATGCTGGCGATCACTGCCCAGCCTAACATTTGCCGGTCGGGCTCAGTCAGTGGATGGCGAATATCCATTAATATCACCAGACCCCGCAAACTCTCCCTGTATTGAAGATAGCGTTCGAGCTGCTGGTTCCACTTTTTTTTGACGGCCAGAGGAACCTTGGCAAAGCCGTATCCCGGGAGATCGACCAAGCGCTGGTGATCACTCAACGAAAAAAAATTGATCAGTTGAGTACGACCTGGTGTCCGGGAGGTGCGCGCCAGCTTTCCTTGATGGGTGAGGGTGTTGATTGCACTCGATTTGCCGGAGTTGGACCGCCCCGCAAAGGCGACCTCGGAGCCGAAATCGGCTGGTGCGTTTTCGATGGCGCTCGCACTCTGTAAAAACGCGGCCTTGCGAAAATTAAGTGTCTCCGTAGCGGCCTGAAAGTCGGTCATTTTGCGATTTGTGCCACGACAAGGAACGTCTATAATGCCACGCTCTCCGGGCGGCTATGCCTGAAATCATCGTTATTTTTCGCGGCGTTCTCCGTCGATGATGCGGTGTCAGTGGCCAATCAGTGAGAATAGAGTGATGTTCGAACGAGGTTTCGTTGACTTAAGAACGTCACAGGAATTTTTGCGCCGCGTTGCTCGCGACGCACGCCAGCGTCGGGCTGGCAAGTNAATGANAAAGATCAGAGGGCTTGAACCATGAGAACAGCAGAATTGATTCGCACCATTGCCATCCGTGGCGCNGCCGTCGCCGCATTGGCTTCGGCTCCNGCAGTACTNGCGGGTGATCCGCCGCCTCAGTACGCGGCTTCTTGCGGCGCTTGTCATGCCGTTGGCGTCGCTGGCGCACCTGCGACGGGCAACGCTGAGGCATGGGCTCCCCGCATGGAAAAAGGTATGGAGGCACTCGTCGCCTCGGTACGCAATGGCCTCAACGCTATGCCCCCTGGCGGCTTGTGCAACAGTTGCAGCGATGAAGACTATGCTGCGTTAATCACCTATATGTCGACGGCTCAGTAAGCGCCGACTATAAGGTTCGGGCGGGGGAGCTTTTGGGATGTCGATCAGCCGGATCTCAGTGAAGACTGCCTCGCTGGAAAGTTTTAATTGACAGGTGTTCCTATGTTTCAGTCTGTAATCAATGTGTCTTGTGCGCTGGTCATGGTTCTCGTGAGTGCGCACGCGCTGGCCGCGGGGGACAGTGAGGCGGGNCAGGCCAAAGCGGCGACGTGCGTGGCGTGTCACGGCATAGACGGCAACAGTGCCGTGCCGACCTTCCCTAAATTGGCGGGTCTTGGCCACAAATACCTACTCAAGCAAATGCAGGACATCCGCGACGGTCGACGCCCAGTGGCGCTAATGGCCGGTCAGGTTGACAACATGTCAGATCAGGACCTTGCAGACATTGCCGCCTTCTATAATGCGCAGTCGCGCACNGGNGGTANGGCAGANCCNGNGAANGTCGCGCTGGGTCGCAAGGTNTANTTGGCGGGTATTGCCGAACGCCAAGTNCCTGCCTGCTCTGGGTGTCATAGTCCAACAGGCAANGGAAACGGNCCCGCAGGCTACCCAGCATTGGGCGGTCAGCATGCCGAGTATATTTCNGCGCAGCTNAAAATGTTCCGNAAGGGCTANGAAGACCCCAGTGGCCGCACCAANGGCGGCGANGCNAAGATCATGCGGACCACGGCCTTNCGGATGAGCGATATGGAGATNGAGGCTGTGGCAAGCTATATTGCNGGACTGCAGCCTNACCCTTGAGCTGCCGGGANNCACTGACCCNGTCNCCGAGTAGATTCCAAGGAGGGANCACGTTATGANACTGACTCNNTATTGCCTTTTCGCACTTGTCGCGNTGNTGAGTNANCCTTTGGCNTGGGCGGAGGATCGCTGGGTCGAAGGNCAGCACTACCAAACNCTCAACCCGCCGGTTGCTGTTGGGCGCGGAACAGATGTGGTGGTAACAGAGTTCTTTTGGTANGGCTGCGGCCACTGCTACACCTTCGAGCCCATGTTGACCGCCTGGGGTAAGCAGCTACCCGAGGGCACGGTGTTGCAACCGTCTCCAGCAGTCTGGAACGACTCGATGCGTATCCATGCCAAGGCCTACTACCTGACAGAGGTTCTGGGTGTCAAAGAAACGGTGCATCCGGTGATTTTTGATGCGATGCATGTTGACAGAAAACGACTCGTTTCGCGCTTGGAGCTACGCGATCTGTTCGAGGACAATGGCGTAGATCCTGAAAAGTTCGATAAGGCCTTTGACTCTTTCGGCGTGGATTCTCAAGTCCGCCAGGCGGAATCCCGGGCGCGGTCAGCGAAGATTTCCGGCACGCCTTCGATGATGGTGGCGGGAAAGTACCTGATCGAGACGCGGTCTGCGGGTGGGCAAACCAATATGCTGGAGATTGCTCGCTTTCTGGTTGAGAAGGAGTTTGCGGCGCGCTAACTACTCCTCCGGCACAGAAACGGCGGTTTTTGTAATCACCCGGCGAAGCTCGAAGCTGGAGTGCACCCCAGTCACCCCAGGGATCCTTGTAAGCTGACCCAACAAAAACTGTTCGTAATGGGTCATATCTCGCACGACTGCCTTGAGCAGATAGTCGGCACTTTGGCCCGTCACCACGCAACAGTCCACAACCTCTGGTAAGTCGGCAATAGCGGATTCAAAAGCCTCGAACCGCTCCGGCGTGTGCCGGTCCATGGTGACACTAATGTGTGCCGTTAAATTTAGCCCTAGTTTCTTGGGATCAAGCACCGCGACTTGATGGGTGATGACACCCTCCGTGACGAGTCGTCTGACTCGCCGAGCGCAGGGTGTTGGCGACAGACCGACCCGCTCCGCCAGTTCAAGATTGCTCAGCGCTGCGTCTTCCTGCATCACCCTGAGGATGCGGCGATCAAGCCTGTCCATCTCTGTAATGTTATTAGTTGTCATATGAGGATTTACCGACTTTTTATTCCATTAAAGCCAATAATTTTAGCGAATACAGCCAAAAAAACTACAGAAAATAGAAGTTATTAGTGACTATCGCTACCGGCGTGTCGGTACACTACTCACCCTTTTATCGCGGTGGTGTAAAAAATGGATACCCGTCGATTTGACCATAGCAAGTATCAGGCTTTTCAGCCGGTTGCTAAATCTGACCGCCGGTGGCCGGATCAGGTGATTTCTGTTGCACCCCAGTGGTGCTCTGTTGATTTGCGAGATGGCAATCAGGCGCTGGTCGAGCCGATGAACGCCGAGCAGAAATTGCGGCTCTGGGAGTTGCTGCTGTCAATCGGATTCACGCAGATTGAAGTGGGCTTTCCATCCGCGTCGAGCCATGACTTTGCCTTTCTGCGAAAGCTGATAGAGGAGAACCGCATTCCAGAGGGTGTGACGGTTCAGGTCCTGACGCAAGCTCGGGCTGATTTGATCGAGAAGACCTTTGCCGCGCTGGAGGGCGTAAAGCGCGCTGTGGTGCACTTCTACAACAGTACCTCGACGGTCCAACGAGAGTATGTCTTCGGGCTGGATCGGCAAGGCATCCTGGACATTGCCGTCACCGGCGCGCGGCTGGTCAAGGAAGCCGCAGACGCGAGGCCCGATACTGAGTGGGTGTTTGAGTACAGCCCGGAAAGCTTCACGGGCACCGAGCTAGATTTTGCGGTGTCCGTTTGCGATGCAGTCAATGAAGTGCTGGCTCCGACACCCGAGCATCCTGCAATCATCAACTTGCCGGCGACGGTAGAGATGAGCAC
>PAGS01000058.1 GCA_002705465.1 Halieaceae bacterium
AGCCCGAGAAGCGTGCGGGCGCTGGAGCCACAGATCAGGCAAATCACCACTGAACTGATCGACGCGTTTATCGACCGTGGATCAGTGGACCTGATTCCCGGGTTTGCGGTGCCGCTGCCCGTCACTGTGATCGCCGACATTCTGGGCGTGGATCGCGCCGATATCTGGACCTTCAAGCACTGGGGCGATCTCATGATATCGGGCAACATTGACCTGCTGACTCATGAGCGTCGGCGTGAAGTGGCCCACGCCGTGGTGGAACTGCACGACTATTTTGTGCCCCGAATTGAAGAGCGACGCCGGCGACCGACCGATGACTTATTAAGCATTATGGTCAATACCGAAGTCGATGGTGAACCACCCCTGACCACGGCCGAGCTACTGCCCATCATCGATCAAATCTTGCTCGCCGGGCACGAAACCACGACCAACCTGATTGGCAACGCCGTGTTGGTACTCCTTAACGACAGCGAACTCATGGCCCGACTGAGAGACCTGCCAGCGGACATCCCTGCGATGGTGGAGGAGGCGTTGAGGTGGGACCCCCCGATCCAATGCACTTATCGTCGGGCGACTCGGGACGACACAATCGAGGGTAATAACGTCGCGGCCGGGGATATGGTGATCCCGATGTGGGCGGGCGCCAACTGGGACCCGGAGGTCTTCCCCAATCCGGAGCAGTTTGATATCGACCGCCCCACCACCAAACCCCATATGGGATTCGGGTTTGGGCCGCATTTTTGTGCTGGGGCCGAGCTAGCGAGGCTGGAGGCCCGAATCGCCTTCGAAGAATTACTGGGCCGGCTGGGTGACATCACGCTGGATGAATCGGACAGCGATCTCTCTCACCTGCCCAGTTTCGCCTCGCATGGATACCGAAAAATCAGCCTGAGTTTTTCCAAAATTCGGTGATACCAGAGCCTGGGTGGCCGAAGACTTCCCGCGGGCAACCCACCAGGTATTCGGCATTCAGCTAGTGGCAATGACCTGTGCGCGGTGAGCCACTTTTTCAGCGTTGTCGGCAATGTCACCAATCGATGTGAGCAGTTGGTAGAGAAATATCGCATCCACGGCAGAAAGCTCAGTTTCGTGCTCCCTGAGTCGCGCTCTCAGGGTAGTCTGCATCTCGTCGCTGCGCCGCTCGTCGGCCTCGACTGCAGACACTAAGTCCAGAATGTTATTGGTTTGTCGCGTTCCGAAAGCCGAGCGAGACAACTCGCGTGTGGCACAGATGATTTTGACGACCGCACGACCGACTTGAACGACCACACCGACGAAGTCAGCAAGTTCACTCGTCATNGCAGCCGGAAATGCNAGTTGGCGGCCCAGCGAGATTCCAGAGACCTCTNTAACCCCGTTTGCCATTTTGTCCTGCACTCTCACCAGCTCGAGGAGGTCTGCGCGTGAGACTGACATCCAAAGGCCCCGGGGTAAATTGCTGCGGACGTCTTGCTTGAGCTCATCAGCCAAGCCTTCAAACCGACAAATCTCCTCGCGCACATCGCTGGCACGTCCCCACCGGTTAGCCTGAGCCTCGGCGAAATACAGCGGCAACCGCTCCACGCAATCCACGCAGACACCGGCGTGCCGCTCGAGCAAAGCGAGTGGCGAGTTGCTGATGACATCCGAGATTGCGGGCTTGACCGCCATAATGCATAACTCCTTGCACTGACTTTAGCGCGTAATGTGCTGCTAACCAAACACCGACTGCAAAATGTAAAAAAACACGATGGCCAGTCCCGCGCCTGCTGGTAAGGTCACCACCCAAGAGGAGACGATCGCCCAGATCGTGGGCAGATGCAGCGCTTCAACTCCGCGCGCAAGACCTACCCCCAACACCGCACCAACCAGAGTATGGGTGGTAGAAATCGGCAGGCCAGTCGCAGAAGCGAGCACAACCGTTGTCGCCGCGGCCAGCTCTGCCGCAAAACCCCGACTAGGGGTTAGCTCGGTAATCTTGCGGCCGATAGTCTGAATCACCCTCCAGCCGTAGGTGGACAGTCCAAACACAATGCCAACTGCACCCACGGCCAGCACCCACCACGGCATTAGACTGGTCACACCAATCGTGCCGCCAGATTGAACCGTGCTCACTACAGCCGCAAGCGGGCCTACTGCGTTAGCGACGTCGTTAGACCCATGTGCGAAGGCCATCGCACATGCGGTGAAGATCATTAGGATGCCAAAGACACGCTCGACATTCTCGATCGAATTCTCATCACCATCTCGTGGACGAATCCGGCTCAAGAGCACGCCGCCGATTAGCGCGACTGCGCCGCCGATGCCGGCTGAGAGCACCAGAGCGTTGGCAAAGTTGGAGCCAAAACCAAAGTCCGCACTGAGCCCGACATGCTTGAGCCCTTTAGTCAGAGTGACCATGGAAATCATAAAACCCACGAGCCACATATAGACAGGGACATATCGGCGAGCGCGCGCGAAGGGATCATCCTGATCGAGGATCAGTGACCTCACCGACACAAACAAGGCGAAAGCAATACTGCCTGCGAGCAAGGGGGACACGATCCAGCTCGCTGCAATCGTGCCGACTTGGCCCCAGTCGACGGCATCCACCGAGATGCCGACGGCCGCAAAACCGACGATCGCGCCCACTATTGAGTGAGTGGTAGACACTGGCCACCCNTTCAAGCTGGCNATGTATAGCCATGTGCCGGCAGCNAGCAGTGCCGAGAGCATGCCGTATACCAGGAGCTCCGGCGTGTCAGTCATNAGAGCGGGGTCGACAATACCCTTGCGAATTGTAGANGTCACTTCGCCGCCGGCGAGNTAAGCGCCCGCAAACTCAAAGACTGCAGCGACCAAAATGGCCTGCTTCAGCGTTAATGCTCTCGCACCGACNGAGGTCCCCATGGCATTGGCAACATCGTTAGCGCCAATACCCCAGGCCATGANTAGACCAAAGCCGCAAGCCAGTATTAATAAAATTGTCCCGTAGGACCCAATGACATCCATCGGGCTTCCTCAAGAAAAAATTGCAGGTTAAGCAAGTATATCGCCGAGAAGATGACAGTGTGATGACTTCAACTGCCCCCGCACAGGCAATATGCCGCAATTGCCGATAAGGTGTGGACAGGTAGGATGACATCCCTCACCCTTCGTCGCCTCTGTGATCAGGTCTCCCCTATGAAACGGGCAATCATTGGTCTCGCGTGCTTGAGCGTNNTANTCGGTNTCGCGTTGGCAATCCNCATCGCTACTCAAGCGGGAGCAATTGGCGCNNGTTATGCGGCCAAGCAAGTCTGCTCCGGCGTATTTGTTGCGCGATTACCCGAGGGCTTTATCGTCGAAACAGATGTGCTGCCGCGACTCGCAACCGTCTCCCCCCTGCACCATTTGCTGACCTACCAACTGAGCGTGGACGAGCAGATGGTGACGGCCCGGATGCTGGGTCAGAAGATGAGCGTTCAGTACCGCTCCGACTATGGTTGTACGGTGCTCAGAGANGATGCCACCGACGCGCCGTCTGCGCCTGACAGGNGNGCCTTACNCCNCTCCGACCCCAGNAAATCCACTGCCCAACTTACGCCGNTNAAAACCGATCNCCCCGCNCTNNGCAGGGCGCTCGACNGCGCCTTCATCGAACCTCCTGAGGGCGGCCGCAATACCCTGGCAGTGATCGTGATGCACCGCGGCGAGATCGTGGCGGAGCGTTACCAGGCCCCCGTTACCCTACACACGCCCATGCAGGGCTGGTCCATGAATAAAAGTGTGATGGCCACTTTCATTGGTCAGCAAATTGATCGGGACCGCTTGAGTCTTGATGATTCTGTAGCGGAGGCGCTAAAAACTGCGGGCGCTGAAGCATCCCTCGTCAGCCTGGTGAGCCCCGATCTTACGCTGGGGCACTTACTGTCTATGACCTCGGGCTTTGACTTCGCCGAGCGCTACTTCCCCGGGGATGATGTCACCGACATGCTCTATCGCCAGCCGGGCATGTGGATGTCGGCACCGGCGACCGGACACGCCCGCCCGCCCGGTGAGCAGTTTGCCTATTCCAGCGGCGACATCAATACGGCCTCTCTCATGTGGCAACAGTCTCTCGAGGGGCAGACATACCCGGACTGGATCGACGCCCACCTCGGCAGGCCTTTGGGCATGCGAGAAATGGTGCTGGAGCCTGACGCCAGTGGCATTCAGGTAGGCTCAAGTTACGCCTACCTTACTCCCCGTGACTGGGCGCGCATGGGGCAACTGTGGCTGGATGCCTGGCATGGCCG
Organism: Halieaceae bacterium; assembly: GCA_002705465.1. Lineage (GTDB taxonomy): Bacteria > Pseudomonadota > Gammaproteobacteria > Pseudomonadales > Halieaceae > Luminiphilus. Next base: position 4,236 of record PAGS01000058.1, read on the forward strand.
GAGCCCAATCATTAGCCAAGACTGGCAGCGGCTGGCGGTGACCCCGGGAACCGCGAACAATGGCGAGATCTTCGGTCTGGGATTTTGGTTAAACACTGGACATCGGGCATTTCCTAGCGCGCCTGAGAGTACCTTTCATGCCGGCGGTAACTCGGGGCAATTTGTGGCAGTCCTGCCCGAGAGGGAGCTGGTGGTTGTTCGGCTCGGACTCACACTCAATGAGTCTCGAGCCGATATGGATGCTTTGCTCGCTAATGTGCTAGCGGCACTGCCGTAGTCAGAGATAAAGCTCAGCCGGAGACAACAACCGGCGGACGGGCTCGACCAAAATGAACCCGTCACTTATTGGGCTTAGATCAACGCTTGGGCTGTCTCCACCTGCGGCTTTAATGGTTATCAGTGGATCTATTAGTCGATCTTCTGCATCTTCGGCATCAGACGGTACTCATCAAACTTTACCCGGTCAGAGGGGATGTAGTGCCGCACGGTGAAGTTGAAGACCCCAGTCTCGTTGCTGATAGGTAGATTGTTCACAGCAGCAGCGCCGCAACCCATGCTCACGGTGTAAGTGCCATCCTCGTTGGCAGCGGCAATGTCAGAGCTCATATGGGCGACGTCATCAAACATAAAGCCATTTTCGTCAAAAACGGTGAAAGACCAAAAAGCACCGTTATCGGGGTCCTCGAAGGTTGCTGAATAGCACTCCTCTGCAGGAAAGTTGGGTGAGCTTTCATACAGATTATCGCGGAGCTGTGCACCACCCCACCCAAGAGCCGCGCCTACCGTATATTTTTCAAAGTCGTAGAGGCCGCGCGAATCATCCGTAGGCGCCGTAAACATGCCATACACAACTTTAGCGCCGTGTGTCGCTACCAGCGCCGGTAACTTTTGACGCAGCGACAGCTCAGCGGCATCGAAGCTCTCACGGTTCACGGGCTCTGCCGAGAATGGCTGGGCGCTTGCTGCGTTAATCACCATGCCATCCTGAATCGCCTTGGCCTCGGCCTCGCTCAAGGTGCTGTCCAGTCGAACGATCAGATACATGTGTGAACCATAGTGCGTCGCGAGTTCAAAGGTGCCGCTGCCGTAAGACATGGGCTGAATCCGGTGATCCATGGTGACCGGCTTTGCCCGGCGCGCGGGGGCTTCCCTCGGGTTGGCCGTGACACTGTGCGTGATCGCCCCACCAGTGCTGGCTCAGGGTGACTCCGGCTGGTCGAATCAGGGGCTTATCTATCTACTTGTCCCTACCCTGGACGGCACCAGCGGTGTCGGCCCCTTCGACACCGATGTCGATTTGAGCGCAGGGGATGTCTTTGACAATCTCGACAGCGCCTTCCTCGGTATGTATCGCGGCGAAGGTGAGCGCTGGGGCGTCTTGATCGATGTGGTGTATATGGACCTTAAAGCCGATGGCAGCGGTGATGGGGGTCGTTTTTCGGGAGAAGTTGAACTCGAGCAGAAGACAGCCATTGTGTCAGCGACCTACCGGCTTTCACCGACCACCCAGCTGATGGCGGGCGCTCTCTTCAACGAGATATTGGGGGGCATCTCCATAACGGGTCCCCGTGACGAACCGCGAGGACAAACCATGGGCGAGGATTGGGTCGACCCAATTGTGGGAGTGATGTTCGAGACCCCGATTGGCGCCGGCAACTGGTCTTTCACAGGCTCTGCGCAGCTTGGTGGCTTTGGCGTCGGATCGGATCTAGTGACCATTCTGACCGGATCTTTTTCCTACCGATTCAACAATTGGTCCAGCATTGATATCGGCTACCGCTATCTGGATTTCGATTACGAGGATGGTGACGGCGCCGACCGCTTCAAATTCAATATGAGCGAGCACGGACCGGCGGTTGGCTGGCGCATTGATTTCTAGCCATATCGGCGGCCGACAAGCTTCTCACAGCAATCGCGCACCGTGAGCGATAGCCCAAACTCACCCGGCCCAAGTGGCCATGAGACATCACAAACCCTCCTGACGCTCCTCCAGCGGGTCTATAAGCGCCTGCACTGGCCGGTCAAACCGCTTCCGGGCTGACGATGGCTTGCAACAGCCGCGGCTAAAACTTATATCTAATTGTTTTTATTTACTTTTTTAGTAGGCAATTTTAGATATTTCATTTATGTGACTGTTTTGTTACATTTATGTTTCACAAAGATGACAGAAACAAGTCATTTTGATGACAGCGCTGCTGTCCACCCAATACCAGCAACCAAACGTTGCATTGGTAAACCGCTGTGAAGCGACTGACGCGCCGTGAGGCGCAAGGAGACGAAGCATGAAAAACAAGAAAGCACTGCATTCAACTCTGATTGCTGCCGGTACAGCCATGGCAGCCAGCCTTATTGCCGGCCCGACCATGGCAGAACTCAATCAGGAGTGCCTGTTTACCGGCGAGATCGTTCAAAAACAGGCCGACGCCCCACTGCAAATTCGGTTCACTGGTATCGACGACGGTGAAAACGCTCGTTGCCGTGCAAAGCGCCGCGGCGCTCGATCGAGAGTGCAGTTTAAGGCAACTAAAGAAATTCAGGCACTGCCTGAGGGGTCTCAAGTACTTTACCGGTATCAGGAACTCGTCGATGGAGATTCGGCATGGGAGTTAATATCCACTGAAGCCCCGGAGAACAAGTCCAGGCGGTTGTTCAGCCCAATTTAGCCTCCGCCACACGCGCTCACCTCGCGCATAAAAAAAGCCCGCTTAAAAGCGGGCTTTTTGGTTTTCATGCCGTTTAAACAGCAGCCTCTCGTCCTGAAATCAACTATCCAGAGGATCGGCTACCGTCAAGCGTTCATCTAGTCCAACGATCCGGATACAGTCCAGCCAGCCCACCAAGGGTCAGAGCCATCTGGGTTCACCGCTCCCATGAAGGTAGTTGAGTCAAGGTAATCCGGATCAGCCACGGACTGGGACAAAGAGCCGTTGATTTCTGTCCAGTTTTGCGCCTCGAGACCGCTAGCCTCTGGCGCTTGCGAGGCAAGAATGTCATCCAATGCGGCATCGGTAGCCACGATAGTGCCATTATCCAGAGCGCTCGCCTCGTCGTTGGCCAGAGTTCCGTGGTTACCAAGACCTTCTGCACAGTCCTGAATCCAGTTGTTGAGCACCAGAGATGTACCAACATTACCTTGAGATCCCTCGCCAGCCACCTCGACACATTGCGTCAAGGGAGTCGCGTTTCCGTCAGCAACCGTGACCACGGTGTTATGAAAGAACCCACCGGAACTCGCCTTGAAGCGCATGATGTAGCCTGAATCCTCGTTCTGCTTGTCGGCAATCACCGTGAGATTGGAAACCGTGGGCTTAGACAAAAACTCTGTCGTGCCTTCTGTGTCCATCTCAAAAGCTTCACCCCCACCGTCTCGCGATTGCTTCACGATGATGTACTGAAGGTTTCCTTGGTATCCCTCATCCCAGTCAACAGAGTCATCTAGGTTATTGGTAAATACGCCGTGCTTGACGTTCACCGTACCCCCGTAGAACTCAATGCCATCGTCTGAGTTACCCTCTACTTGCACGTAATCAATCTCTGTGCCACTACCCACACCAATCAGCGAGATACCGTTAATTTCATCGCCAGGTGCAAACTCATAGCCACCCTCAGCGACAATCACGTAGTTGAGCACGCCTGAACTATCGTCGTCGTCATAGCCACCGGCGAACCCTGACTCGCCCTCGGAATCGATGTTGCAAACAGTCCCGCCCACAGGGCACTCATTGTGTGACGCGTAACCGTGGAGAATTAAACCGCCCCACTCTCCAGCACCAGAGATACCCTCATCATCCGAGGAAAACACAATCGGGGCAGATCTTGTACCCATCGCCATGATCTTGGAACCCCGCGTGATGATCATGTTGGCGAAGGTCCCAGTTTTGCCATAGATATTGACACCTGCGTCTACAGTCAATGTGACATTGCGTACCGAAGAACCGTCGGAGAGATTACCGTCCTCGCCCAGCTCGTCATTGCCATTACCCACGGTGACACGGCCTTCCATCAGGTAATCGACGCCACTCACCAATCGAAGATCAGCTGCCACAGTTGGCGGTAACAAACATAAACCGTCTTCCACCTCAGTCGTGGTGGCGGGGCATTCTGCTTCTGCGACCTCTGGGTTGCCTACCGAACCTTCTACGGTCCAGCCTGCCCACCACGCGTCGTTAGTGGTAGGGTTCACCGCACCGATAAAACGTGTCGGCTCCAACCAGTTAGTGTCAGCAACGGACTCAGGGTACGCCTCATTCACTGCCGACCAGTCGACGGCCTCAGACAAGATTGCTTGCGGGGCGTCCGACGCACCGTTGGCATTAAGGCGCGCCGCAACGGCAAAGATAGTGCCGTTATCGAGATCTACCTCAGAATTCGAGAGTGTCCCCTGATCTCCTGCACCTGCTGCGCAATCCTGAATCCAGTTGTTGAGAACCAAAGATGATCCAACATTGCCCTGAGATCCCTCGCCCGCCACTTCGACACACTGCGTAAGCGGGGTTTCATTCCCATCAGCTACTGTGACCACCGTGTTGTGGAAAAAGCCGCCTGAGCTTGCCTTAAAGCGCATGATGTATTCTGAATCAGGAGCTTGCTTGTCAGCGATAACCGTCAGGTTTGAAACTGTGGGCTTGGACAGGAACAGTGTCGTACCCTCAGTGTCCATTTCGAAGGCTTCGCCACCACCGCTGCGAGACTGCTTCACGATGATGTACTGCAGGTTGCCCTGATAACCTTCGTCCCAATCGACAGAGTCATCGAGGTTGTTGGTAAACACGCCATAGCGCACGTTGACAGCGCCCCCGTAAAACTCTATGCCGTCATCTGAGTTGCCTTCTACTTGGATGTACTCCATCTCGGTGCCACGACCAACTCCGATAAGAGAGATGCCGTTGATCTCGTCACCCGGCGCAAACTCGTATCCACCCTCGGCGACGACAACATAATTCAGAACGCCTGAACTGTCGTCATCGTTGTAACCCCCTGCAAAACCCGATTCACCCTCTGAATCGATGTTGCACACGGAGCCTCCCTCTGGACACTCGTTATGGCGTCCATAGCCGTGGAGGATCAATCCACCCCACTCGCCTGACCCCTCGATGCCGGCGTCGTCCGAAGACATCACGATGGGCGCATCAGCTGTACCCATGGCCATGATTTTAGACCCACGCGTGATCACCAAGTTTGCGAAAGTTCCGGTCCTGCCCTGAAGCTGCACCCCCGCATCGATCGTCAAAGTGACGTTCTGAACCGGCGTGCCATCGAGCAAATTACCGTCATCGCCTAGCTCACTGTTTCCGTTACCCACCGTGACACGTCCATCCATCAGGTACGTAAAATCATTTGTGAGTGTCAAGCTCTCTGATATTTGCGACGGCAACTGACATACACCGTCGCGAACCTCTGTAGTCCCAGCGGGACATTCCGCGTCAGGCTCCGTGCCACCACCACCATCACCGCCGCCGTCGCCACCACCGTCGCCACCACCGTCGCCACCACCACTGTTGTTCGTCGTGGTGTTGCCACTGTCCGTTTGGCTATTGTCAGTAGTTGGCGCTTCGATAGTAATCGTCGCGTCATCGCCCTCCGAACAACCACCGAGGCCCAACAAGACCCCGAAGGCTATGAGAGCCAGTGCAAACTGCTTGTTCATTGTGTTACTCCCTAGTAGTTTGAGACCCCGGCGGGCCTTTATTGGTGCTTAAAACTGGTAATCGAACGCGATCTGAGCTGCCAAGCCCTTTTCGTACCGCTGGAAGACTTGTCCTCCCTGGGTGTATTCGACTTCTGCGTTCAAAATATTCTCTATCTTTGCCCTGAGAGTCAGCGCGTCACTGAAGTCATATCGATAAACAAAGTTCAGTTCCCCCCTGGCTTCAAGCAAAACGTCAGGCGCGCCCGACAGCCCCACATCAGCTATGGACTCCCCCGTATAATTCATTAGCAATGTAAGTTGGTGACCGCCCGAGACATTGTCGTAGCCCACCACTAGATTCGCCGTATATTCAGGCTGTCCCTGAAGCTCTCGTGTTGCCTGATTCTCGGCGCTGACCTCGGAGTCTATGAAAGACGCGTTGAAAGAGACAAAAATGTTATTGTTGTAATCGCTCGTTAGGTTGAATTCCTTGCGCCCCTCAACCTCGACGCCTAGCAGTTCCGCTTCTTCGGAGTTTTGGAATGTCCGAGAATTGCCCGCCGTTCCAGATGCGAGTTGCACTACTCGCTCGATGGGGTCCGTCATATCTTTGTAAAAAGCAGCGACCGATAAGTTGTCGGTCTCATTTGGGTACCACTCCCAACGCAGATCCGCGTTTATGATCTCAGAGATCGTAAGGAAAGGATTACCACGGACCCTGAAGTTGAACTCATTGTCATAAAAAGTGGCGTTAGCCGCCTCCTTAAAATCTGGCCTCGCGACCGTCTGCGATACCGCCAGCCGCAGCTGCTGAGTGTCAGAGAAAAACCAGTTGATACCAAGGCTGGGTAAGATACTGTCCTCGTCGATCACCGACTTGACTGCCTCCTGCTCACCTTGCAGGGAAAACGTGTCCGTGGTTTGCTCATACATCTCGTAGCGGGCGCCCACGACAAACTGCCACGACGTGTTCCATGTGTGATCGTAGAGGGCGTATATGCTGTTGTATTCCAGCTCCGCGTCATAACTGTCGGAAGCCAACGTTTTGTCATTAAATACCAAGCCAGTGTTGGGATCGTCCGTGATACCGCCAATCGGCGGACTAACGCGACCCTGCCCGTCGTCAATGGGCTCACAGGGCTGTGTCCCATCACCGCCACCACACAGATACACGACCTCACTTACTAGCGCGTTATTCGACCTCAAGAGGGCTTCTCTTGCCTGGTTAATGTTAAAACCGTAGACAGACGTGTCGGAGTCGCGCTCCCGGTAAATTAGCTGAAAGCCCGCTTGCAACTTGCCGAAGCTGGAGCCGTTATCAAGAACGTCCCATGTGAGGTCCATTGAGGCGTCGTAGTTGTTGTCTATTAGATCGTCGTAACGCCTGAAGATCGTGCCAGGCTCCAAGCGCATACCGACAAACTCTAACTGCTGATCGGTGTTAGGGGAGCTGAAGTCGAAACCTTCTCTGAGAGCGCTGGAATCCATGAGGCCTTCGCCAGCTCTGAACTCGACCTCTCGCCTGTCCGGTGCGTACCGGTGCGCCTGACTGGCAGTGATCTGCCACTCCAAGAACAACGATCCGCTCTCATTCAGCAGGTGTGATGCAAGCAGCTGCGTCGATGCGTACTGTCGTTCCTCCCATTGAATGGTGTGCGCATAGACAGTCTGGAACTCGTCGCCTTCCTCACCAACGGATCGCTCTGCCTGGCTCTCTGTAACCCGGGACAGCATGTTGTTCCACTCAAACGTGGAGTTGCCAATGTTGATGCCGATCGACAACAGTCCACTGGCTTCGACTGTCTGCGCGTATTGTCGATAGNCAAATTGGTCGCGTATCTCACCAGTTGGGGAGTAACTATTTCGCAGGCCTTCATCGCGCTGCGACCAGTAGTTCTTNTAATTGGCAGCGGCGTATACGCCAATGTCCATGTCGTCGAAAAGGAATACATCGCCAAANTCTATCCCTAGGCCACCAGCTGGCGTAGCACCTTGAAAGTCCAGATCAAAGTCGTCTTTAATAAGGATGGCGCCAAGACGCTGCAATTCGCCTGTTGTGGACGCGTCTAGCTCCCAGTAGCTGTCATTGGCTTCATCGTACACACGACCCAGATTCAGAATCTTGGCAATCGCATTTACCGCAACATTTTCCTCACGGTCTCCGTCGTCCCAGCCAAGGTCGTCAAATGCGCCGCTAATCGGGTCAATAAAAACATCCTCACCGGTTAAACCGCTGACAAGNCCAAGCATGCCTCGCANACCGAAGGTTCTNTCATCNGGAAAGGTCTTCGTATTAATGACGAGGTTGCCCCCCGTTGATTCGCCNGGCATAAANGGCAAAAAAGTCTTCTTGATGTCTATTTGGTTAACAAANTTTGAGGGAAACAAATCGAGGGGAACGGTTCTTTTCGATGGGTTGGTGGATGGCATCGTTGCATTGTTCAATGTCGTCGAAATATACCTTCCTCCCAGACCCCTGATGAAGACGTACTTGTCGTCTTGAACAGATATGCCNGGAACGCGNACGACAGAAGCAGCNACGTCGGAGTCTGCNTAACGGCTCAGCAGCTCCACACCAATGGTGTCTACGATGTTGGATGCATCGCGCTCGCTGATCTCGAGGCCCGCGGGGTTAAACTGAGCCACGACGAACACCTCNTCCAAGGCGGGTGCGGCTACCTCAATTCCATCGTCATCAGCGAGTGTCACCACNACGCCGCGCGTCACACCGCCGACCANCCTCGCTTCGACGGTTTGCTCCGCTATGGTTAACCGGTANATGCCCCTGCGCAGNGAGGTCGTGGCGCTACCGCTAGCATCTGTGGATANTGCGTCACCATTGGAAATCACAACTAGCTGGTTTGGTGCGACAACTGCGCCTTTACGCACCGAGATTTGCAATGTCCCGGATGGCNCATCCTTCCTGTCGGCCGCTGACTCAGANCGCGAAAACACATCNATAAAGGGGGCATCCCCCTCGGCCAAGTCGATTATGACATCGACTAACTGCCCAGACGCCGCTGAAAATCTAGCGGACCCTGTCTGCCCAGCTTCACTTTCAACAACCACAGCGTGAAGCCCGGCTGTCAAATCAAGCGTAATAGAACCATCCCGCTGCGTGACGCCCACNACGTCACCATCNAGCGTTACTTCCNCGCCCGCCGCCGGCGAGCCGCCGTCGAAAACATACAGCACNAGCTCGTCAGCGGCGTTGGTCAGGGGTGCCAAGAAGGTGCAGAGGGTGAATATCAGGTGGCGGAACAGGAACAGAGGAGTGCAAACTTTCATTGAAGCCTCAGGGTCGCGTGCGCTAATTCGATGCACGATTTACANGANGCANGGTAAGGCCAAGAGATGACTATTTGATGGCAGTGATCTTGCAGAACTTTGACGTTTTTATTGCAGTTATATGACAGCCAAGTTGGTCCGCCTTGAAACCTCACGGGTGTTAGTCGTTGATCTCTCCCGCAAACGCTGAAAATCTGAGGGTTTTGGGTTTTAGGTTTTGGGTTTTGAGTGCTGCGAGACGCACTGCGGGCCGCTTTGAGACATCTGGCTCTGGAGAGCGGTCATAACCCCATTCTAAGAGAGCAGCGAAATCAATTTGAGGATCGGTCTGCTCGGAGACTGACCAGTGACCGTGGGGCGCGTTACCAGACGACGGCACCACCCTACACACACGCCCGGCAGATTAAACCAACTCACGTGCCTATAGCTTCACTGGACGGGGTGTTTTAAAACAATCCTCAGACAGCCAGGTGATGTCAGCTTTGATGGCGGTCAGTTCGGCATCCAACGAAACCCTGGCGTCAGCGAAGTTGGTCTGTAGCGATGAAAGTTGCTCCAGACGCGCCTCGAGCTGGCGCAAACGAAAAAAGGCCCACAGCAAACCGACTAATAACAGCACCGAAAAACCGTTTTCGGCAAAAACATCGATGATTTCCAAAACTCGAGTCCCAACGTAAATCAGAATGGACAAAAAAAATGCCACATTTATAAAGCANCGTTAAGTCTTGTTTTTATNCCGNTANATAAGGTAGCCCGGTAACAAAGTCGAAACAGATTCNTAACAAAAGTGCCATGGCNAGTTNACAAGAATGCCATGNTCTAGCTCCAAACTNTGTNGATGGGNCCACTAGCCANGCTTCATCAGTGGGATGCTCTCATACTGAATCGNGTGTTTCAGGGGNTGCGTTACCGCCANANGNTGACNCATGTTGTGGCGACANTNTCNCGCACGGGAGACGGCCCGCTCTACGNAGTNNCTGCGATAGCAGTGTGGNTGNCAGACATACCCGGCGCTGAAGGATTTTGCTTTGCGCTTTTGCTCGCCTTCGCCATCGAACGCCCGATTTATTACCTACTCAAAAACAGTTTTAAACGGAATCGCCCAGAGCAAGTGGTGCCGGGTGTGATAGCAGTAGTGGTCCCTGCTGATCAGTTCAGCTTCCCTTCTGGCCACACATCAGCGGCGTTTTGCTTCGCCACCATCGCGGGGATGTTGTTAGTGGGCTCGTATAACCCCCTCTTCCTGTGGGCGGCTGCTATAGGGTTGTCGCGAATAATGCTGGCAGTGCACTTTCCCTGCGACGTGATGGCGGGAGCAATCATCGGCAGCACCATAGCGGCGATCTCAATTGATTTGGTGAGCACTCTCTGAATGCGGATTTTATATGGCGTTCAAGCGACGGGTCAGGGTCATATAAGCCGTGCGCGAGCCATGTCAAAAGCACTCGCGTCCTATTCTGACCTGGAAGTGAGCTGGTTATTCTCCGGCCGGCGTCAAGACAAGCTCTTCGATATGGATCGGTTCGGTGACTATGCACATCGCAGGGGTCTGACATTCGTTACCGAGGGCGGATCCGTAAAATATTGGAAAACCCTGCTATCAAACAATTATCTGGCTTTTCTGAGAGACGTTCTAGCACTCAGCCTTGAACGCTTTGATCTTATTGTCACTGACTATGAGCCGGTGACTGCGTGGGCAGGAATCATCAGGAAACGTCCAGTCATCGGGATCGGGCACCAGTACGCTTTCGGAGAGGAGACACCAAAGAGCGGCTGCACAACTTTGCAGCGCATCGTCATGTCGCGCTTTGCCCCGGTAGCGAGGCAAATAGGACTGCACTGGCACCCTTTCGATAAAAAGACCCTGCCCCCCATTCTCGACCTGCCTGATTATGAGAGCTGCCATATCGGTAAATACATCCTCGTCTATTTACCCTTCGAGGATCAGTCGGTCGTTACAAGGTG
>PAGS01000059.1 GCA_002705465.1 Halieaceae bacterium
GCCTGATCCCGGACAAAGCCTCTGGCCACATCGAGCAGCATGCCCTGCTCCTCTGTGAGGCGGATCGATACATTTCCTAAGACTGACATCCCGGCCCCCTTACTTCGGCAGACCGAGCACGTGCTCGGCCACAATATTGGCCTGCACCTGGGTGGTGCCACCGCCGATGGTCGCGCCGAAGTTACTGAAGTAGGCGCGCTGCCAGAATCCACCGCTCACCGCGTCAGCATCGCCAACGTAGAGCGCACTTTGCGCTCCCTGCTTGCTGGCGGTGTACTGCTTCATGCGGCGCTCATATTCAGTCCCGCGGTATTTCACTGACAGCGCAAGGCCCATCGGGTAATCCGAGGTCAGGGCGGGAATAACCGACCTTCGACCGGTCAGTGAGAGCGCCTTGGCCTCCATGATGAAGCCGACCAAATCGTCCCGGACGACTGGATCAGACAACAGCGGCTCACCGTCATGCTCCAGCTTGGAGAGCTCTTCGATCATGTCATCCACCTGGATCGTGACACCCCAGTAGCCGCTGGCCTGCCCCGCGGTGACACCGCGTTCGTATTCCAGTGTTTTCATGGCGACCATCCAACCGCCGCCCTCTTCGCCCATGAGGCAACTCGCGGGTATGCGGGCATCGGTGAAGTACGTTTGGTTAAAACCATATTCGCCAGTGACTTTGCGGATGGGATGCGCCTCAACACCATCGATCTTCATGGGCGACAGGAAGAAAGACAGGCCATCATATTTGCGCTCGGTATTGGTGTTGGTGCGCGCCAGCAGAATCATGTGGTCAGCGTAATTCCCGAGCGTCGTCCAGATTTTGGAGCCGTTAACCACGTAATCATCGCCGTCGTGCACGGCGCGGGTCTGTACAGCACCCAGATCGGAGCCATGATCGGGCTCGGAAAAACCCTGGCACCAGATCTCCTCGCCCGAGAGGATGTTTTTGATGTATTTCCCTTTCTCTTCGTCGGTGCCCATGTCGAGCAACAGTGGACCAACCCAGTTCAGGCCAATAGTGTTAAAGATAATGGGCGCGTTGTGCTTCGCCAGTTCCTTGTCGACGATGTACTGATATGAGGGGTCTGCGCCCTGCCCACCATATTCGCTGGGCCAGTGCATACCGAGATAGCCAGCACTCCATAGCTTATGCTGCCACTCACGCAGAAAATCCAGCTGTTGCTCGGTACCGACCTCGAGGAAAGTCAGTGGCAGAAGGAAGCCGGGGTCTACCGGCACATTGTCCGACATCCACGCCGACACTTCCTCGCGAAACGCGTTAAGCGCCGCTTTATTATCACTCATGGTATTGCTCCTGCAGTCCCAGATTTTGTTGTTTGTCGATTTTTTTATTTGTATTCGCCGGCGCAGTTTGGCACACGGCATGCAAAATTGTCAGCAGTCGCCGCCGCCGCGATGCCCTGCTGTCAGCTCTGTTAGACGACACTCAAGGCGAGTCGCAAATGGTTCATGGCCTAGAGGCCATATTGCCTCGTAGCGAGGTCGCGCATGATTTCTTCGGAGCCTCCGCCAATGGCGTTCACCCGCACCTCGCGATAAATCCTCTCGACCCGATTACCTCTCATATACCCCAGCCCGCCAAGAATTTGCATTGCCTCTCGCGCGCAGAACTCCATCACTTCGCTCGCTTGAACCTTGAGTAACGCGATATCACCGGGATTAGGGGTGCCGGCCTCTATCGATTCGTAGCACAAGCGAATGTAGGCCTGGGTGGCGTTGAGCTGTTGCTTCATCTGCGCAATTTTGTGGCGGATCACCTGATGATCCGCCAAGCGCTTGCCGAACGTTTTACGCTCTGTTGCCCACGCAACTGCCTCTTCAAGGCAGACCCGGCCATAGGCCTCCATCGCCGCCGCCATGCCCATGCGCTCGCTGTTAAAGTTAGTCATGATGACCCTGAAGCCTTCGTTCTCTGCGCCGATTAGATTGGCAACGGGCACACGCACCTCATCGAAGTAGAGTGTCGCCGTATCTGACGCCCACCAGCCCATTTTGCGATCCAAGGGCGTGCGGGAGAAACCCTCGGCATCCGTCGGGATGAGCAACATCGAGACGCCGCCAGCGCCAGATCCGCCAGTTCGTACAGCGGTCGACACCCAATTAGCGCGCATGCCGCCCGTAATGTAGGTTTTGCTACCGCTGACCACGAAGTGATCGCCGTCGCGCACCGCGGTGGTGGACAGATTGGCCACATCCGAGCCGCCGCCTGGCTCGGTAATGCCCAGCGAAATCCATTTCTCCCCGTTGAGGACCGGCGGCGCCACCTTTGCCTGCATCCACCCAGGCCCCCAGTTGATAACCGGGGGGAGACCAATGCCATGAACCATGAGTGATGCGCTGATACCCCCTGCGCCCACCCTCGAAAGTTCCTCATTCACGATCCAGGAGTGCCAACTGTCGGCGGAGGTTCCGCCGAACTGCTCGGGGTATCCCAGCCCCAAGAGCCCCACCTCGGCCGCTTTCGGCCACAGCTCATTGGGGATGGCTCCCGCCTCATCCCAGTCATCGGCAAAGGGCATGATCTCGGTATCGATAAAACGGCGAAGCGCCCCCCGCCACGCGTCATGTTCCTCGGTGAAGTGCGGGTTGGCTAAACGCGCGCTGTCAAAATCAAGACTCATGGTCAGGTCCTTTCAATGGCTGCGGGGATCTAGGGGCTTTGACCCGAAAGGCCTTTGTTTTACGCATTGATCAAGGGCGAGTCAATTCGCGTATAAGATACAATCGCGGCCCGAAGCCAGTCACGCTCGGGCGTCAAGATCAGAGAGTCAGCGCTCAGGAATCCACTATGAAATACCTCGGGCAGTCCGATTATCAGCATGCGACGGTGCCGCGTATCGGTGTCCTGCTGACCAATCTTGGTACTCCTGAAGCGCCCACGGCTAAAGCACTGAGACCCTACCTAAAACAGTTTCTGTGGGATCCCCGTGTCGTAGAGGTGCCGCGACCGATTTGGTGGCTGATTCTGAATGGCATTATCCTCAACACGCGCCCCAAACGATCTGCAGAGGCCTACTCCGCAGTCTGGAACGAGCGGGGCTCCCCCTTGCTGGCGCACCTCGAGGATCAGGTCACGGGAGTGTCTGAGCATCTAAAGGCCCGGCACGGAGACCAGTTCGTCGTGCGGGGTGCGATGCGCTACGGTTCACCCTCCATCGCCGATGTCCTGACAGAGATGTTCGATGCGGGCGTTCAGAAACTGGTGGTCTTACCGCTCTACCCCCAGTACGGTGGCCCTACCACTGGCTCGACATTTGACGAGGTGAGCAGTGACCTGGCGCGAAGACGGTGGCTACCCGCACTGCGTTTTATCAGCTCCTATCACGATGATCCCCGCTACATCGCCGCCCTTGCAGACAGCATTCGCGCACATTGGGAGACACATGGGCGCGCGGACAAATTGTTGCTGTCCTATCATGGTATGCCCAAGCGGTATCTTACCGAGGGCGATCCGTACCACTGCCAGTGCCACAAAACCTCGCGACTGATTGGAGAACAGCTCGAGCTGTCTGAGGAGGAGATGATCACGACCTTCCAATCTCGTTTTGGCCGAGAGGAATGGCTGCAACCCTACACTGACGAGACGCTACAAAATCTGCCTGGCGAGGGCGTCACCTCGGTACAGGTGGTTTGCCCCGGCTTCTCTGCCGACTGCCTTGAGACCATTGAGGAAATTGGCATGGAGAACCGAGACTTCTTTCTAGAGGCAGGCGGCACTCGCTACGAGTACATACCGTGCCTGAACGCACAGGACCGCCACCTGAGCGCCCTGACTGATGTGATTAGCGAAGAATTGGCAGGCTGGCTTAACAGCGAGCAGAACCCGGAACGCACAGACCAGTTGGCGCGCCAGCTCGGCTCACGCCGCTAGCGTCGCTCAGTGTGCGGGCTCCAGAAAGCCCAGAGTGAAGGCAATACCCACCCCCAGCAAAAAGAGCAGTGTCAGCCTGAGTCGGTCATGACTGTGAAACTGCACCTCGGGTAGCAGGTCACCTAATGCAATACAGATGAAGGCACCCGCGGCGAACGCCAGCGCGGCGGGCAGTAACCCTTCGTGGGTAGCGAGGGATGATGCACCGAAGTAAAACAGTGCCGCAGTGAGCGGGCACAATAATGCAAAGACGATTGCCGCGCTCCAGCGACTGAATGAGGACCACCCTCTTGCACCCATTACTGTCTCGATCGACAGGGCATCCAGCGGCTTGTGAAGCAGTATCGCGAGAAATACGCCTATACCAGCGAACGTCACACCTGGCACCGCACCGATGAGCACCGCCCCGAGGGCAATGCCATCGACAACCGTATGGACACAAAGTCCTGCGAACAGCCCAATGGTGCCCATTGCCTGCTCGGGCAGGTGGGCATGATCGTGGGCGTGGGCGTGATGGTGCTCATCAGGGGACGCCAGGTCACAGTCCGCCGCCGCGCTCGCAAAATCATGCTGGTGAAAATGAAACCAACGCAGTAACAGCAACATGAAGATGAGACCCGACAGCGTCCAAATCATGACCGTATCAATTGCCCCCGCTGCGACAAAGGCGTGCGGTATCAAATGGAGCAAGGCCGCTCCCAGCATGAGCCCGGATATCAGGCTCAATACCATTTGGGTGCGATTATGGGTCATGCGCAGCAGCCTCGGCAGGCCACTCCCCAGCAGGGAAGCAAGGAACAGCGCAGTGCCATATAGCAGGAGTAGAAATGCCCCACTCACCACGCTAGCCACCCACCAGATTATCCCGGTGAATCAGTTCCTCCTCGCCGCGATAGCCCAGTACCGATTCGATATCGGCAGAACCCTTCCCGGCTAGTGCTCTGGCCTCCTCACTCGAGTAATTTACGAGGCCTCGCGCACGCTCCCGACCTGCGCTGTCAACGCAGGAGACCAGATCACCGCGCTGAAAATCCCCCGAAACAATGACGACACCAATCGGTAACAGCGATCGCCCCTGATCCGAGACACCCCTGACAGCGCCATCATCCAGCACCAATTTGCCCTGTGCATGCAGCAGGCTGGCCAGCCACTGCTTTCGTGCACTTTGTGGCCGGCGATGCGTTTGGAGAAAAGTCCCTAGCGGCACACCCTTAGCAATTTGCGCAATGACATCTGGTTGCCGTCCATTGGCAATGACCGTGGCGGTGCCTGAACGGGCCGCGAGACGCGCCGCACTCAATTTGGTCGCCATCCCACCGCGACCCAGAGCGCTACCCTCGCCCGCCATTGCATCCAGCGCGCTGTCGTGAACGTCTGCGGTCTGGATCAGCTGCGCATCCGCGGCGTGCCGTGGGTCACTGTCCATTAAGCCGTCCTGATCGGTGAGGATCAGTAACGCATCGGCATCCACCAAATTAGCCACCAGTGCTGCCAGCGTATCGTTGTCCCCGAGTCGGATTTCATCGGTGACGACCGTATCGTTCTCGTTGACGATCGGCAGCACGTTCATGGCCAACAGCGTGCTGAGTGTGCTGCGAGCGTTGAGGTAGCGATCCCGGGCGCGCACGTCCGCATGGCTCAACAAAATCTGTGCCGTGGTCACACTGTGGGGGCTGAGATGCTCCTCGTAGGCGCGCACCAGCGCCGACTGCCCAACCGCAGCGGCGGCTTGGGANANGTGAACCTCGCGGGGNCGTTCTGNGAGATTNAGGCGCGCGAGGCCCGCAACAATCGCTCCGCTGGAAACCAATACGACGTCGCGACCCCGAGACCGGAGCGCTACGAGTTGATCGGCCAGCATCTTGACCACCGATGCATCCAAACCGCGACCATCATTGGTCAACAACGCACTGCCCACCTTAATCACCCAGCGTCGTGCGTCAGTGAGAAGCNATCGATCGGATTGTCCTGCAGCGCCGTTCAATGCCGGTACTCCACTTCCACGTCGGCGTCGTCATCCTCCGNGCCGTCACGAGCACGCGTGCGCGCTTGTGCTCTCGCAGCTTGCAGGTCAGCAATGCGCTCTCGGGCCTCCTGCTGCATCTGTTCCTGNGCGGCAATTTCGGCCTGCTCCGCGNCGGGGTCGCTGCGCATGGCGGCTGCTTGCTCCTCCAGATGCGTCATCAAGTCGCCGCAGAGGGCGTCGGTATGCAGGCCCGCTACTGCGGAGACTTCATAGACAGGCCCGCGCCAATTCAGTGCGGAGACNACGCGCTCCCGGCATGCTGCGAGNNCATCGGCGTCGATCAGGTCTATCTTGTTNAACACTAGCCATCGGGNCCTGGCTGCCAGCGCCGGACTGAAGCGCTCCAACTCACGCACCACTGCGCATGCCGCATCAGCGGGGTCACTACCGTCAATCGGGGCAACATCAACGAGATGCAATAGCACGCGATTGCGGGTCAGATGCTTCAGAAAACGGATCCCAAGCCCGGCTCCTTCGGACGCCCCCTCAATCAAGCCGGGAATATCGGCCGCCACAAAGGAACGATGAGCATCGACCTTGACGACCCCCAGGCTCGGAATCAGNGTAGTGAAAGGATAATCGGCCACCTTGGGTGTGGCCGCCGAAACGGCTCGAATCAAGGTTGATTTTCCAGCATTNGGTAGCCCCAACAGGCCAACATCGGCGAGCACTTTGAGCTCGAGCTTGAGCTTGCGCGACTCGCCCTCGGTACCCGGGGAGCTTTGGCGCGGCGCCCGATTGATACTGGACTTATAACGCGTGTTACCCAGACCATGAAAGCCGCCCTGAGCAACCAAAAGCCGCTCACCGGCCTTGCGAATGTCACCCAAAATCTCGCCGGTTTCATCATCCAACACCGTCGTACCTAGGGGCACCGGCAGTACGAGATCCTGACCGGACTTTCCTGAACAGTTCCGGCCCCGGCCTGACTCACCATTTTCAGCGCAAAACCGACGGGTATAGCGGTAGTCAATCATAGTGTTCAGCGCCACATCGCCCTCGAGGAAGACCGAGCCACCATCGCCACCATCGCCACCATCCGGACCTCCTTTGGGCACGAACTTTTCTCGGCGAAAACTCACGCAGCCAGTACCGCCTTTGCCGGCGGTGACGTCGATTGTGGCTTCATCAACAAATTTCATGGTCTGGCCTGATGGGTTTNTAACTCAGCTAGAGCAAAAAAAAACCTCGCCGGCTGACGAGGTTTTTCTGATCCACTGGCGCCCGGGTTACGCCGTAACGATACGGACCTGCTTGCGATTCTGCGGCCCGCCGTTGAAAAACTCNACCTTGCCATCAGTCGTGGCATACAGCGTGTGATCTTTGCCTACTCGGACATTCTCGCCAGCATGGAAACGCGTTCCGCGCTGGCGGACAATGATGCTCCCCGCGGAGACCGCTTGGCCCCCATACGCCTTGACACCAAGTCGTTTACTCTCGGAATCGCGTCCATTACGGGTGCTACCGCCTGCTTTCTTATGTGCCATTTCTCGTGTCTCCTGTCAGCCGTTGATCGCCGTGATCTTGACCTCGGTGTACCACTGCCGATGGCCCGTCTCCTTACGGTGATGCTTACGTCGGTTGAATTTCACGATGCGAATNTTCTCGTGCCGGCCGTGGCCAACGATTTCCGCCGTCACCTTTCCGCCCTCGACCAGAGGCGCTCCGATTTTAACGTCGCTACCNGATCCCACCATCAGCACTTCGTCAAANTCGATGGTTTCTCCGGTAGCGGATTCAATCTTTTCCAGCTTGAGATGCTCACCTTCTACGACACGGTGCTGCTTGCCACCGCTTTTGATCACTGCATACATGTTGTCGTCCTCTCAGTTAGCCTGCTCGCAAATTAGGCCGCGCCAGCGCGGGGCAGAGTCCAGGCACCGAAATCCCACCGTGAGGTCGGACCAAGGGCGCGAAAGATACGCGCTAAGCGGGTTTAGCGCAAGTGTGAGAAATGGGCTTTCNCGCGCCTTGGCGCCAACCACAGCGCGCCCGAAGCGATANANCGCCGCCAAACCAGCACTGCGATANCGATCCCGGCGTGGCAGGCAACGCGTCTCCAGCCTATACTTGCANNGGTTNTGGGGGATATGGTTTGAACGTAGCAATCAAAGACAGCGTCGCGGCAGAATTCGCGCAGGTCGATGATGTCATCGTGGAGCTACTGCAGTCTGATGTAGAGCTGGTCGAAAATATTGGCCATTACATCGTAAAAGCGGGCGGCAAGCGCATGCGACCGCTGCTGGTCTTGTTGTCTGCCAAGGCGCTGGGGGGTATCGATGACGCCCATATCCGCTTCGCTGCGGTCGTGGAGTTCATTCACACAGCGACACTATTACACGACGACGTTGTNGACCTCTCAACCCTAAGGCGCGGTATGCCTACAGCCAACGCTGAATTTGGCAATGCGCCCAGCGTGTTGGTTGGCGACTTCATTTATACCCGGGCATTCCAGCTCATGGTCGGGCTCGGCAACATGCCCCTGCTGGAGCATATGGCGGAGACGACTAANACNATCGCTGCTGGGGAGGTCATGCAGCTCGTGCATGCCGGTGACCCTGACACGCAGGCGGAGCAGTATCAGGAAATTATTCGCCGCAAAACAGCCGCCCTCTTCGCGGCGGCCTGTCATGGTGCCGCCTTATTGCACAACACCAGCACNGCGAAGGCCGACGCGCTTCATGACTACGGCATGCACCTTGGCATCGCTTTTCAGCTGGCAGACGATCTTCTCGATTATGCNGGTGATCCGGAGCAGACGGGCAAGAACGTGGGTGATGATCTGGCTGAGGGGAAGATTACCTTACCGCTACTTCACGCGATGAAAGTGGGCAGAGAGGCCGATCGCCTTTTCGTCGCGGATGCTTTGCGCAAAAAAGACGGAAGCGCTTTTGCCGACATTATGTCTATCGTGAAGCAAACCGGTGCGATCGAGGCGACCAGAGAGGCCGCGCTGGAACACCAAAGTCAAGCCATTAACGCATTGGATGTGCTCGGTCAAAACGANGCGACGGTGGCNCTGAGCGAGATGGCGAGCAGAGCAGTAGACCGTCGAGGCTGATGACCATTTCCCCGCCGCCCCTCCACGAAGCCCTTGTCCAATCGGCCTCNGCATTGAAGGTNCAGCGGNTAGAGCACCTGTTTGACACNACCCCCNNNCGCGCNGCGNATTANCGCTGCCAGANNGCNGGGNTCACGCTNGATTTCTCAAAGCACCTGNTGGACGACAAGGCTTGGTCGACCCTGTTGGAGCTGGGACGCCTGCGAGCCCTGCCGGAGGCTTTCAACTCGCTCATCGGTGGCGACATGATCAATAGCTCCGAGCAGCGCCCCGCCCTGCACACTTTGCTTCGCGGGACCGCGAGGGAACGTCACCCCGAAAAATCGGCAGCCGTTGAGGAGACGCTGGCGCGCATGGCATTGCTCGTAGCGCGGATTCACAGTGGAGAATCAATCGGTTTTACCGGCAAACGTTTCACATCCGTGGTCAATCTGGGAATCGGCGGCTCAGATCTGGGCCCTCGATTGATTTGTGAAGCACTCAAAGACGAGGGAAGGCCGCTCAGCGGCTATTTTGTGGCCAACATCGACCCAGATGACCTGAACCGAACGCTGGTTGGGCTGGATCCGGAGACCACGCTGTTTGTCATTTGCTCAAAATCCTTCACCACAGAAGAAACACTCTCCAACGCTAGACGGGCCATCGCCTGGCTGAACGCTGCCGGGGCGCGGGAGGACGCACTGGGACAACACTTGATCGCTGTGACAACACAGGTCGCCGAGGCGGGTGAATGGCATATTTCCCCTGAGCGATGCTTCCCGCTATGGGACTGGGTGGGCGGTCGCTACTCGCTATGGTCTGCCGTCGGGATCAGTGTCGCCCTCGCACTCGGCTGGCAGACCTTCAAGAGGCTGCTGGAAGGCGCGCGAGTAATGGACACGCATACCGGTAAGGTACCCCTCCCCGAGAATTTGCCCATGGTCATGGCGCTACTCGAGCTCTGGCAGACCCATTATCTTGGCGCCAACACCCACGTTGTCCTGCCCTATGCCCAGAAACTGGCTCACTTACCTGACTTTCTGCAGCAGCTGACCATGGAGAGCAACGGCA
>PAGS01000060.1 GCA_002705465.1 Halieaceae bacterium
CAAGGCGGTATAGAAGAAGCAGAAAAAGACGATGAAGCCGGTAAACAGCAAAATGTTAAGCGGCTGACCGGGACCAATGGCTACGGCAAGGTCTTGCAACCAGTCCGAACTGTCGCCACTGCCGAACCACTGTGCGACCGAGGCGGGGAACAACAAAATGGAGCTCGCGAAAATCGCCGGAATCACACCCGCCATATTGACCTTGAGCGGCAGATGCGAGGCCTGTGCCTGCATCATGCGACGCCCCTGTTGCCGCTTGGCGTAATTCACGGTGATACGGCGTTGACCGCGTTCAATGAACACCACCAGATAGATCACCACCGCGGCCAAAACGAGGATACCCAACAGGATGAGAATGCTGATCTCACCCTGCCGCGCCTGCTCCAGCGACTGCCCAATGGCCGCAGGCAGACCCGCAACGATGCCGGCAAAAATCAGCAAGGAGATGCCATTACCGATACCGCGCTCAGTGATTTGCTCGCCCAACCACATCATGAAGACTGCGCCGGTCACCAACGAGGCAACCGCGGTCACGTAGAAGCTGAGACCGGAAGCATAGGTCAGGCCCTGATTAGCGAGACCCACGGTCATACCTGTGCCCTGCACGAGCGCCAATGCGACCGTCAGGTAGCGTGTCCACTGGGAGATCTTGCGTCGGCCCGCCTCGCCCTCTTTCTTCAGCTGTTCGAGCTGTGGCGTCACCGCCGTCATCAATTGCATGATGATCGAGGCCGAGATGTAAGGCAGGATGCCGAGCGCTAAGATACTCATTCGCTCCAGCGCGCCACCCGAGAAGACGTTCGCCAACCCGAGGATCGTGCCCTGGTTTTGGTCAAACAACGATGCCAGCTGCTCAGGATCGATACCGGGCACCGGGATATGGGTTCCGATGCGGTAGATCAAGAGCGCAATCAGCACAAAGCGCAGACGAGTAAACAACTCGCCCATGCCCGCTGAATTCATGGATGGCATCCCGTTGGCCATGGATTAAGCCTCGACGCTCCCGCCAGCGGCTTCGATGGCGGCTTTGGCGCCCTTGGTCACAGTCACGCCACGCACATTCACAGCGCGAGCAATTTCGCCTGAGAGGAACACCCGCACTCGCTTGACGTCATCCTTGATAAGATCAGCTGCTTTCAGTGTTTCCAAATCGACCACACCGCCCTCGACACGGTTCAGCTCGTGCAAGCGCACTTCTGCAGTGGTACGGCCGATGCGCGACGTAAAACCATACTTTGGCAGGCGCTTCTGGAGTGGCATCTGACCACCCTCGAAACCGGCTTTCACCGTGCCACCGGACCGGGACTTCAAGCCCTTATGGCCGCGACCCGCCGTCTTGCCGACGCCAGAGCCGATGCCACGACCGACGCGCTTCGCGTCTCGCTTGGCACCGGGAGCGGGCTTGAGGCTGTTTAAACGCATTTCGTCAGACATTGCTCTCGCCCTCAACGCGGACCAGGTAATTGACCTTGTTAATCATGCCGCGCACTGACGGGGTGTCTTCCACCTCGACCGTGTGGCCGATTCGTCGCAGACCCAATCCCGCCACGCACGCCTGGTGCTTCTTCAGGCGACCGTGGATACTGCGGATCTGCGTCACTTTAATCATTGACTTACTCATCACTGTCTCCTCACTGCTCAGCTGAGGATTTCTTCTACGCTAAGGCCGCGACGCGCTGCCACGTCTTCGGGGGAGCTCATGTCTCGCAGGCCCTTGAAGGTCGCCTGAACCACGTTCACCGGATTCGTCGATCCGTAGCACTTCGCCAGAACGTTGTGCACGCCGGCAAGCTCCAATACCGACCGCATCGCGCCACCGGCAATCACACCGGTACCTTCTGAGGCAGGCTGCATATACACCTTGGAGGCACCGTGAACGGCTTTGATCGGGTACTGCAAAGTACCGTTAACCAGTTGCACCTGAACCATATTGCGCCGCGCAGACTCCATCGCCTTCTGAATCGCGACTGGGACTTCGCGCGCTTTACCACGGCCATAACCCACGCGACCTTTGCCGTCTCCGACAACCGTCAACGCCGTGAAGCTCATGATGCGGCCACCTTTGACGGTCTTGGCCACGCGGTTGACCTGCACCAGTTTCTCCTGGAGGTCGCCCTCAGTGCGCTGGTCGCCCTGCTGCTTCTTCTCATTCATTGCCATGCTTAAAACTCCAATCCGCCTTCACGCGCAGCTTCCGCCAGGGCCTTGACCCTTCCGTGATATTGAAAACCTGAGCGATCAAAGGCGACCGACGTCACGCCCGCTGCCTTGGCGCGCTCGGCAACCAACGTGCCAACGGCTGCCGCTGCGGCCACATTACCTGTCGCGCCGGCTCGCAGATCCTTGTCGAGCGTAGATGCCTGAGCAAGGATGGTCTTGCTGTCACCCGAGATAATTTGAGCGTAAATGTGCCGGGGGGTGCGGTGCACCGACAGGCGCATGGCGCCAGCGGTTCGCATCTGAACCCGGGACTTTCTTGCGCGACGCTGACGCGCCTTTGTCTTGGTATTCATTGCCGTATCCAATTACTTTTTCTTGGCTTCCTTACGTCGGACGTATTCGTCCGCGTAACGGATGCCTTTACCTTTATAGGGCTCTGGTGGACGGAAACTGCGGATTTCCGCGGCGGCCTGACCAACGGCCTGCTTGTCGATACCAGAGATCACGATTTCGGTCTGGCTGGGCGTGTCAGCAGACAGCCCTTCCGCCAACTGATAGTCCACCTGGTGGGATAGACCAATCGTCAAATTCACGGTCTTGCCTGAGGCCTTGGCACGATAGCCCACCCCGTTAAGGACCAGCTTCTTCTCCCAACCCTCTGAGACGCCTTTGACCATGTTGGCCAACAGGGATCGCGTGGTCCCCGCCATGGCGCGGCTGCTATCGCCGTCATAGGTAATCGTGGCCACGTCGTCTTCAACGTTTACGCCGACACCGTCAGTCAGCGTCAGATCCAAAGCACCTTTGCCACCTTTTACTGACAGGTGTGCGCCCTCGATTTTGATGTCGACCCCTTTAGGCAGGGCGACCGGACTATTCGCTACACGAGACATGTCTGTTCAACTCCCGTTCCCTAATCAGAATACGGTGCAGAGGACTTCGCCTCCGACACCCGCGGCGCGTGCCGCCCGATCTGTCATCACCCCGCGGGAGGTCGACACAATGGCGACTCCCAATCCACCGCGCACAGAAGGCAAATCGTCTTTACCCGAATAGCGGCGCAGAGAGGGCTTGCTGATGCGCTCTATCTCAGCGATGACCGGCTTGCCGTCGTAGTATTTCAGGTCAATCTGAAGACGGGGCTTGCCCGTGCTGTCGTCATAGCGATGACCGGCAATGTAGCCNTCCTGCTCGAGNACCTTGGCCACNGANACNTTCAGCTTGGACCCCGGCATATCAACGGTNTGCTTNCCCGCCATNTGCGCATTNCGCAAACGGGTCAACATATCGCTCAGCGGATCTTGCATNCTCATTCAAACGTTCTCCGTTACCAGCTGGACTTNACCAGACCAGGTACATCACCGCGCATCGCCGCTTCNCGCAGCTTGTTACGGCACAATCCGAATTTTCGGTACACCCCGTGAGGACGGCCAGTCAACTGGCATCGTCGCTGCTGACGCACCGGGCTTGCGTTACGGGGCAGTTTTTGCANCGCAATCTGTGCCTCCCAACGCTCTTCGTCACTCGTATTGACGTTGGCAATCACTTCCTTGAGTTGGGCACGCTTGGCTGCGTACTTGGCAACCGTTCTCGCGCGCTTAGCCTCTCGGGCAATCATGGATTTCTTAGCCATATCTCTGACGCCTTAGGTTCTGAAGGGGAAATTGAACGCTGCAAGCAACGCGCGGCCCTGATCGTCATTCACCGCGGTCGTGGAGATGGTGATATCCATGCCACGCAGCTTATCGATTTGGTCGTAGTCAATTTCCGGGAAAATAATTTGTTCAGTCACGCCCATCGCAAAATTGCCACGGCCGTCGAATTGCTTCGGGCTAATGCCGCGGAAATCGCGAATACGCGGGATTGCAATGTTGATCAGACGGTCGAGGAATTCGTACATNCGCTCGTCGCGCAGTGTNACNNTGCAACCGATCGGCCAACCATCACGAATTTTGAATCCTGCGATCGACTTCCGNGACTTGGTCACGATGGGCTTCTGTCCCGCAATCTTTTCCATGTCGGCNACCGCNTGCTCCAATACCTTCTTGTCGCCCACGGCTTCACCNACACCCATATTGAGGGTGATCTTGCTAATACNCGGNACCGCCATCACGTTATTGAGACCCAACTCNGACTGGAGNTNGGGCACAATTTCGCTTCGGTACTTTTCTTTCAGCGCTGTCATGTCTNAATTGCCTCTCTTCGCCGCGATCGATCAGGCGTCAANCAGATCGCCAGACGGCTTNAATACGCGGACCTTTTTGCCGTCCTCGACGCGGTAACCTACNCGCTCGCCCTTNCCNGATTTGCTGTTGAATACCGCCAGGTTAGANGCCTGAATCGGCGCTTCCTGNTCAACGATGCCACCNGCAACACCGGCCTGCGGGTTGGGCTTGGTGTGCTTCTTGATCATGTTCACGCCGCTCACGACGACGCGATCACTGTCGATAACGCGGCGTACAGTGCCCCGCTTACCCTTGTCTTTTCCGGCGATGACGATCACTTCGTCATCCCGCTTGAGCTTCGCCATTACCTGACCCTCTCTTGCCTTGCTCAGATCACTTCCGGCGCAAGGGAAATGATTTTCATGAATTTCTCGCCGCGAAGTTCGCGCGTTACCGGCCCAAAAATACGCGTGCCAATCGGCGCATCCTGGGCGTTCAACAGCACTGCTGCGTTCTCGTCAAACTTGATCAGTGATCCGTCAGGTCGACGCACTCCCTTTTTGGTACGCACCACCACGGCGGTGATCACCTGGCCCTTCTTAACCTTGCCCCGCGGAATCGCTTCCTTGACGGTGACCTTGATCAGATCACCCACGCGGGCATAACGACGCTTGGAGCCGCCCAGCACTTTGATGCACATCACACGGCGGGCACCGCTGTTGTCNGCNACTTCCAGATACGACTGCGTCTGAATCATTTCTCTTTACTCCACCAACGGCTTATTGCCGCTCGCTTATACCGGCCACCACTCAAATCTGAGTCGCGGTATCCACTATCTCTAACAAAGTCCAGCTCTTGCTCTTGGACAAAGGGCGCGATTCCGCAACCAGCACGGTATCGCCCATACCCGCCTTNTTCTCCTCNTCGTGCGCATGCACNTTGGAAGANCGGGTGATGTACTTGCCATAGACCGGGTGCTTCACCCGACGCTCAATCTTGACCGTAATGGTCTTATCCATCTTGTCGCTCACCACACGCCCCTGGAGCGTGCGTGCGCGGGATTCCGTCGATGCCATTACTGTTCCGCCTTCTGTTGCAGCACGGTTTTTACCCGCGCAATATCACGCTTGGTCTGCTTGAGAAGATGGCTTTGTCCCAGCTGGCCCGTGGCCTTGGCCATGCGAAGCTTGAACTGCTCTTCTCGCAATGACAGCAGCTGNTGGTTCAGCTCATCGGCTGACTTATCTCGAAGTTCACTGGCTTTCATCACATCNCCGACCGCTTAACGAATGTGGTCTGCACGGGCAACTTGGCGGCAGCTAGATCAAAAGCCTCACGCGCNAGCTGTTCCGACACCCCCTCAACTTCATACAACACGCGACCCGGTTGGATCTGTGCCACCCAATACTCGACGTTGCCCTTACCCTTACCTTGNCGGACTTCCAAGGGCTTACCGGTGATCGGCTTGTCGGGGAAAATACGAATCCAGATCTTTCCACCNCGCTTGATGTGACGCGTCATGGCACGACGAGCCGCCTCGATCTGGCGCGCTGTGATGCGACCGCGACCGGTCGCCTTCAAGGCATATTCGCCAAAGCTCACCTTGCTCCCACGCTCTGCCAGACCGCGATTGCGGCCTTTCTGCGTCTTGCGGAACTTAGTCCGTTTTGGTTGCAACATGTTCTACTTCCTCAATCAGATGNTCAGCTCAGNNCAGAGAACCCTCAGGCCTCTTCACCTTCGCCNATCACCTCACCTTTAAAAATCCAAACCTTGACGCCGATNACACCGTAGGTGGTGTGNGCTTCGTAGGTCGCGTAGTCNATGTCGGCACGNAAGGTGTGCANNGGCACNCGNCCTTCGCGGTACCACTCGGTTCTCGCNATCTCNGCNCCACCCAANCGGCCNCCNACCTGCACCTTGATACCTTCNGCACCCTGNCGCATGGCGTTCTGCACCACGCGCTTCATGGCACGNCGGAACATGACCCGNCGCTCGAGCTGCTGCGCCACGTTTTGTGCCACGAGGCGNGCGTCGACGTCGGGNTTGCGGATCTCTTCAATATTGATGTGNACCGGCACACCCATCTTGGCGGAGAGNTCCTTGCGCAGACCNTCAACGTCTTCACCCTTCTTGCCAATCACNATGCCGGGNCGGGCAGTNAAGATCGTGATGCGCGCCGTCTGNGCGGGCCGCTCGATCTTNACNCGNCTCACCGAGGCTGCATCCAACTTCTTCAGGATGTACTCACGNACCTCGAGGTCGTTAATCAGATTCTGCGCATACGTCTTNCTATCCGCATACCAAACAGAGTTATGGTCTTTGACCACGCCCAGTCGNATACCCGTTGGATGTACCTTCTGACCCATTCGGTCGTCTCCTTAACTCTCGTCGTCCGCGACCTTGACCGTGATATGGCAAGTCCGCTTAAAAATACGATCACCACGGCCCTTGGCACGCGCGCGNAGGCGCTTCATGGTGAAACCTTCGTCGACGAAAATGGTCGACACGCGCAGCTCGTCTACGTCTGCGCCCTCATTGTTCTCTGCATTGGCAATCGCGGAATTCAGCACCTTGCGNACAATCGCAGCGGCTTTCTTGTTGCTGAACTCCAGNANGTTCAATGCTTCCTCAACTGGCTTGCCACGCACCTGNTCNGCGACCAGACGCGCCTTCTGCGCGGAGATGCGGGCNGCACGTAATTTGGCNGCTACTTCCATTTCTCTCTCCAGCCGGCCTTATCGCTTGGCTTTCTTGTCAACGATNTGGCCCTTGAANGTNCGGGTCACAGCGAATTCACCCAACTTGTGTCCGACCATGTCTTCGTTGATCAGAATCGGCACATGCTGNCGACCGTTNTGCACNGCAATGGTCANACCCACCATGTTGGGGGANACCATGGATCGGCGAGACCAGGTCTTGATGGGTCGACGATCGTTGGCCTCCNCCGCGGCNTCGACTTTNTTCATCAGGTGCAGGTCGATGAAGGGGCCTTTTTTCAATGAACGTGGCACTGATAATTCTCCTGACCGATTACTTCTTACCGCGACGGCGNACAATCATGCCGTCGGTACGCTTGTTCTTNCGGGTNTTGTANCCCTTNGTGGGNACGCCCCATGGCGTCACAGGATGACGGCCACCAGAAGTTTTGCCCTCACCACCACCGTGGGGGTGATCAACCGGGTTCATCGCCACACCGCGAACGGTGGGTCGAACGCCTCTCCATCGCGCCGCGCCGGCTTTACCCAGCTTGCGCAGGCTGTGCTCTGAGTTCGACACCTCGCCGAGGGTGGCACGGCAGTCAATTGGCACCTTGCGCATCTCGCCGGAGCGGAGCCGGACGGTGGCGTATTGGCCTTCGCGGGCAACGAGCTGAACTGACGCGCCCGCTGAGCGCGCCATTTGAGCGCCCTTGCCAGGCTTGAGCTCAATCGCATGGATCACAGATCCGACAGGGATATTTCGCACCGGCAAGCAGTTTCCTGCCTTGATCGGCGCGGCAGAGCCCGAATGCAGTACGTCACCGGCCTGCACGCCCTTGGGCGCGATGATGTAGCGGCGCTCGCCGTCGGCGTAAAGAAGCAATGCAATGTGAGCGGTGCGGTTGGGGTCGTATTCAATGCGCTCAACCTTCGCAGGAATACCGTCCTTGGTCCGCTTGAAATCGATTTTGCGGTAATGCTGCTTGTGACCACCGCCAATGTGACGAGTGGTTATGCGGCCTAGGTTGTTGCGGCCACCGGTTTTGGACTTCTTCTCGAGGAGCGGACCGTGGGGCTTACCTTTATGCAAACCTTCGGTGACGACCTTCACCTGGTGACGGCGTCCTGCTGAAGTGGGTTTACTCTTTACGACTGCCATGACTCGCTACCTCAGCTCATCGACGCAAAGTCAATTTCCTGACCCTGCTCCACCCGGACGTAGGCTTTCTTCCACGACGGGCGCTTGCTCAATCCATAACGATTACGCTTGGTTTTACCCTTCACGCGCAGTGTCTGGACGTCATTCACCGTCACTTTGAACAACTGCTCAACGGACTGACGAATTTCATCTTTGGTCGCGTCGAGACAGACTCGGAACACATACTGATTGCTCTGCTCTGCCACAATCGCCGACTTTTCCGACACATGAGGCCCCAGCAGAATCTGAAAAACTCGCTCCTGATTCACGCCAACGCCTCCTCAAACTTCTTCACCGCATCGACGGTGATCATGACCTTGTCGTACGCGATCAGGCTTACGGGGTCAGCGCCCTCGACATCCCGCACATCTACTTTGTGCAGATTTCGAGAGGCGAGGTAGAGATTCTTGTCTACGCTATCTGCCACGATCAAAACGTTGTCCACGCCATATCCCTTCAGGGTCTCTACGAGCAGCTTCGTCTTAGGCTGCTCTACATCCAGCGTCTCGACGATCATCAACCGATCGGTTCGCGCCAGCTCCGACAGGATGGAACGCATCGCTGCCCGATACATCTTGCGGTTCACCTTCTGCGAGTGATCCTGAGGCTTAGCCGCAAACGTTACGCCACCTGAGCGCCAGATCGGCGACCGGATGGTGCCTGCGCGGGCACGACCCGTGCCCTTCTGGCGCCACGGCTTTTTACCGCCACCGGCGACTTCAGACCGTGTCTTCTGCGCACGCGTACCCTGCCGCGCACCGGACAGGTAGGCTGTGACCACCTGGTGAACCAATGCTTCGTTGTACTCGCGAGCGAAATTGGCTTCAGACACCGCAACGGTCCCTGCTGCTTCATTCCCCGGCTTGACTACGTTCAATTCCACGTCTCGCCCCCGCTACTCACGACTGCGACGGGCTGGTGCCCGCCGCTTTGACTGTCGGACGAACAATCACTTCGCCACCCGGAGCGCCCGGTACCGCGCCTTTGATGAGTAGCAAGTTGCGCTCCACATCAACGCGGATGACCTCTAGGCCCTGCGTCGTGACGCGTTCATCGCCCATGTGCCCGGACATCTTTTTGCCCTTGAACACGCGGCCCGGCGTCTGGCACTGGCCAATGGAACCCGGAGCACGATGCGACAACGAGTTACCGTGGGTCGCGTCCTGGGTGCGGAAGTTCCAGCGCTTTACGACGCCCTGGAAACCCTTACCTTTGGAGCGACCAGCGACATCGACCTTCTGACCCTGCTCAAACCGCTCGACGGTCAGCTCGGAACCCACCTCAAATGCCTCGTCAGAGCCATCCAAGCGAAACTCCCACAGGCCTTCACCCGCGGCGACACCCGCCTTGGCAAAATGCCCGGCTTCTGGCTTGCCGACTTTCGAGGCCCTGCGGCTACCCGCTGTGACCTGAATTGCCCGGTACCCATCGGTCTCGAGCTCTTTGATTTGAGTGACGCGGTTTGGAGCAATTTCCACTACGGTCACTG
>PAGS01000083.1 GCA_002705465.1 Halieaceae bacterium
AGATTGGTTTCACCGTCATTCCAGACCTCCACCTGATAACGAACGGCCCCACCGGGCTCGTTAAGGAAGCTGGGCGCGGCGGTTTTGATCACGCGGAGGTCAGGCTCCGGAGGCGATCCATTGTCGATAAATCGTACCTGCGCAGAATCGGTATCCGATATGGCTACGCCAAAGTCGTCCGTCAACGTGGCCTCGACGATGTTTTCGTGCGTATCACCAGGTCCTCCGCTCAGTGCTTTCTGGAACTCGCAGCGATATCGAGCACCTGAAGCCAAACTAGCGCCCACCGCACAGGTTCCCAGCCCGTTCAGGTCGCCAAACTCGCTGTCCACTAGCTGTGTGAGCGTGAGTTCGTCCCGCCGGTCCGATTCATTGAACACTTCGATCTCAAAGGTGACCTCACCCGTGCCACTGCGCAACACTCGCGGGGCGACTTTCTTATAGACTTCAATGTCGGCTGGAAGTTCGACCGTGATTTTATCGAAGTCGACCGGTGCGCCGCCGTTACTCCAGCAAGATGAGCTGGTTTGCGGGAACAGGCTTTGCACGAAGTTCTCAGTTTGTGCCAGGTCGTTGGCGTCAGTCACAGTGGCACAACCGTTATTATTTTTACTCTGTTGCCAGCCTACGAGCATGGGCATGTCGAGCTTGCCGTTGCCGTTGGTGTCCTGACAGGGGACCTCATCGACGTCGAATTCGTGGTAAGTCAGCTCTGCATCCAATATATCGCCACACTGGTTACTGTTGATGGCGCGATAGGGACCTGCTCCTGATGTCACATCACGGGCTTCTCCCGTCACTGCGGGTAATAACGCGGAGAAGGCACAGGCGGCACCCCCGAGGACTTCAGTGCCGGTCTCGGCCACCCAGAAGCCCAGGTCATATCGCTCCTTGGCGGCGCGATTTTGGCCAGTGCCAACGGTGATGCCGACCCTCAAACTGATGGTGTCGCCGCTGTTGCAAAACGCGGGCTCTGGATTGACGGCAACGGCGGAAACCCGCATCGAGTTGGCTGTGCAGTGTTTTCCGTTATTGATGACGGGCGGGCAGGCAGCGCCCTGAAGCGGCAAGTTCTGCGCCAGCGTCGCAACAGGTTGCCCCAGAAGCATCCACGTGACGAGCAGGCAAGAGCTCCTGAAAAGCAACGGGAAATGCTTGAAGAGGGGCAATCTGGTCATGACGTTTGCCTGCGAAAATCCGAATGTCCGGAGTGTAGAGGCGGATTGATCGCAGTAGACTTGCAAAAGGTGTCAACGTGACGGGGAGCATGCAATGACGAGTAGCGCTATAGCGGTAAATCTATCGGAACAATCTGCACTAGTGACAGGCGCCAGTTCAGGCATCGGCGCGGCGGTGGCCGAGGCGCTTGCAGCCAACGGCGCGCTCGTCTGGGTGAATCACCCGGATGAGGCCAGCGCTGATGCCGCGGCAGCGGTTGTCTCGCGTATTACCTCGGCCGGCGGGAAAGCACGGGCGATTCAGGCAGATGTTAGCTGCGAAGCTGACGTGCTGGCGATGTTTCACGAGATCGAGGGAGCAGGCTTGGATATTCTGGTCAATAACGCGGGCATCGCTCACGCCAGCCCTGTCGAGTCGCTGGAAGTGGCAGACTTTGACCGCTTAATGGGGGTTCATTTGCGGGGTACGTTCCTGTGCACACGGTCGGCGCTGCGTATCATGTATGAGCAAAATCGTGGTCGTATCATTAATACTGCATCGCAACTTGCCTACATCGGAGCCCCGGGATTTTCACATTACACCGCGGCCAAGGGCGCGATCTTGTCCTTTACCCGCAGTCTGGCACTGGAGATCGGCGATAGGCCCATTACCGCAAACTGTGTCGCGCCGGGAGCGACCATGACACCGATTCTGGCCGATGTGCCAGAAGATATTCTGGAAGGCGTTCGTCAGAAAATTCCAGCGGGTCGCATTGCTGAGGTCGAAGACATCGTCGGAGCCTATGTTTTTTTAGCGAGCGATGCTGCAGGCCATTTCAGGGGGCAGTGTCTGAGCCCCAACGGCGGAGACGCCTTTCTGTAAACTTCTCTTGGCGAGGGCCGCATCCTGTCGCTTTGAGCGACATGTGGCCTCTCGCGACGCTATTTTTACTGAAATTGGTCGCTAAACTGGATTGCATTCCACATCAAAAAAGCTGAATATATATACAGTACTTTTGATGTGCGGGGTCGGTGGGAGCAAATCCACTGACATGACTCAGTAGCGTGATCAAGTAGCGTGACTCAATAGCGATATCAGATAGCGAGACAAAAGGAGTAAGGCATGGATCCGAACAAAGAGAAGGCACTGGATGCCGCACTTTCACAGATCGAGCGTCAGTTTGGAAAGGGCACGGTCATGCGCATGGGTGACCAGGAGCGAGTTGCCATCCCGTCCATTTCAACAGGTTCACTCGGTCTGGATATTGCGCTGGGTATAGGTGGCTTGCCCAAAGGCCGTATTTGCGAGATTTATGGCCCGGAATCCTCGGGTAAAACGACGCTCACCCTTCAGGTGATCGCGGAGGCTCAAAAGGCCGGGGGGACAGCGGCTTTTATTGACGCAGAGCATGCGCTGGATCCCCAGTATGCCGACAAATTGGGTGTGCAGGTCGATGATCTGATTGTCTCGCAGCCCGATACCGGTGAGCAGGCTCTGGAAGTCGCCGAAATGCTGGTGAGGTCGGGTGCCGTTGACGTACTGGTGGTCGATTCTGTCGCAGCGCTCACTCCAAAAGCCGAAATCGAGGGCGAGATGGGGGATTCCCACGTCGGCTTGCAGGCCCGTCTATTGAGTCAGGCAATGCGCAAACTCACAGGCGCTATCAAGCAGACCAACTGTCTGGTGATCTTTATCAACCAGATCCGTATGAAGATTGGTGTCATGTTTGGTAGCCCGGAAACCACTACTGGTGGTAATGCACTCAAGTTCTACTCCTCGGTGAGATTAGATATCCGGCGCATTGGCGCGGTCAAGGAAGGTGACGAAGTGGTCGGTAATGAAACCCGCGTCAAGGTAGTGAAAAACAAGGTGTCCCCGCCGTTTCGGCAGGCGGAGTTCCAGATCATGTATGGCAGCGGCATCTACCACATGGGTGAGGTGATCGACTGGGGAGTGAAATTAAACCTGATCGACAAGTCCGGCGCCTGGTACGCCTATAAGGGCGACAAAATTGGCCAAGGCAAGGCCAATGCCTCTCGCTTCCTCGAGGAAAACGCCGCCTTAGCCAAGGAAATTGAAGATCAGATCAGGCATCAGATGATGGGCGTGCCGTTGGCGGTGGTGGATACCGAGGCGGGTGAGGGCCCCTCCGAGAGCAGTGCAGAGCCAGACGTAGGTGGCGTCGCCGAATCCTCATAGTGAGGGCGGATTGTCTGTGAATGCCTGTGAGCAAACGGTACTGCTCACCGCCAGTGAGGTCCGGGTCGCGGCCCTCGACTTGCTGGCACGAAGAGAGCACAGCGCAGTCGAACTCGGCACCAAGCTGGCAAAGCGGTTCCGATGCCGGGAGAGCGATCCCGATCTCATTGAGCAGGTGATCAGGCAACTTGTCTCGGATGGCCTGCTCAGTGAGGAGCGTTTCGCTGTCTTGAGGGTGAGGCAACTGTCCGGGAGGGGCTACGGCCCAGCCAGAATCCGCAATGAGCTTCGGCGCCAACAGGTCGATGGTTTGGTCAGCGACTCCTTGCAGGAGGCCTTTGATTCCCCGCTGGATTGGGCTGAGGCCGCGGCAACGGTATACCAGAAAAAATACCGAGGCGCGCCGATTGTGGGTGATTGGGACACGCGACAGCGCGAGCGTTCGAGGCGTCTGCGCTTTCTTCAGTATCGGGGATTTGATGCGGATATGAGCCAGGCGCTGGTTGATGGCGACGACCGGGGAGACGATGACGTCGTTGAGTAGAGCCGCCGGATCAGCTTAACAGCCGTCGCCTGCTCAGGGCGCTTCGCTTAATGTTGCGACCCATACCGTTCTTGCCTGAGATGCTTTGTACTTCACGATAGCCGCATTGTCGGGACCCATGCGAAGCACCTGTTTTTGAATTGCGGGAAGCCCCTCGATGGCTGGGTCTTCATAGAGCCAGACCGCCTCCTTGCGAACCAATCGTGCCCCCGCGAGATCCACGTCGGGGGTGCTGGCGATCATATCGAGTGCTGAAATCACCGCAAAGTCAAATGCCTCGGCTTCCTCGCCGTAATAGGACCAGGCCTCCCTGAATAAGGGGGTAAAACGCGCGAGCGCCGCAGCCAATGCCTCAACATCAAGACTCATGAGCCATTGGGCAAGCGCATCGTACCGGGCGAACCCCTCGGCGGATACGACGACCCGCGTGCCGTCATCAGCGATTGAGAAAGCCCCTTTTGGACGAGCGATGGGAAGCAGCTTGTAGGGTACTTCTCCTTGCACCAAAAGGTAGACCATACTGGTGCCGCGCTCGATCACGTTACTGGACATCAGGTACTGTTGGCCGGCATTTCCAAGGGGGATATCGGCGACGGCATCCCGGATATCATCGTCACTCTCGTCAAGTTTTGGCAGGAGGTCCTGAGCGGCTGCCGGCACGGGCGTCTCGTCGATTACTGGTGTTTCAGGCGCGGGGGCAGGGATATTCTCTACAGGGTCAGGCAGTTCTGGCTCAGGTTTCGGCACGATGGTGCTGGGTGGGGGCACAGGGGTTGGCTCGTCCAGCGGTAAAACGCCAGTGAAAAACAGTGCGCCAACCGCAATGACACCAACAACCGCAATGATCAGTAAGAGCTGCGCCATTGTCAGAGCACCCGTCTGGGGACGCCGTGTCCGGAATGTATGAGGCATTATCTCTACTCCTTTGGTGCTCGCATTATTGCCGAGTGACCGCCAGTGCACTCATCTCATCCAGCGCAACTTCAAGTTGATCAACCAGATCGTCAAATACTGCGATGGTGGCCTCCATCGGTGCTGTAGAGGTCATGTCAATGCCGGCTTTCTTCAACAGTGCTACTGGATAGTCATTTGAGCCTGACTTTAGCATCGTTAGGTAGCGCTCGCGCGCCGGCTCCCCCTCCTCAATGATCATTTTGGCCAGTGCCGTCGCGGCCACAAATGAAGTTGAGTACTGATAGACGTAGAAGTTATCACTCCGCAAAAAGTGCGGGATCCGACTCCATTCGATCTGATTCAACTCATTGGCGTGAACGGCGTCACCATAGAAATCCGCAAACACGTCAGCGTAGAGGTTATTCAGTACATCGGCAGTCAGCGCTTCTCCGGCTTCCACTTTTGCGTGAGCGCGTGCCTCAAAGTCCGCAAATGAAGCCTGACGGTAAAACCCCCCTCTGAATTCGTCGAGGTAGGAGCTGAGCAGATAGGCGCGCTCGCCTGCAGACGATGCCTCGCTAAGCANTTTCTGCATCAGAATGGCCTCGTTGGTCATTGATGCAACCTCCGCGATAAACGTTTTGTAATCACCATAAACCTGCGGCTGGTGACTGCGAGTCAGGTAGCTGTGAATGGAGTGACCATATTCATGCGCTAACGTCGAGACGTTATTGAGTGTGCCCTCATAGTTCATCGACAGNTAGGGTTTCGAGGTATACGTGCCCCAGCTGTAGGCGCCTCCGCGCTTTCCGCGATTGGCCATGGCGTCGACCCAGCCNTCTTCNAAACCCCTCCAATAGNTNTCNATGTATTCTTGGCCNAGNGGGGTGAGTGCGTCTGCAACCAGCTGCTTGGCGTCCTCAAAGTCGATNTCGGCCCGCGTTGGCGGCACAATTGGCGCGTACATGTCCCAGATCTCAAGNCGTTCCACCCCGAGCGCTTNTTTGCGAAGCTTGAGATAGCGNTGNAGCNGTGCGCTGCCGNCCCTGGCTGTGGTCANNAGATTATNNAAGATCTCAACCGGAATNGCATTGGCATATGTCGCGTGCTCCAGTCTCGACTCANAGCCTCTCGCTCGCGCAAAGAATACGCGGCTTTTCACATGCCCCTCGTAGTTNGCCGCAAGCGTGTGGTTGAGAGCGCTATAGCCTTCAAAGAGGCCCTTCCAGGCATCTTCGCGCACGCGGCGGTCAGTCGAGTGAAGAAATGCGCCATAGCGAGAATTGGTGAGCTCAACCTCGTGGCCGTCGCTATCTACCACGGTGCCAAATTGCAGATCAGAACTGTCGATGGCGGTAAACACGCTGTCAAACTTATCCAGCGGATCCGAGGCCATGGCCAATAGCTTCTCTTCAGACTCCGACAAGGTGTAGGGGCGCATCCGCGCAATTTCGTCTAAGTAATGGCGGTAGACAGCCAAACCCGGAGTGCTTGCTATAAATTGGCTGAGCGTCTGTTCAGGGATGGCGAGTAGCTCGGGGGTAAAGAAAGACAGGGTCTCCTGATATCGGGCGTAAAGGCTTTGCGCTTCTGAAAAGCGCGCTGCGTTTTCCGATACCCGTGTGTCCTCATAACTTCGCAATCCGGCGTAGACATACAGGTTGCCAATAATGGTTTCAACAGATTGCATGGCCTCGATAGCGCCCAGCAGGGTTGATCCGTCAGTGGACAACTGGCCGCGGAATCGCTCCAGCGTTGGGAGGGCGTCTATAAATCTCTCGCGGTCGACCTCCCAGGCTTGAGTATCGCGATACATGTCAGAGAGGTCCCATTTGTACCGTTCGTCGATGTCGATTCGCTCCGGTACGTCTTGACCCTGTACCCATGCAGGGAGAAAGACGGTGCTGATGACAAGCAGGAGGAGAATCTTGTGAAAAGGCGGAGAGATCACTGGGTTTCCTTGGATTTCTGACCTGCTATCTGCCGGTATTCAAGGCCGTTACTGCAGGGTGAGAGACCGGCCAAGCATTGGTGGAGGCGTAGACTATCCGATCCGCCCATTCAACACGAGTGTCAAAGCTCTGTTGGCGGGGTATCAATGCGGGCAGCGCGAAAGGCCACGCCCAGCTCAGGCTGGCTGTAGGTGTCCAGCCCCGATATGGTGACAAGATCCATTCGGTCCAGTGCGAGGGCGCCGTCCTCGCGTCGGGCGTGGGAGGGAAAAAAAAGTGCGCTGACCTCGCCAATGATCATATGAGTGCCATTGATTTCTAGCGGCAAATGCTGGCGAAGTTTGCAGCCTACTTGCAGCGGTGACTCTCGGACAAACGGCGCCTGACAGTAGGGCTTCCATTCCTCCGTAAAGTCACAGGCAGCGAACTCTGACTGTGTTCTGGGGTAGGGGGCGGAGGTTTGATGTGCTCGCGCGGATTGTCCGAGCGTAAATGCGTTCAGTGTCCAGCATTGGGTGGCGAGAATGTTACTGAGTGTGTGTCGTTCACTGCTACCGGTATTAGGTCGCAAAATCATGCCCAGCAAGGGGGGCCGGGAACCGAGATGAAAATGTGAGCTGATGATCGCGAGGTTGCTTTGAGTGTCGGCACCACAGGTGCCCACTAGCATCCCCGGTTTGTAACCCGGTAAACAGTTGATCAGGCGTGCCCGCTCTTCCGGGTCCATCTCGGCCAGATCGACTTGCCCCAGACTGATGACCGTCACAGCGGTGTGTTACTTGNCTGCAGTGTCGGTGGGGTAGCGTTTGGCATAGCGNCGGGTGGCCCACACCCGNTAGCACCATGCCGCAAGCGGCTTAATGACAGGCCACGAAAGCCACTGCCAAAGAAAACCGATGCGAGTGTATTGCCAAGCTGAGATGTTCGCGTCGAGACCCGTTACCCAGTGGCCATTCTTTCGCAGATGGAGCGATTGCAGGAGGGCCGCTTTGTCCGGGATATCGTTCGACTGGGGCAAGTCATGGATATCCTGAAGGACCAATCGATCCGACTTCAGCCGCGCCAGATGACCCATTTCGCGCCGGCACAAGGGGCAACTGCCATCGAAGTACAAAGTATCGCGCTCGCTCATATCCTCGGTACGATGAGCGCAAGGGAACGGATGTTGTTAACCGCCCATAACATGGGCAGAAGCGGTACAGTCGGCCGATGTCTTCAGGGCTCGGCGATGAGCGCTGCAATCTGCACCCTGAGCTCTTCTTCGTCACCTTTGCGGAAACCCACGTGGACCTCGCGAATAAGCCCATCCCTGCCAATAAGATAGCCTGATGGCATGCCAGATACCGCAAAGGCGCGCCCCGAATCGCCGGTCTTGTCAATCGCGACGGGGTAGTCCACAGGGTAGCGCGATAAAAAATCGAGCGCGTCCTCATCCACATAATCAACGCTGATGGCGACCACAGCAAAGTCGTCTGGCGAAAAGTCTGTGTTGAGCCTATTCANTGCNGGTAAAGACAGTCGACAAGGACCACACCAGCTGGCCCAGAAATCCAGATAGGTAACGCGCCCCAGAAAAGACGTGTTAGATACCGTGCCCTCGCCATTGGCAATGAGCGGGAGTTCCCACGCCGGTTGAGGGAGGGGCTTCTCAAGCGTGATGTGGGAGCCTCGCTCCGCTTTGCTGGTGAGCGAAAATGCCAGAAGCAAGGCTGTCACCCCGGAAAGCCAGCGGTATGTGGATCGCGTCATATTACGGTGCACTCGTCTCGCCTATCTGTTTCGGCCAAGCCGTTCATGCGCATCAACCCACTCGTTAGTGCGGGTTTTCTTATCGACCCTTGCCGCTCCCGACAGCGACAGTTCACCGGCGACCACCAGCGCGGCTGCGATTTCGCAGAGCTTAAGTGCCTTACCCTTGCCCTCACAGCCAACCATGCGAAGACACTCTCGCTGAGTGGGTAGTGCCGTGCCACCGCCGTAGGTCGCCATAATCAGTGCCGGCAAAGTGATTGAAAAATAAAAGTCGCCCTTGCTTGTTGCGCGTTGATAGGTCGTGCACTGGTTCGATTCACCAATATTTGCGACGTCCTGCCCGGTGGCGAGGTATAGCGCAGCCAGTGCATTAGCCGGATGGTTTGCATTGTTGGACGAGTTGGTCAGGATGGCAGACAGCGTTGAGATTTGCTGTCCGTATGCAATCTGCTCAGGAGCCACCCTAAGATGCTTCATGAGAATGTCTCGGGGCACGGTGATTTCTGCGGTCACCCGCTTTCCCCGCGTTTTGAGCAAATTGACTGATGAGGTTTTCTTTTCGGTATCAAAGTTGCCTGAGAGCATGTAGTGCAGCATCTCCGGTCGCTGCTTGTGGATCCATTCGCAGGCAATGAAGGTCGCGCGGCTGACCATGTTTTGTCCTGCAGCGTCGCCTGTAGAGTAATCGAAGCGGGTAAAGACCATGCTATGGACGTGGTAGCTCTCGATATCATGCAGTTTGCCGACTGAGGTTGATGTCTCGGCCTTTGCCTTGATGGCATCAAAGTTATCTTTGATCCAAAGTTGGAAGTCTCGGGCCTGACGCGCGTTTCTGAAGATAAAGACCGGCGAGCGTTGCATGGATTCTTCGGATACGGTAGTGAGGACACCGCCGCATTCTCGTATCACTTTCATGCCGCGGTTGTAGGAGGCCAGCATCGTCCCCTCTACCGTCGCCATTGGCACATAGAATTCCCCTTGGGCGTGTTCGCCGTTCACCAGTAAGGGTCCGGCAACACCGATCGGAATTTGCGCGACACCCCAGAAATTCTCAATGTTGCTCTCCATCTCGTGGGGGTCAAACGAGAAGCGCTTGGTGTGATCCAAACAGGCGCCCGTTTGCGCCTCAATGAAGCGTTGACGTTCTTCTACTATCTCAGTGCTGTA
The DNA here is from genome assembly GCA_002705465.1 of Halieaceae bacterium. Taxonomy (GTDB): domain Bacteria; phylum Pseudomonadota; class Gammaproteobacteria; order Pseudomonadales; family Halieaceae; genus Luminiphilus. The sequence goes on from PAGS01000083.1 coordinate 9,667, forward strand.
GTCGTCGTCGGCGCTGCGTGGAATCTTATTTCGGTCTGTCATAAGGCGTTGATCCGTGCTTTGGCTTGCTGATATTCGCTGGTAAGCTTTGCCACGTAGTCTGCCGTTGTGCCAAGGCTTTTGACAGCCCCGATACCTTGCCCACATCCCCAGATATTCTTCCACGCTTTGGCGCCGGTGTTGCCGCCTGAGCCGAAGTCCATTTTGCTTGGATCGCTTTCGGGGAGATTGTTGGGGTCAAGTCCCGCCGCTTCAATCGACGGTTTTAAATAGTTGCCGTGGACGCCGGTAAAGAGACTGCTGTAGACGATGTCATCGGCGCAGTAATCAACGATGGCTTGTTTGTATTCTTGCTCCGCCTCGGCCTCTTCGGTTGCGATAAACGCAGATCCGATGTACGCCAGATCTGCCCCCATTGCTTGAGAGGCCAACACTGCGTCTCCGGTTGCGATCGAACCGGAGAGNAGNAGGGGGCCGTCGAACCATTCCCGGATTTCCTGAACGAGTGCCATTGGAGAGGTTGTGCCGGCGTGCCCTCCGGCACCCGCCGCGACGGCAATCAGCCCGTCCGCGCCTTTCTCAATCGCTTTTTTGGCAAATCGGTTGTTAATCACGTCGTGGAGCACAATGCCGCCATAGCTGTGCACCATTTCGTTGACCCACTCCTTGGCGCCAAGTGAGGTAATCACAATCGGNGCCTTGTACTTCACGCACATGTCCATGTCATGCTTCAGACGCGCGTTGGAGCCGTGCACAATCTGATTCACCGCGAAGGGTGCTGATGGGGCGTCCGGGTTGGCTGTGTCATGGTCTGCAAGCTCAGAGGTAATCCGCTCCAGCCATTCCTCGAGCACCGGTTCGGGGCGCGCATTCAGGGCCGGAAACGANCCGACNATACCCGCCTTGCACTGTGCGATGACNAAATCAGGATTAGAAATAATGAACANGGGAGCGCCGANGACGGGCAGTCTGAGGCGGTTTTGTAACGCGGGTGGCAAAGCCATATGAACAATCTCCTGATGATCCTGAGGTGTGGAAGGCGAAACGCTATACGTCTGCATCCGTGGGTACAAGTGCCGCGCAGTTAAGCGCGCTATTCAGCGCGTCAATGGTCTGTGCACAGNCCAAAGCACGAAGCATAATGTCACCGCGCCCCGGGGTTTCNGGCACGCTGACTGCTGAAAAACCATCGCGCTAGAATACTTAGTCAGGCCGAGTCATCGCCCATGTATCAGCAGTTTTTCGGACTCAATGAACAGCCATTCTCCATCGCGGTGAATCCGCGCTACCTGTTCATGAGTGCCCGCCATCGCGACGCGTTGGCGCACCTCTTGTACGGTGTAGGGAGCGGCGGTGGATTTATTTTGCTGACGGGCGAAGTGGGCACGGGCAAGACAACCCTGAACCGGTGCTTGCTGGAGCAAATGCCCGAGCATACAGACATTGCGATTGTACTGAACCCAGCGCTGAGCGCGGTCGAGCTGCTGGCAACTGTCTGCGATGAGTTCGNAATTGACTATCCCAGCGGAACAGACAGTCTCAAGGTGCTCACGGANTCCCTCCACCAGTTTTTGTTGAGCAACCATAGAGCGGATCGACGCACCGTGCTCATGATTGATGAGGCCCAGCACCTCGGATTCGATGTGTTGGAGCAGATTCGCCTGCTGACCAACCTTGAGACAGACGAAAAGAAACTGTTGCAGATTATCCTGACAGGGCAACCGGAGCTTGCGTCGATGCTGTCCCGTCCTGAGCTGCGGCAGTTGAACCAGCGAATCACGGCNNGGTTTGANCTGACCCCCNTNGATCGTGCTGAGACCCGGACNTACGTTCAGCATCGCCTGAATATCGCNGGNAATCGCGATGACAGAGCNATCTTTTCCGTCTCGGCACTGCGTGAGATCTATCGGTTGAGTGGTGGTGTGCCCAGGTTGATCAACCTCCTATGCGATCGCGCGATGATGGGCGCCTACGGACGGCAGCAGGACCGGGTTTCGGCTGGGTTGATCAGGGAGGCNGCCGCGGAGGTATTGGGTTCTGCGCCAGCGGGTCACGGTGACGGTCGTTCGGGACGAGGGGGTCGCTGGGGGTGGGCTCTCGCAGTGGTGGTCACCCTCAGCGCATTGGCCGCCTTCATCACGGGGTCTCGGCATCTTGAGCTGGCCGATCAGGCTGAACTCCCTGTCTCCGAGCCGCAGGGCAGCGCGGAGGTGGTTGCTACGCCAACGCCTGCCGAGAGTGGATCATTCAAGTCTCCTCTGGCGTCAGTTGATGAGCCGTCTCGACCCTGGCTATTAAAGGTCGAGGATGCGGAGTCAGCCCTGTGGCAGCTGTGGAGTGGTCAGGCATTGCAAGTTCCGCTCTGTCAGGCAGCGGTGGGCAACGGCTTGCAGTGCGAGCGACTCTCGGCAGACACCTGGGATGAGGCCATCAAGCCCAACCGGCCCGCCATTTTGGCCCTGAAGCGGGAGAACGGATTTGCCGCTGCTACTGTGCTGCTGTCTGTATCAGACGCCGGCGCCACGTTATGGACGGGTAGCGCGGTCTGCGATGCGTCATTGACAGCATTGGCTTCAGCTTGGAGAGGGCAGGCGTTGTACCTATGGAGAGCACCCAAAGGTTGGATCGGCCCGGTAGGAGAGGGCGATAGCGGTTTGGTTGTCAGCGAGATTGTCGATGCTTTTGCCGAACTCGATAATTTGCCGGCTCCGCCACTCGATACCTATACACCTGCGTTGGCAGAGCGTGTTCGCGAGTTTCAGCGTCTGGTGGGGCTAGAGGTCGACGGTGTTATGGATGCGCAGACCTGGCAACTGCTCAGTGATCGGCTCGGGCGTGACTTTACGCTTGAGGAAGCGACCCGACTTGCATTCAATAAATCCGGGGGTGCCGAATGTCGCTGATTCTGGATGCGCTGCGCCGTAGCGAGGGTGATGTGCCCGGCACTTTGGATCGTGCCCCGGAGACGGAGCCGATGCGGGATAACAACAAAAGATGGATGTTCATCGTGGCGCTACTAATGGGGATAGCCGTGGGGGGGGTCGCGGTGATGATGGGGTCTGATACTCAGAAGGATTCGGCGCCCACTGTCTCCACAGAATCGGTCTACGCAGAATCGGCTTCGCCTAACGCGCCTGCTGGCACCCCGTCTGCCAGCCGGGCGGAGGGTACAGGTACTGACGCCTCGGCCCGTGAGGACGATAGCGTCGCTGTTATCGACCCCTCAGCAGAACACCGCACTATGGGTGAAATCGGTGGTGGTGCACTTGATGTGGATGGTGCAGTTGATGTGAAGGCGGCGAGCGACGGCAGGATCGCTGAGTTGCACCGGCAAATGTGGAGCGACGCTGAGCAGACGCCGTCAGAGTTGCCTATCTCCTCGTCGCTCAGTGAATCTGCACCGCAGCCCAATCGAGCACTGTCAGAGACCCAGGATGTGGCATCCCGGTCACTCGCCCCGCCCATCGACTTGGCGACGGCAATGCAGCAAGCGGCCCTGGCCGCGGGTGAGTCAACGCTTGTGCCTCACCCAATGCCGCTGTTGGAGAACTTGTCCCAGCAACAGAAAGACCGGGTGCCGACCATCGTTTACAGCGATCACGTATTTGCAGCTAGCGACATCGCCTCGGTGGAGCTGAATGGCAAGCGGATGCTGGCGGGACAACAAGCCGGTGGTATCGAGGTCGTGGAGATATTGACGGATAGTGTGATTTTGCGAGCGGGTGGGAGTGAGTTTCGCCTACGAGCGCTGAACACGTGGGTCAATCTCTAGTTTGGTCCGCCTCAGAGTTGGGCTTCGTTTCAGATCTCACAGGCGGCGGCAAGGGGGCCTTTTCAGCGCTGTCCTTGCTTGGCACCGGGGGAGGGCTGAACAGGAAGCTACTCATCGCCTGATAGACCTCGCGCTGACGGAGGAAGGGGCGCAGCCATGGGGAAGCCACCCCATTCGCGAACAGCGGCACGTTGGCGCCCGTGTGCTCCTCGCTGAAGCCATTGTTGGTCGCGTAGTTTATACGCAGCATTCCGCCCTCCGGTGTGCGCACGCGTGCCGTCCGCCCGGGCGAGTAGAGTGGGATGGGGTAGCGGGCATAAAGAGAAGGCTCGGGCAGAATCTGCGCAGCCTGCGCGTGATCTGCAGTTACGACGATGGCCGTGTCCGGGTGGCTGTCGGCAAAATCCATCGCCAGCGCAAGGGTCTCTTCCAGCTGCTCAATCTCACCGATCGACCCGCATGGATTTCTTTTATGGGATTGCTTGTCAATCGACGCCGACTCAATCATCAAGAAGAAACCGTGGGGGTTATCAAACGCCAGTTGGTGGAGCGCCGCGCGGCTCATGGCTGCTAGAGAAGGCGTGTCCGCGTAATCGGGGTTGAGCTCGCAGCTCATGGGCTCGGGCTCGGTTACCTCACCGAGATAATTCGAGATGTGGTGCAGCCAGCTAACCTCTGGCGACTCAGCCACCCGGGCTTTGGTGCCACGCCACCGCACCTCCAATGTCTCATCGTCGAAAGCCCCGAGTAAACGCTGAGGAGCTTTAAGTGCCTCTAGCTGGGTGTCTCGGTCGATGATGTGAAAACCCTCGCTCTGCGCTAAATCTGCAACCGTGTTGCCGCGCACCGTCAGCTGACGGAAGAATTTTTCCCCTCCACCCAGCAAAACATGTGCGCCACTGGTGACCAATTGCTCAACAATCGATCCGGGGCCACTGTTCTCCAGAGCGTCACTGAGGCAAGCAGGTTGAGCAATGCCATAGTAGGTGCTGCCAAGGACTTCTTCAGGGCCTTCGCAGCTCCTCGCCGAGACATGCGAAAGAAAAGCGGCAGGGGTCGCGTCTGTCAACGAGGACGTGGTGACCAGCCCAACCCGAAGCCCCTCCGAGAGAGCGCGCTCAGCAATTGTGGGGAGGTCGTTATCCTCAATGTCGGTAGCAATGCGACCAATGCTCGTGATGGTTCCTGTGGCGAGAGCGGTC
>PAGS01000061.1 GCA_002705465.1 Halieaceae bacterium
GACACCCGGGGAGGTGCGGCGCTGTCTGTGCGAACTATTACCGAACGCCCCATCAAATTTCTTGGCATCGGCGAGAAGACCGACGCACTCGATCCCTTCCACCCTGATCGACTGGCGTCCCGCATCCTTGGCATGGGCGATATGTTGTCGCTCATTGAGGAGGTTGAGCGCAAAGTAGACCACGGTAAAGCCAAGAAACTGGCGAGCAAAGTCCAGAAGGGCGGTCGCTTTGATCTTGAGGATTTCCGAGAGCAATTGCAGCAAATGAAGAATCTGGGCGGGATGGGCGCGATGCTAGACAAAATGCCCGGCATGGGTGGTATGGCTCAGGCGGCGCAAAACGTCGATACCAAGCAGTTTGATCGGATGGAGGCCATGATCAACTCCATGACGCCCAGGGAGCGGCGCAATCCAGACCTCATCAGCGGCTCCCGGAAACGACGCATCACCCTGGGATCCGGTACCGCCATTCAGGATCTCAACCGCCTGCTCAAACAGCACAAGCAGATGCAGAAAATGATGAAGAAGATGAAGGGCGGCGGTATGCAGCGCATGATGCGTGGCCTTGGTGGCTTCGGTGGTGGTCCCGGTGGCGGTATGCCGCCGGGGATGCCGCGGCGCTGACCGCCACAAAAGGCGGTCACACTGCACCTTTCCTCGCTATGCTGTTTGCTGTATTCTCCGCGCTCTTTTTGCGGGGGTCAGGCCATTTGGCCCCACTAAACGAATTTGAGGACATGACACTATGGTGATCATCCGATTATCCCGGGGTGGTTCCAAGAAGCGGCCCTTCTACCACGTTACGGTCGCCGACCGACGCGAACCGCGTGATGGCAGGTGTATCGATCGGCTGGGCTTCTTCAACCCAATCGCGCGGGGCCAAGAAGAGCGCCTGCGCATCGACGTAGCGGCGGTAGAGGCTTGGGTTGCCAAAGGTGCTCAGGTCAGTCCACGCGTTCAGAAGCTGATGAAAGAGTTTCAGGCTGGCGCCGAGGCAACCGCTGCCTAAATGGTGCCGCTGACGGCCAGAGAGGCCCGATGCATCAATCCCCCCAAAACGCCCAGCCCTTCCTGACCGTCGCCCATGTGGTGGGCGTCTACGGCATCAAGGGATGGGTTCGTTTGCGTGTCCAGTTAGACAACCCAGATCTCCTGCTATCACTGCCGAATCTCCGACTCACTGGACCGAACCGTGTTTCCAAACCGGTTTCGATAGATACCTTGCAGCGGCATGGCAAAGGCTTTATTGCCCACTTCTCTGACCTGTCGGACCGCACTGCAGCGGAAAAACTGAAAGGCTTTGAAGTCCAAGTGGCGAAGGTCGATTTCCCGGCGGCGGCCAGTGACGAGGTGTACTGGCGCGATTTGTTGGGGCTCAAGGTATGGTGCACTCAGGACGGTTCTCGATACCTCCTGGGAGAAATCAGAACGTTGCTTGAGACAGGAGCCAATGATGTGATCGTGATCTCTCCCTGTGCGGGAAGCGTCGATCATAAAGAGCACTTGGTACCTTGGATCCCCGGCGATGTGGTCATGGACATCGATTTGGATGCGAGTGCCGTGGAAGTAAATTGGTATGTCGATAGCTGAAGCCGATCCGATAATCCGGTTTGCGGTGATGACCTTGTTTCCAGAGGCGTTCTCTGCCTTGACCGAATGGGGCGTAACCGGCCGGGCTTTTCAAGGTGGCATCTGTAGCCTGCACCTTCAGGATCCTCGCCACGAGGCGCTCGATCGCCATGGCACCGTGGATGACCGGCCATACGGCGGTGGACCGGGGATGGTCATGCGAGCGCCGATACTGGCTGCATCCCTCGAAAAGGTTAAGACAGCAATCGGGTCTGAAGCCAAAACCATTGCGCTGACGCCACAAGGTCAGAAACTCGACTCGCCGTTGGCTCGGTCATTATCCACTGAATCTGCCTTGATCTTGGTGGCCGGGCGCTATGAGGGGTTAGACGAGCGGTTTCTCGCGCGCCATGTTGATCTGGAGGTGTCGGTCGGGGATTTTGTGGTGAGTGGTGGCGAACTGCCGGCGATGCTACTTATTGACGCCGTAGTCCGCTGGCTACCCGGGGTACTGGGGCACGAGGCGTCCGCTGAACAGGATTCTTTCTCAGAGGGGTTGCTCGACTGTCCGCACTACACCCGACCGGAAGTTTTCGACGGCGATCGCGTGCCACAGGTACTGCTGAGCGGCGATCACGCCGAGATCGCGGGCTGGCGGAGAGCACAGGCTATAAGGCGGACGCTGGACCGACGGCCCGATTTGCTAGCTTGGGAACAAGTGACTCTAGAGGACCGAGCTTTGCTCGAGAAATGGGATCTTTTAACGCCCGATGGGGGCAGACATTCCTGATTTGAGGGGGTATCATCGCGCCCTTTCGCAGTTCCGGGTAGCTGTTGGTGCAGAATCGGACCGGTAGGCCCTCGCGATCGCCTCAAACTGAATCATTGAGGCCCGCGTAGATAAAACAACGACAGATTAATCGGTCGCCGTAACGTAGCGGCGATGGGAGAAGGTAATGAGCACGAACAAAATTATTGCCGAGCTGGACGCAGAGCAGATGGGCCGAGAGGTGCCAGCGTTCGCTCCAGGTGACACGGTGGTTGTGCAGGTCCGCGTGAAAGAGGGCAACCGTGAGCGTTTGCAGGCATTCGAGGGCGTGTGCATCGGCAAACGCAATCGGGGCCTTAACTCAGCGTTCACTGTTCGCAAGATCTCCCATGGCGTTGGGGTGGAACGAACATTTCAGACCTACAGCCCTCTGGTGGATAGCATCAATGTGAAGCGCCGCGGTGACGTAAGGCAGGCTAAGCTTTACTACCTCCGCGAATTGTCGGGTAAAGCTGCGCGGATCAAGGAGAAGCTTTCCTCCTGATTGGCATGAGGGGTGCGCTTCCGCGCCGCTCGAAGCGATCTTTTCCACTGCTGCAAAACGAGCGCACTGCCCTCTGGCTTGACCGTTGGTTATAGAGAAATGTGCGCCTACGCCGGGTGGGGTGCGGGCTTTTCGCGGGTTTTGATGGGAGGAATCAGGACGATGAACCCTTTTTATACGTTGAGAAATCTCGCTCTCTGGGCGTGTCGCGCGCGGGTGTTATGGATGCCCTCAATGTGCGCTCTGTGGATCAGCGGCGCCTCAGCCCAAGAGATTGAAGACCGAATGGGAGTCGCCCTGAGCGCTTTTGCCGGGCAACCCATTGGTATCGAATCTGTTCGCCTCAGTCCTGCTCCGGGTATTGTTGAAGTGCAGGTCATCAACGGACCGTTGCTTTACGCAACCGAGGATGGCGGCTATTTTTTTCTGAATGGCGATTTGCATCAGGTCAGTGAAGCGGGCGCGGTGAACCTGACGGAAGAGCGACGCTCATCGGCGCGCAAGGAGCAGCTGGCAGCGGTGTCTCTCGAGGACATGGTGGTCTTTTCGCCAAAGGGTGAGACCCGAGATTATGTTTCGGTGTTCACCGACGTGACCTGTTTCTACTGCCAAAAACTTCATAGAGAGGTTGACCAACTGAACGCGAAGGGCGTTGAGGTTCGTTACCTGGCCTTTCCGCGCGGGGGCATAAATTCTGACGGTGCGAAAAAGCTGGCCACGGCGTGGTGCGCCGATGATCAACAGACAACACTCACCGAACTGAAGGCGGGCATGGATCTGCCTGTTAACGACTGTGCCGACAGCCCGATTGCCGCCCAGTACCAGTTGGGACAGGAAATGGGTGTATCGGGCACTCCAGCGATAATCACCAGCTCGGGCATGATGATTCCCGGTTATCGGCCAGCCGCCGACCTCATTGTTGCCCTCGGGCTGGATTGAGCCGAGCGCCAGTAGACGAGTAGCGCAGCTGTGGATACACACTTCCAACGCATTGATCGTTTGCCGCCCTATGTTTTCAACATCATTGGGGATCTAAAGCAAGCTGCACGAGCGCGTGGGGAAGACATTATTGACTTTGGTATGGGTAATCCTGATCAGCCCACGCCGCCGCACATTGTCGACAAGCTTCGTGAGACCGTGGGCCGCGGCGATACGCACCGTTACTCCCAGTCCAAGGGTATCCCCAGGCTACGCAAAGCTATCTGCGATTGGTATCAAAGTCGCTATAACGTTGAGCTTGATGCCGATGCAGAGGCAATTGTCACACTGGGCTCAAAAGAAGGTCTTGCGCACCTGGCTTTGGCGACTACAGGGGTGGGTGATGCGATCCTCGTACCTAACCCCAGCTACCCCATACATCCCTATGGATTCGTTATTTCGGGCGCTGATTTGCGCCACGTACCGATGCGGAGCGAGGCGGGATTTCTTGAAGAGCTTGAGGTAGCGATCCGCAACACCTATCCCAAGCCGAAAATGTTAGTGTTGAATTTTCCGTCAAATCCTACCGGGCACTGCGTAGAGTTGTCGTTCTTTGAGCGGGTAGTCGAGATTGCGAAACAGCACGGGATTTGGGTCGTCCACGATCTCGCCTATGCCGACCTTGTGTTCGACGGGTATACCGCGCCCAGCATTTTGCAGGTGTCGGGCGCGCGCGAAATCGCCGTCGAATTTTTCACTTTGTCGAAGAGTTACAACATGCCCGGTTGGCGAGTCGGATTTTGTTGCGGTAATTCCGAATTGATCGTAGCGCTGACCCGGATCAAATCCTATCTCGACTACGGCATTTTCACGCCAGTGCAGGTGGCCGCAATCGCAGCACTCGAAGGCGATCAACAATGTGTGCGCGATATTTGCGATATGTACCGTCGGCGTCGCGACGTGCTGTGTCACGGTCTCAATGAAGCGGGCTGGCCCGTTGAACCACCCAAGGCGACGATGTTTGTTTGGGCTGAGATACCGGAAGCCTTTCGTCACTTGGGCTCGGTTGAGTTCAGCAAGCTGTTATTGCAGCGCGGTGGGGTAGCGGTTTCACCCGGTGTGGGCTTCGGCGAATATGGCGAGGGATTCGTGCGCTTTGGTTTGATTGAGAACGAGCACCGCACCCGTCAGGCGATCCGCGGCATCAAGAAAGTCTTGCGCCAGGGGCCTCCTGTTACCGCAAAGGAGCTGTTTGCTTGAGTTCGGATAGCCTGAATATTGGAGTGTGCGGTGTAGGCACCGTCGGCCTTGCCACGATGGACATCTTGATGCGGCAAGCCGAGTTACTAGAGGCTCGTTCGGGCAAGTCGATGAAATTGGTTCATGTTGGCGCGCGCAGGGAGCACCCCGACCATAACTATGGCGACGCCCGCGTCAGCCGTGATGTGATGGCACTGGCTGAAGATCCTGAAATCGATGTGCTGGTAGAGCTGATTGGAGGCACCAGTGCGGCTTACGATCTGATAAAGCGCGCGATCCAACAGGGCAAACATATTGTGACGGCCAACAAGGCGCTGATTGCTGAGCATGGCAATGAGTTGATCGCATTGGCGGAAGCGTCGGGGGTGCAAATCCGGTTTGAGGCTGCGGTGGCCGGTGGCATACCGATCATTAAAGCCTTGCGCGAGGCGATGGCAGGTAATGAGGTCACTGGGGTGGCGGGCATTATCAACGGCACGGGTAACTTTATTCTCACGGAGATGAGCACTAAGGGGCGCGCCTTTGATGAGGTTCTGGCTGAGGCTCAGTCTCTGGGCTATGCTGAAGCTGACCCCACTTTTGATATTGATGGCACCGACGCGGCGCATAAGCTCGTCATTCTTGCCTCATTGGCTTTTGATGTGCCGCTTGATATCGAGTCACCTTTCAAGCAGGGGATCGAATCGCTCACGCCCGAGGATCTCGATTACGCGGCGGAGATGGGTTACCGCGTCAAACACCTCGGGATCGCGCGTCGGCAGGCGGAGGGTGTTGAAGTGCGCGTTCACCCGACGCTGATCCCCGAGAGTAAACAGTTGGCGACAGTGGACGGCGTCTTGAACGCCGTCATGGTGACCGGCAGTGCAGTAGGTGAGTTGGTGTTGGTGGGGCCAGGCGCGGGCGGTCCCGCCACTGCCTCGTCAGTTTGCGCTGATATCGTGGATATCGCGCGATCACCATTGGGTTCAGGGCCTGCTCTGGGGCTACCGGCGGCTTCTCTGACCGCCAAGGCGTTAATCGCCTCAGATGATATTGCGAGTGAGTGGTATGTCAGGCTGAATGTAGCCGATAGGCCGGGGGTCATGTCGAGCATTACCCAGACCCTCGCAGACCGTGACATCAGTATAGAGTCATTGGTGCAGAAGGCGCCTCTCTCGGGGCAGTCTGAAGTGCCTATTGTGTTGTTGACCCATCAGACTCCGGGATCCGTAATCAGTGAAGCGATCGAGGAGATCACAGGGCTACCCGATGTGCAGTCAGATTATGCGCTGCTGCGGGTTGAATCCTTCGAGCATTAACCCGGCGGCATCTGCGCAACTAATAACAGAAGGGAGTTGGCTTTGAGCCTTCAGTATCACAGCACACGCGGCGGGGCGCCCGCACTGGATTTTGAAGGGGTACTGCTCGCAGGGCTTGCGCGGGACGGCGGGCTTTATTTGCCGCAGTCTTTGCCAAGTTTCAGTGCCGCAGAGCTCCGGGCCATGCGCGGTATGTCATACAGTGAGTTGGCGACGACGGTGATTGCGCCCTTCGTGGAGGGCAGTATCGACCGCGACACGCTGTCCCAGTTAGTTGAGTCCAGCTACCGTGATTTCCGGCATCAGGCAGTTGCCCCCGTCAAACAGCTCGACCGTGACCAATGGCTTTTAGAACTGTTCCACGGGCCTACGCTGGCGTTCAAGGATTTTGCCTTGCAGTTGCTTGGCAGGTTGATCGATCACGTTTTGACCCGGCGGAACGAAAAGGTCGTGATCATGGGCGCCACGTCTGGCGACACCGGCAGCGCTGCGATCGAGGGTTGTCGACACAGCGACCACGTGGACATTTTTATTCTTTACCCGGATGGCCGGGTATCTGATGTGCAGCGGCGACAAATGACAACGGTGCCGGGCGATAACATTCACAACCTCGCCATTCGGGGTAACTTTGATGATTGTCAGGCACTGGTTAAGGCCAGTTTTGTTGCCGAACCCTTCTTGCCTGAAGGACGCTCCCTCGTCGCAGTTAACTCGATCAACTGGGCTCGGATCATGGCTCAGATCGTTTACTACTTTTACGCCGCGTTTGCGGTGGGGGGGCCCGACCGCCCCGTCAATTTTTCGGTCCCCACGGGCAACTTTGGTGATATCTATGCTGGCTACCTGGCGTACCGCATGGGTTTGCCGGTTAACAACCTCGTCATCGCGACCAATCGAAACGACGTTTTGCATCGAATGCTGACTACGGGCACGTACGCCCGACAACCGATTGAGGCGTCCCTGTCGCCCAGTATGGATATTTCTATCTCCTCGAATTTTGAGAGGCTGTTATTTGACCTCTATGATGGTGACGCTGCGCAAATCAATCAACTGATGACAGATTTTGCCCGAGGTGAAATTAGCCTGAGTGATGGTGCTCTGACTCGGGCACAAACATTATTCAGTAGCGCACGTGTGTCCGACGAGGAAACCTGTGACGAGATTCGGATGATGTGGCAACAGACGGGTGAGTTGTTAGACCCCCACACGGCAATTGGTACCCGCGCAGCGCGCCTCTCTGCGCGTTCCGGGGATGGGCCGATGGTGACCTTATCCACGGCACACCCCGCAAAGTTCCCCGCTGCGGTGGCCAGAGCCGAGACAGGCCAAGCGCCGCAATTGCCGCAGCATTTGTCAGACCTTTTCGACCGCACGGAACGCTTTGATACGCTGGATAATGACCTGGCCACGGTACACGCCTATATGGCGGAACAGTGCCACTGACATCATCCTCCATTCGTCGGCGACAGGTCGACATTTCCCCTGCATTGCGAGATGCCGCCATACCCGAAGTGCTGAAACGGGTCTACGCCGGCAGAGGGATTCAAAGCCCACAAGAGCTTGCGTTAACGCTTGACCAGTTGCTGCCGCCCGATGGGTTGAAGGGAATTGCCGACGCAGCGGCCTTACTCGCCGACGCGGTCGAAGGGGATGCTCGCGTGCTCATCGTCGGAGACTTCGACGCCGACGGCGCAACCAGTTGCGCCATGGCGATATCGGTGCTGCGCGAGATGGGTTTGCGGGAGGTCGGGTATCTGGTGCCCAATCGCTTCGAGTTTGGCTACGGCCTGACCCCGGAAATTGTCGATCTGGCGGCCGCTCAAACACCTGACCTGATTGTCACTGTCGACAACGGTATCTCCAGCATCGAGGGCGTGGCGGCCGCTCAGGCTCTGGGTATCAGTGTGTTGGTGACCGATCATCACCTGCCAGGCGAGGAGTTGCCGGGGGCGGAGGGCATTGTTAATCCAAATCAGCACGGCTGTGCCTTCGCCAGTAAGTCATTGGCGGGTGTGGGTGTGATGTTTTACGTGCTCAGCGCGCTACGGGCTGAGCTTCGGCAGCGCGGCTGGTTTAGTACAGAGGGGATTACCGAACCCAATCTCGGTGATGCGCTGGATCTCGTGGCCTTGGGTACCGTGGCAGATGTCGTGCCACTCGATCGCAATAACCGCATTTTGGTCGCGGCTGGTTTGGCGCGTATTCGTAGTGGCCGAGCACGACCGGGTGTCGAGGCCCTCTTCGAGGTGGCAGGCCGCGATTACCGACAGGCGACTGCCACAGATCTGGGGTTCATTGTCGGACCCCGTCTCAATGCGGCCGGTCGGCTCGATGATATGTCGATTGGCATCGAGTGCTTGCTTGCGGAGTCCTCAATGGAGGCGAGGGAGCGTGCTGAAACGCTGCACCGGTTGAACCGGGAACGTCGAGACATTGAGCAAACGATGGAACAGGATGCGCTCAAGCAACTGGCGTCACTCAGCTTTGATTCCGCCGAGCTACCCTTTGCCATGACGTTATATGATCCCGATTGGCATCAGGGCGTGATCGGAATATTGGCTTCCCGGGTTCGCGAGCGTATCCATCGACCCACCGTGGTTTTCGCCGAAACCGGAGACGAGATACTCAAGGGTTCGGGGCGGTCTATTCAGGGCTTGCATCTGCGCGATGCGCTGGATCAGGTGGCCACGCGATATCCGGGTTTGCTCCATAAGTTTGGGGGTCACGCCATGGCGGCGGGCTTGACGCTGGCGAAGTCTGACCTGCCGCGATTTACCGCTGCGCTAGAGCAAGTTGTCGCCGATGCGTTGGAGCAGGTGCCCCCAGTGCCAGTTGATGACAGCGATGGGGGGCTGTCGCCGGGGGATTTCAGTCTTGCCTTGGCTGATGAACTCTCTCGTGGAGGGCCCTGGGGGCAGCATTTTCCTGAGCCTACCTTTGACGGTGCTTTTTCGGTGCTCAGGCACCGGATTGTGGGTGAGAAACATCTCAAGCTGACATTGGTCAAAGAGGATGCAGAGATTGAGGCAATCGCCTTCAATATTGATGTTGACGCTTGGGTTGAGGCCCCACCCTCCGAGATTCACGCCCTGTTTCGTCTCGATGTCAACGAGTACCGGGGCGCCCGGACACTGCAGCTGGTGATTCAATCTTTTTGGCGATTGTGATCGGTATATCGCGTCAGTGGAGTTGGCACGCAGACACCCAACCGATAGACTCTCTGCCTTTCGCAATGACCCGTCTCGCCCGGGTCGCTGACTTTGGAAGCATCTTGGAAGTAGCACCGCTTATTAACCAAATCAAAGATATCCGCGCACGCACTGACGTGTTGAGGGGGTATCTTTGACTACGCCGTCAAGCAGGATCGACTGAAAGAAGTCGAGCTCGAGTTGGCGGAGCCCAGTATTTGGGATGATCCCGACAGGGCTCAGGCGCTAGGTCGAGAGCGGGCCTCCCTCGAGGCCGTGGTAACCACCATTGAAACTCTTGATACGGGATGTGTTGACGCCAGCGATCTGCTCGACCTCGCCGTGGAGGAAGACGACGAGGACACAGCCCAGTCTGTCGAGCAGGATCTGGCGTCGCTCGAAGGTGCGCTTGAGAAACTGGAATTCAGAAGAATGTTCTCTGGCGAGACGGACGAGAATAATGCGTATCTGGATATTCAAGCCGGCTCGGGAGGCACCGAGGCTCAGGATTGGGCTGAGATGTTGTTGCGGATGTATCTGCGATGGGGTGAAGACAAGGGGTTCAAGACGACGCTGGTCGAGGCGTCTGCTGGTGAGGTGGCTGGCTTGAAGAGTGCGACGGTGCAATTTGAAGGGGAGTACGCCTTCGGATGGCTGCGCACCGAGACAGGGGTGCATCGCCTCGTACGAAAGTCGCCTTTTGATAGCGGTGGGCGCCGTCACACCTCTTTTGCTTCGGTTTTTGTCTCCCCCGAGATTGATGACAACATCGAGATCGATATCAACCCGGCCGACCTGCGGGTGGATACCTACCGTTCTTCGGGCGCGGGGGGGCAACACGTCAA
The DNA here is from genome assembly GCA_002705465.1 of Halieaceae bacterium. Taxonomy (GTDB): domain Bacteria; phylum Pseudomonadota; class Gammaproteobacteria; order Pseudomonadales; family Halieaceae; genus Luminiphilus. Next base: position 10,392 of record PAGS01000061.1, read on the forward strand.
TACGACCGATTCGGCGGTGCGCATTACGCACGAGCCCAGTGGGATTGTCAGCAGTTGTCAGACAGAGCGGTCTCAGCACCAAAACCGCGATAACGCAATGAAGCAGCTGCGCGCCAAGTTATTTGAAATGGAAATGCTAAAGCGCAGCGCCGAAAAGCAGGCCATGGAAGACAGCAAAGCCGATATCGGTTGGGGGTCCCAGATTCGCTCCTACGTACTCGACGATTCGCGGATCAAGGATCTGCGCACGGGTGTCGAAACGCGGAACACCCAGTCGGTGCTGGACGGCGCGCTTGATCCATTTATTCAGGCCTCTCTTAAGAAGGGCCTCTGATCCAACTCGTGACGGAGAACAGCGTGGATACGCCGCAGCAATCAGATGACGAAAACAAATTAATCGCTGAGCGCAGAGCGAAACTGACTGCTTTGCGCGAGCTTGGACCTGCGTTTCCAAACGATTTTCGCCGCACAGCGCTTGCCGGCGAGCTGCAACTTGACTTCGAGCAACACGATAAGGCGACCCTCGAGGAGAGAGACGCGTATTTTTCAGTCGCGGGGAGGTTGATTCGCAATCGCGGCGCGTTTCTACTGATTCAGGATGGTTCCGGTACGATTCAGCTTTATCTCAATCGGGAGCAGCTGGGTGAAGAGGCTGTCCAGACTATCAAGACTTGGGATCTCGGCGACATTGTGGCGGCGTCCGGCGCGCTGAATCGATCCGGGAAAGGCGATCTGTACATCAACATGCGAGAGGGGCGCTTGCTGACCAAAGCGCTGCGTCCGTTACCCGACAAATATCACGGCCTTGTCGATCAAGAAATGCGTTACCGGCAACGATATGTTGACCTCATCGTGAACCCTGAGGTGCGTGAGATTTTCCGAGTACGTGCGGCCACCGTTCAATTCATCAGGCAGTTTCTTGCCGAGCGGCAGTTCGTTGAGGTCGAGACGCCAATGCTTCACCCCATCGCGGGCGGCGCCACCGCGAGACCCTTTATTACGCACCACAACGCGTTGAATATGGAGATGTATCTGCGGGTTGCCCCCGAGCTCTATCTGAAGCGGCTTACCGTCGGGGGATTCGAGAAAGTCTTTGAGATCAATCGCAACTTCCGCAATGAGGGGTTGTCCACTCGCCATAACCCCGAGTTCACCATGCTTGAGTTTTACTGGGCCTACGCCGACTTCCGTGACGCGATGGATCTCACGGAAGAGCTGATGCGGGAACTCACGCAAGCCATTTTGGGGACGACAGAAGTCACCTACGGCAGCGATACTTTCCACTTTGATCGTCCTTTTGATCGGATGACGGTTGTGGAGGCCATTCTCAAGCACAATCCGGATCTGAGCGCCGAAGACATTGCGGACAGGAATGGCGCCGCGGCGGTTGCCGAGCGGCTGGGCGTTCAGGTCGACGCGTCCTGGGGGCTGGGCAAGATCCAGATTGAGATCTTTGAGGAGACCGCTGAGGCACAGTTACTGCAGCCGACCTTCATCACGGCCTACCCAACCGAGGTTTCGCCCTTGGCTCGCCGCAACGACCACGACCCCTTCGTGACAGACCGCTTCGAATTTTTTGTCGGCGGGCGCGAGCTGGCGAATGGCTTTAGTGAGCTCAATGACGCTGAGGACCAAGCGGAGCGCTTCAGGGCGCAGGTGGCTGCCAAAGAGGCAGGGGATGATGAGGCGATGCACTTCGATCACGACTACATTCGCGCGCTGGAGTATGGTTTGCCACCGACAGCGGGAGAGGGGATCGGTATCGATAGGTTGGTGATGCTACTCACTGACTCACCCTCTATTCGGGACGTGATTCTGTTTCCTCACCTTCGCCACGAATAATTGAATACCGTGCTGGTGCCCGCCTGTCGCGCGGTGCTATGCTCATTCAAACCATAAGAGGTAATCAGCGTGCGCGATTGGCCGCGTCTCAGCTTCATCATCCTGCTTCCTGCTCTGGTAGGCGTTTCTGGGTGCGCCACCCCGCCCGACGCAGACGGCGGTGTGACCAGCGGTTCTGACAGTGTGATGTCCCCCTCAGAGTCCTCCTCTGACGGGCTTTGCGAGTGCCCCGAAAACCCACAAGTTGACGAGTTCAATGCCGCGCTAAAAGCGCTGGCACAAGGCGATTTTGAGGCGGCTGCGGCCGCGCTGTCACGCCATGCCGATTTGGGCGGCGATCGCGATCGCAGTGAGGCAAGAGCGGGACGCGAGCTAGCAGATCTCCTCGCCCGATATCCGGCTGACGGTGGCACCATCGCATCATCCCCGGGCAGCGATCGTGCGGCCTTGATTCAGTTGGTTTTGACCTTGGTCAACCGGTTGGAGAGCAATATCGCAACATTGGGCGCAGAAAATGCCCAGCTTGTAGCTGATCTTGAAAAACGCGAAGAGGCGCTTAAGCGCTTGCGCGAACTGACGTTGGGCCAGCCGGAAGCGTAACTCGGAAGACGGAACCTTCATCGGGGCTACTTTCCAGTGCGATGCTGCCTCCCAGCATGGTGCAGAATTCTCTCACGATTGCGAGCCCAAGACCGGTGCCACCATATTGCAGCCCGGTGTTGGATTCGGCCTGAGTGAAGGCCTCGAAGACACGGTCTTGTTGCGCCTGCGTCATACCAATACCTGTATCGGCTACTGCAACGTTCAAAGCATCTGCAGTCATGGATGCCGACACAGTGATGTCTCCCTCTTTGGTGAATTTACAGGCGTTGGAGAATAAATTGGTGACGATCTGCTGCAGTTTACCGCGGTCGCTGTTGATATCCCGCATGCTGTCACTGTCAATGTCCAGAACGAGACGGTTGTTGTTTTGCGACAGAAGAGGGGAGAGTGCATCGCATACCTGCACAAGCAATGCGGCCGGACTGAATACTTCCACACTCACCTGCATCTTGCCGGTCTCAATTTTAGACAGGTCCAGGATGTCGTTGATGAGTGTCAGTAGCTGGTTACCTGAAAAAATGATCGTCGCCAAATCATGGTGAAACTGCTCGCGGTCAATATCCAAACCGTCGCCCAGTTCATCCTGCAGCATCTCTGAGTATCCAATGATGGCGTTGAGAGGCGTCCTGAGTTCATGACTGACGTTGGCGAGGAACATGCTCTTCGCCGCGTTGGCAGAATCGGCATCGGCGCGCGCGGTGTTCATCTCTTCAATGGCGATCTGCAGCTTGGCAGACATGTCGTTGAATGTTTTGGCTAAATCGCCAATCTCACCGGAGTCTCGCTGGTCGTCGATTCGGTAGGTTAAATCGCCCGATCCAAAGCGCTCTACTCCCCGTTTCATGCGAGTGAGCGAGGCGTTGGTGCTGCGGATCATGGCAAACACCAGAGCTAGCGTAATCGCAATGGAGCTGATGAAGCCGATGACGGTGATTTGATCTGTGAGAGTGATCGTCCGGTCAATGGCATTAGCACGTTGCACAGCAACAAAGGACTGCCGTTGATCCAGTTCCTGTAACCGTTGCTGGGTGCTGTTATAGGAGCGCGCCGACTCCACTGCAATGATGGCGCCATCGGCATTGTATTGCTCGTAGAACTGTCGCCATTCGACAAGCAAGGCGGTCACGCTGTCGTGCAAACGCCGATAGTGGGCTTGGAGCTCCTCCCCGCCGAATCCTCCCAATTGTCGCAAACGCTCGCTGATGATTTCCAAATCGGCGCGGGCCTGCTCCAGCGCGGCCTCGTCGAGTGGCTCATCGGTGGTCTCTCTCAGCGTGGCAAGCACCAGCACCTGTTGGCGTTTGGTCTGCAGGTTTTGCTCTAGTTCGGCGGTTAACTGCGCGGCGGTTACTGCCTCCTGATAGGCGAGGGAACTCTCATTGCGCGCGAAGCTCCCCCACAGCGATGTGCCCACGTTGATTGCAAAGAGAATCAGTATGGCAGCGGAAAATAAATACAGCCGCCCGCGCAGGCTCAGCTGCGGCCGAAGTTGACTGACGGCGTCAGCGGCTCGCATTGAGGCAGGTCGCTATTTTTTCGAGTAACTCGGGGAAGTTAACCGGTTTGGTGGCATAGTCGCAGCACCCGGCTTCCAGCGCACGGTGTTTGTCTTCCGCCATCGCATGTGCGGTCAGGGCGATGATGGGAATGTGCTTGATAGAGGCGTCCCGCGCTGCCTCCTCGCAGGCGCTCCAACCGTCCTTAACTGGTAGATTCATGTCCATCAATACGACAGCAGGTTGGAGGGCGCGCATTTTTTGCAGAGCGGCTTCGCCATCGCCCGCAGTGGATACGCGATGACCCGCGCGCTCCAGTCTGCGAACCAGCATATCCCGATTTACCTCGTTATCCTCCACCAGCAATAAGAGCCGCTCAGACATGATCATCCCTCAAGCCCAATAAAGGGTAGGCAACAATCGTGTCCTCGATACCTTTAATCGATAGCGTGCGCGGCTCGCCAAATTCAAAGATTGCCTGCGGCAGTTTTTCGCGAGTGGCAGCGGAAACCAGGATCTCATCGGGCCTCGCCTGCCCCTCGATACGCGATGTCACATTCATAGCGTGTCCTACGCAGCCATACTTTGCTCGCTGCTCGGAACCGATATTGCCGGCAATAACATAACCCGTATTGAGCGCAATGCGATGCTGCAATGCAGGAAGTCCCTCAGCTTCATTGGCCATATTGACTGCGGCAATAGCGTCTCGCATGGCCAGCGCGCTTCGCACAGCCCGCTCGGGGTCGTCATCTTGACGTTTGGGTGCGCCGAACACCGCCAAAATGGCGTCCCCCAAAAACTCATCGATCGTGCCCTCATGCTGAAAAATAATGCTGGTCATATGCTCAAAGTAGCGATTGAGGAGCGATACGACTTTGGGCGGGGGTAAATGTTCAGCCAATGTCGTGAAGCCACAGATATCGGACATCATGATGGTGACCTCGCGCAGGTCGCCGCCAAGCTCTAGCCCCTCAGGGGCCTCCAGTAGTTGTGCAACGATATCGTCCGACAAGTACCGGCCGAACGTTTGTCTTATGAAGCGTTCGTTGCGCTCTAATTGATGCCGGTAGTCCTCTTCCCGGTCATGCCACCGCTTGCGCTCGATACCGGCGGAGATTCTCGCCTGCAGGAGTACCGGGTTGAAGGGCTTGAGCAGGTAATCGTCTGCGCCGGCTTGAATGCAAGCAATAATTTGATCCATATCCTGACGCCCACTGATCATAATCACGGGCGTCGCGCGGAGATCAGCGTGCTCTTTCATCTGCTTTAACNCCTCCGCCCCGCCAATCCCCGGCATCATCAGGTCCAAGAGCACGACGTCCACGCCTCGAGTTTCCAGTAGCTCAAGTGCCTCCTCGCCCGACACCGCAGAAATGACGGTGTGTCCGGCGCGCGACAGTAACCGGCTGATGAGCTCCCGGTTCTCTGGCATGTCGTCGACCGCCAGAATCACCCCCGGCGCCTCAGACAGAGGGGATGCGGTGGATGGGGTGGGCAGAATCGCCTGCTGCTGTGTGCCCTCAACACTCGATAACATAGCGGGCAAAGCGGACTGTAACGCGGGGTGCAGCTGTGCGAAGTCCTCATGAAGCATTTCTGCATAACCCCGAATGGCACCGATCAGATTTAGGAGATCATGATTGGCATCTGAAGAGGGGTTCAGGAGCAGTGCGCGGATGCGACTGAGCGCATCTTGAAGCGCGCTCACATCGGCATCCATCGGGGGTTCCACCGTCACCGTGGGGCGTGTCACGGCCGCCAGAAAAGGCTCAGCGGACGCCAAAATACGATTCGCCCATTGATCTGGTTGCTCAGTTTCTAACACCACAGCGGGGGCCTCGTGATCGCTACCCTGAAGTATACCGACGAACAACCCGATAAGCTGAACCGTCGCCTTCGGGTATAGGCGNTAGGCNGTTCATGGGGTAGTATCGCACCAACTTGGGTATCAAATGGGGCACAAGATCCATGCTAGATCAAGTGGAAATATTTCACGGCTTGTCTGACGAAGAGTTGAAGGCACTTGAAGGTAGCAGCACCACGCGAGCTTTNCCCAAAAATACTGTNGTAATTCATGAGAACGACCCCGCTGATTCGCTCTTTGTGATNGAGGCAGGCAAGGTCAAAGTNTANTGTAGCGATAAAAANGGCAAGGAATTCATNATGAATACCCTTGGGCCGGGNGACTATTTNGGTGAGCTCGCNCTCCTCGATGACTCTNCCCGCTCCGCNTCGGTGCGNACGGTTGAAAAATCTGAATTTCGTATCGTNATGAAAGAAGATTTTTCCGGCGTACTGGAAGANCATCCCGGNATTACCAAACAGTTGATCAGNAACCTCGCNGGNCGCGTGCGCAAGCTCACNGCNGACGTGAAAAGCCTNGCGCTTCANGATGTNTATGGCCGCGTTGCCAACGTGCTGATGGATCTGGCGGAAGAGCGNGGCGATGGCACGCTGTTCATCCCCGANAAGCTGACCCAGCAAGATATTGCTGACCGGGTTGGTGCATCACGCGAGATGGTGGCGAGGATCCTGAAAGATTTGACCATCGGTGAGTACATCCGGTTCGAAGGCCGTCATATCGTGATCAATACCCGCCTGCCTGCCAAGTACTGATCAGCGTTCTGGGTGGCCAGTTACCTCTGCGGCGAGCCGCCCTTTCCCGAGCCGGATTTTTACGGAATCGCCTTCAGAGGCTGATTCCGCGCGCTTCACGACCTTTCCTTGTTCATTGGTGACGATGGCATAACCTCTGTGGAGGGTTTGCTCCGGGCCCAGTGACGCTAGCAGCTTGATTTGGTGATTGAGCTCCCCACGCGTGGCCTGCAGGTGCCGATGGATATGCCGTTGCAACTGATTCCCCAATTGTTGGCACAGATCCCGTTGCCGGCTCAGTTGCTGCTTGGGATGTTGCGCATTGAGACGTGAGCCAAGTTGCTCCGCCTGAGACCAGCATGCCTTGAGCTGTCTGAGTGTTCCGCGGTAGAGCGTTGAATTGAGCCGCGCAAGCGTGGCTTGCTGTTGCTTGAGAGCATGGCCGGGGTGACGAACGCGTCTCTTTAGTGTGCTCAATCGGTGGCTGAGATCACTCAGCCGTCGGCTCATTGACCGCGACAAGTCCACGGTCAGCATGTCGAGGTGCTGTGCAACTTCGTTTTGGTCAGTGGATACCAGTTCAGCGGCGGCGGAGGGGGTGGCTGCCCGTGTGTCGGCGACCAAGTCGGCAATGCTGAAGTCGATTTCGTGGCCGACGGCTGACACCGTTGGTACGGTCGCCGCAAAGAGTGCGCGTGCGACCGCTTCTTCATTGAATGCCCATAAATCTTCCAGCGAACCCCCGCCGCGGCCCACGATCACCACATCAAGGGGTAAGGCGCCGCTTTGCGTGAGGCGATCTGCTAGGGCAATCGCTGCGGCAATCTGCTCGGCTGCGCCCTCACCTTGCACCGGCACGGGAAAGACGTAGATCCGGGTATGCGGGCTGCGTCGCGCCAGTACGGTCAGCACATCTTGGAGCGCAGCGCCCGTTGCGGAGGTCACAACGCCGACGTGCGCGGCATCATCGGGTACGGGTTGTTTAGCAGTGGGTGAAAAAAGTCCCTCCTCAGAGAGCTGCTTTTTGAGGCGCTCAAAGGCGAGCTGCAAGGCACCTGTGCCTGCGGGCTCCAAGTGCTCACAAATCAGCTGAAACTCGCCGCGACCTTCATAAAGAGAGACCTTGGCCCGTATGCGCACCGAGTCACCTTGAGAGGGGCGCACTTTGACCCGCCCGTTGGCCCCTCGGAACATTGCGCAGCGGACCTGCGCGTCGCCATCTTTTAGCGAGAAATACCAGTGCCCTGAACTGGCCGCCGTAAAGTTACCGATCTCCCCCTCTACGGTCACCCTGTCAAAATGGCCCTCCAGCAGCACTTTGGCCTCTCGGTTTAATTCACTGACGGAAAGCGCGGCGCGCGTGTAGGCATCGTTGTTCATGGTGGTGAGAAGCGCTCCAGAGTGCGTAATCTCGGGCGGGCAGAGTCTGCTGACATTGTCGCGTCGCGGGCCCGTCTGTATACTAGCGCGTTTGGGGAGACCCGATACGGCAGATTGCTGCCTATTGGGCAACACGAGGCCA
>PAGS01000062.1 GCA_002705465.1 Halieaceae bacterium
AGATGGTCGGGGTGGAGGGATTCGAACCCCCGACATCCTGCTCCCAAAGCAGGCGCGCTACCAGACTGCGCTACACCCCGATGACGGAGGGCACAGCCCTCGCGCGGCGCGAAGTTTACCGGCATTGAGGTGGGGTAGCAATGCGCAACAAAACGACTTCCCACGGTGGCCAAACTCTGAAAGAATCGCGCCGTTTTGATTTGGGGGAATCATATGACCGCGCAAATTCTTGATGGTAAGCACGTTGCCGAACTTACAGAGGCCGAGCTGGCGCAACGCGTTGAGGCCTTAAAAGAGCGGTCTGGCGGGCGGACGCCCGTCCTTGCCACCATTCTTGTGGGAGATGATCCCGCGTCGGCGACTTACGTCAAAATGAAGGGAAACGCCTGTCGCCGCGTCGGCATGGAATCAGTCGCCATCGAGCTCCCAGCATCGACCAAGACCAACGATTTGCTTCGCGAAATTGAGCAGTTAAACGCAAAGCCTGACGTGCATGGCATTTTACTGCAACACCCTGTGCCCTCCCAAATCGATGAGCGGGCCTGCTTTGACATGATCGCGCTGGAGAAGGATGTAGACGGAGTCACCTGCCTGGGATTTGGTCGCATGGCAATGGGCGAGCCCGCTTATGGCTGCGCCACACCTCAGGGCATTATGCGACTCCTGGCCCATTACAATATTGAAATCGAGGGCCGGCATGCTGTTGTCGTTGGTCGAAGCCCCATTCTGGGCAAACCGATGGCCATGATGATGCTCGCAGCTAACGCGACCGTAACAATCTGTCACTCACGAACCCGTGATCTCGAGACCCTTGTCCGCCAGGCGGATGTCATCGTTGGCGCAGTTGGCCGACCTGAGTTTATTTGCGCAGATTGGATCAAGGACGGCGCTGTTGTCGTGGACGCGGGTTACCATCCCGGTGGTGTCGGCGATATTGAGCTCGGACCACTCGCTGATCGGGTCAGCGCCATGACACCGGTTCCCGGTGGCGTTGGGCCTATGACAATTAATACCTTGATCCAACAAACGGTCCAGTCGGGCGAGCGGGCGCTCGTCTAGGGATATCAGGCGCCGCGCCGCCAGGTGGTGCCCTCCGGGCTATCTTCTAGCAGGACTCCCTGTGCTTCCAGTTCGTTCCGAATCTGGTCAGCGCGAGCGTAGTCCTTTTCTTGCTTGGCCTGAATTCGCTGAGCAATCAAAGTCTCGATGTCCGCGGCGCTCAGTCCGCTGTGGGCGGCGCCACCCTGAAACCAATTTTCTGGATCGTCCTCCAGCAGGCCCAGCAAGGAGGCGCCCAGCTGCAACTCCGCTTTCGCCCGCGCCATCTCGGCTGCGTCAGACGACTTGTTCAGGGTTGATGCGGCAGCGTGCAAATGCGCAAAGGCCTCCGGCGTATTGAGATCATCCAGAAGCGCTTTAAAAACAACTGTCTCCTGAAGATCGATCGCTTCGGCAGGAATTTCGCCGTGCCGGCGTAGCGCGCCATAAAATGAATCCAACGTCCCCCGTGCCTGATACAGCAACTCGGCCGAAAAGTTCAGCGGCGACCGATACTGTGCAGAGAGCAGCGCGCACCTCAAGACCTCGCCGGGGTATTTGCCCAGCAACTCCCTTACCGTGCGCACGTTGCCCAGCGATTTGGACATTTTCTCTCCGTTCATATCGACGTAGGCGTTATGGATCCAGTGCCGCACAAAATCGCCGCCGTAAGCACAGCAACTCTGCGCCCTTTCATTCTCATGATGCGGAAAGATCAGATCCCGGCCACCACCATGGATGTCTATGCTCTCACCCAGATGCGCTCTGATCATCGCTGAACATTCAAGATGCCAACCCGGCCGTCCTCGACCCCAGGGGCTGTCCCAACCAGGCTCCTCGGTCGTGGAAGGCTTCCAAAGGACAAAATCCCCCGCATGACGCTTGTAATCCGCAATCTCGACTCGCGCGCCAGCGAGCATATCGTCCAGATTTCGGCCACTTAATGCGCCATAGCCGTCCATGGATTCGACCGCGAAGAGCACGTGGTGGTCGGACGCATAAGCGTGCCCGTGAACAATCAGTCGCTCAGTGAGCGCAATCATCTCGGCAATGTGCTCGGTCGCCATGGGTTCGATCGAAGGGGGAAGCGCATTGAGCGCCGACATATCCTCACGATATTTCTTGGTGAACTCTTTGCTCACCTCTTCGATACTGACACCCTGCTGCTGGGCTGCCTGAATGATTTTATCGTCGATATCCGTGATATTGCGTGCGTAACACACACCGGAATACCGCGCTTGCAGCAATCGATAAAGGCAGTCAAAGACCACAACGGGTCTGGCATTGCCGATGTGGGCATAGTCGTAGACCGTGGGGCCGCAGACATACATCGTAACGCGCTCTGCGTCCTGCGGCGTGAAGATCTCCTTCTCGCCCGACAGCGTGTTGTAAAGCCGCAACTCATCCATTGGATCCAGACCAACTATCGCGCAAGCCAATCGTCATATTGAATATGGGGTGAGCGGCACTGTGATCATAGCGGTCCGCCACAAAGTACCCCTCTCGCTCGAACTGAAATACCTGCTCCGGTGCCGCATCCCGAAGCGCAGGCTCTATCATTGCATCATCGCTCACAACCAGACTGTTCGGGTTAAGTGCTGACGTCATGTCGTCGGCGCGAGCGGGATCTGCAACGCTGAATAGTCGGTCATATTGGCGAATTGTTGCGGGCACACTGTGCTCCGCCGACACCCAGTGAATTACACCCTTAGGCTTCACGCCGTCCTCGGGGTCAGCGCCTGGCACCGAGGTGATGCACTTGGCGTAGACGCAGATAATCGTCCCATCGCTGTCCTTGTCACAGCGCTCACCCTCAATGACCAGCCCACCGCGGAGCCGCACTCGCTTGCCAAGCACCAGTCGCTTGAAGTGCTTATTTGCCTCTTCACGGAAATCCTCGCGATCGATAAAGAGCTCACGGTCCATGCGCAACTGGCGCTCGCCGAACTGCGGGTCGGCTGGATGATTTGATACTGCTAGCGTCATCGATTCCGGCAAATCAGCGAGTACCAGTCTGAGTGGTCTCATGACGCACATCGCCCGGGGCGCGTGTCGATTCAAGTGATCCCGCACGGCACTCTCCAGCATCGCCATATCCACCATGCCATCAGAGCGAGACGTGCCCACCTCCTCGCAGAAATGTCGAATGGCCGGCGCAGGATAACCACGCCGCCTCAAACCCGCGATGGTCGGCATACGGGGGTCGTCCCACCCCGCAACCACTTCATCATCTACCAACCGTTTTAACTTTCTCTTACTGGTAATGGTGTAGCTCGTATTGAGGCGCGCAAATTCGATCTGACGCGGTCGATGCGGCACCGGAAGATGCGCAATGAACCAGTCATACAAAGGGCGATGGTCTTCGAATTCTAATGTGCAAATCGAGTGAGTGATGCCTTCAATAGCATCTTCCTGCCCATGCGCAAAATCATAGGTGGGATAAATGGGCCACTCATCCCCCGTCTGGTGATGCGAAGCGTGACGAATACGATAAAGGATTGGGTCTCGCAAATTCATGTTACTCGAGGCCATGTCGATTTTCGCTCGTAGGACCCGCTCACCATCAGAAAATTCTCCCTCCCGCATTTTCAGGAAAAGCGCCATATTTTCCGATGTACTCCGATCTCGGTAGGGACTATTCCTCCCTGCTTCAGTGAGGGTGCCCCGATACTCTCTGGCCTCCTCGGGAGACAGGTCACACACATAGGCCAAGCCCTCATCAATCAGATGCAGAGCCCACTCGAACAACTGCTGGAAGTAAGCCGAGGCATATCTCACCTCGCCGTGCCACTCGTAGCCCAGCCAGCGCACGTCCTCCTGTATCGAGTCAATGAACTCCTGGCTCTCTTTTTCCGGGTTCGTATCATCAAAGCGCAGGTGACATCGGCCACCAAACTGTTCCGCCAGGCCAAAATTGACGGTAATCGACTTGGCGTGACCAATATGGAGGTAACCGTTAGGCTCGGGCGGAAACCGCGTGATGACGGGCCTGGAAAGCCCTGCGGCGAGATCGCCCTGAATTTGTGTTCGCAGAAAATTACTGCGCAACTCTGCGGACATGCAAACACTCCGGGATGAGAATGAAGAAAACCGCGCGAACTATATCAAGTGGCGACTCCAGGTGGCAGGGCTCGTCGCCTACCGCGGTAATCCATCACTAAAAATGGGCGTCGATACTCAACTCTAACTCAGGTACGATGCCGCCTCCTTATAAGCACCCCTGAGGTAACTATGTCAGCAGCCACCGTCTTGATGACCACCACCGTAGGCCCGATCACTTTGGAGCTTGACACAGAGCATGCGCCCAAGACGGTCGAGAACTTCTTGTCCTACGTGGAGGACGGATTCTATGACGGCACCATTTTTCACCGCGTCATTGATAATTTCATGGTTCAAGGAGGCGGATTTACCGCAGACATGGAACAAAAAGAGACGCAGGCGCCCATTGAAAACGAGGCCAACAACGGCCTTAAGAATGCGCGTGGCACCATCGCTATGGCAAGGACTCAGGACCCTCACTCTGCCACCGCTCAGTTTTTCATCAATGTGCAAGACAATGACTTCCTGAATCATACTGGCGAAAACCTGCAGGGTTGGGGATACGCGGTGTTTGGCAAAGTTATCGACGGCGACGACGTGTTGGACAAAATTCGTTGCGTCCAAACGGGCGGCCATGCCGGCCACCAGGACGTCCCATCAGAGCCCATTATTATCGAGAGCATCGCCCTGATTGGCGATTGAGGCACTTCCCCGGTGCACCGCCTGTTTATCAGTGATTTGCACCTGAGCGAGGACACCCCCGCAATTGAAGCGGCACTCGTGGCCCTGCTTGCTCGCGAGAGGGAGCTCGATGCGCTGATTATTCTTGGTGACTTTTTCGAGGCGTGGGTCGGCGATGACGACGACGCACCGCTGGCTGATCGGGTGCGCTCACAGTTGTTCGAATTTTCGCGGCGGGGCTGCGAGATATTTGTGGCTCGCGGCAATCGAGACTTCATGCTGGGTGATCAATTCGCCAGTGATATTGACGGAACACTGCTTCAGGACGAAACGGTGATGGAGGTAGCAGGCCTGCCTACTCTCTTGCTACATGGTGATACGCTTTGCACAGACGATGTTGATTACCAGCAGTTCCGCGCCCTCGTACACGACCCAGCATGGCAAATCGAAATGATGGCCAAACCATTAGAGGCGCGTCGTGAACTGGCCAGACAGTTGCGCGCAATGAGCGTTGATGCTGCCAGTAACAAGCCCGAGGACATCATGGACGTCAATCAGGCCGCGGTTGAGCAACAACTGCAAGCGGCTTCCGTCGATCGGATAGTACATGGACACACGCATCGCCCTGCGCGTCACGTGGTGGGCTCGGGCGAGCGTATCGTGCTCGGTGACTGGACAACCGAGAGGGGTTGGTATCTCAGGGAACGCGGTGACGACCTATCGCTAGACTCATTTGCCATCCGCTAGGGCGCTACTGCGGAACCCCGCTGTGAAACCTGAACTCCGTATCGGCTGTTGTCACCAAATCCGCCTCCAACTCGCGAAACTGGTTAAGGCGCGACTGAAAATCCACTTCTTCCGATAGCGATTCAGCTAGCTTTAGGTAGTCACCAAAATGTCGTGCCTCGCTTTTTAGCAGGGAGAGGTAGAACTCCCCTAGCTCGCGATCGAGGTGAGGTGCCAAACTCGCAAACCGCTCACATGACCTGGCCTCGATGAGTGCACCGATAATCAGGGTATCAACCAAGCGCCCTGGCTCGTGCCTACGCGCACTTTTATGAAGCGCTTGCGCATAACGTGACGCCGTCAGGGGCACATAATCCACAGATTGCTTGCGCATGATCTTGAGCACCTGCTCAAAGTGCCTGAGCTCCTCTCGGGCAAGCTTGGACATCTTTTCCAACAGTGCTGTGTTGTGGATGTACCGGTGCATCAGCGACAGTGCCGTCGCCGCCGCTTTCTTCTCACAATTTGCGTGATCAACCAGCAAGGTCGCACGGTTTTCAGGCAGTAGCGCATACTCCACCCACGCGTCAGGTGTGGCGCAGGGCAAAAACGAGCGAATCGCTGACAGCGACGCTTCCTGCCTCCCCAAAGCTGCGTTCATCTGAGGGCCTCCGGGACTTGCTCTGGGAACAGGTCTCTTGTTGAGATATATCGGTCGTAGTGAGCGGCAGACAGCACCCAGAATTCCTCATCAATCTGATCGCGAANCTGCATGAGAGTCACATCACGATAACGGGGCAGCACTTCAAANCCGAACTGCNCGGGGGCGGTGATTTGNTTGGCNCCGGCNTTGAGCANCGCNAACAANTGNCAGTAGGGGTCGTGGTGNGGCTGNTGCCGNATCTTCTGAACAGACAGCTGCCAACTGAGNAGCCCCGNATCCACTATACGNAGTTTGTTNGCGACACACTTTGCCAAAAACTCGTCCAGTCGNGCATCNATGGCCCGCTTTTGCTCCGNAGAGTAGCCNTTCCAGTCGATAACCTCGTGCGCAAACCGCTTNCAACCGCGACACACCGCGTCGCCAATGCCNGTAGAGCAAACGCCAATACAGGGAGTTCTGATGGGAGTGAGGTTAGACACAAGGCCTCCGTTCTCTGGGATTCTAGCAGTTTCCGCCACTCAGCAAGGCGGACTCTATGAACAGGGTGAATGGAGGGTATTCGACAACGCGTTAACGACGCAGCTGGCCGCCGAGCTATAATGTCGGCGCCTTTTCTCAGACGCTTTTACGGAGAGTCCATACATGCTGGAAGCCTACCGCCAACACGTTGCCGAGCGCACTGCGCAACAGATCCCACCTGCGCCTCTATCGCCCGAGCAAGTGTCCGGGCTGCTCGATCTGCTGAAAAATCCTCCCGCAGGCGAGGAGGACTTTCTGGTGGAACTGCTTACTGAGCGGGTTCCTCCCGGGGTCGATGAAGCGGCCTATGTGAAGGCTGGTTTCCTCTCAGCGGTAGCGATGGGCGAGACGTCCTGCCTGCTGATAGACCGCCAACACGCGATCCGCTTACTCGGAGACATGCATGGCGGCTACAACATCAGCACGCTCATAGGATTACTCGANGATGCNGAACTNGGCGTGGCGGCCGCAGACGAGCTCAAGCACACACTGCTGGTCTTTGACGCNTTTCATGACNTNGTGGAGCGNGCAAACAACGGNTCCACCAATGCGCAAGCNGTGCTNAAGAGCTGGGCGGATGGNGAGTGGTTCACCCGCCAAACCGAGGTGCCAGANTCTCTCAAAATGNTGGTNTTCAAGGTCACCGGCGAGACCAATACNGANGATCTGTCNCCTGCCCCAGACGCTTGGTCNNGACCTGACATCCCNCTTCACGCACTCGCCATGTTCAAAATGGCGCGTGATGGCATTGAGCCCGACGAGGCCGGTGTCATCGGCCCGCTTGCACAAATCGAATCGATAAAGCGTCACGGTTTACCCGTGGCTTTTGTCGGCGACGTCGTCGGTACCGGCTCTTCTCGAAAATCTGCTACCAACTCGGTGTTGTGGTATTTCGGAGAGGACACCCCCGGCATCCCCAATAAACGCGCGGGCGGTGTCTGCATCGGCGGGAAGGTGGCCCCTATTTTCTACAACACGATGGAAGATGCGGGCGCGTTGGNGTTTGAAGCACCCGTGGACAATCTGAACATGGGCGACATCATCGAAATTCGACCCTATGACGGCAAGATTCTCTCTGAATCCGGTGAAGTACTGGCAGAGTTCGCGTTGCGGTCAGAGGTTCTGCTTGACGAAGTGCGGGCTGGCGGCCGAATCAACCTCATCATCGGCCGCGGATTGACGGGTAAGGCTCGCGAAGCACTGGGACTCGGTGAAAGCGAGTTATTTCGAAAACCGGAGCAGCCCGAGCACTCCGACAGAGGCTTCACGCTGGCGCAGAAAATGGTAGGTCAGGCCTGCGGCGTAGAGGGCATCCGNCCNGGNACCTACTGCGAACCNAAAATGACGACGGTAGGCTCACAGGATACAACAGGCCCCATGACCCGAGACGAGCTACAGGACCTGGCCTGTCTGGGCTTCTCGGCGGACCTGACAATGCAATCTTTTTGCCATACCGCAGCCTACCCCAAACCCGTCGACATCGATACCCAGCACTCTCTGCCGGACTTCATCATGACCCGGGGAGGCGTNTCCCTGCGACCCGGAGACGGCATCATCCACAGTTGGCTGAACCGCATGTTGCTCCCGGATACAGTGGGCACGGGCGGCGACTCCCATACCCGCTTCCCTATGGGCATCTCGTTCCCAGCAGGATCTGGGTTGGTCGCCTTCGCAGCGGCGACAGGGGTTATGCCCTTGGACATGCCCGAATCCGTTCTGGTCCGTTTTAAAGGNGAGATGCAGCCNGGCGTGACNCTGCGAGATNTCGTTCATGCCATCCCCTACTNCGCTATACAACAGGGTCTGCTCACNGTTGAGAAAAAGGGCAANAANAANATCTTCTCGGGGAANATTCTTGAAATTGAGGGGTTNGAAACGCTGACCGTTGANCAGGCATTNGAGCTCTCTGANGCNTCNGCAGANCGNTCAGCTGCGGGGTGNACCATCAAGCTNGGAGAAGAGACGATTTCCGAGTATCTCCGCTCAAACATNGTANTACTGCGGTCGATGATTGCAGAANGCTANGGNGACACNAGGACGCTNGAGCGGCGAGCGAGAAACATGGAAGCATGGTTGGCCTCGCCCACTCTNCTCGAGGCAGACNCCGATGCNNAATACGCNGCAGTNATCGAGATCGACNTNGCTGATATCGATCAACCGATCGTCTGCGCGCCCAANGATCCNGACGATGCCCGCTTGCTGTCCGANGTNCAGGGCGATCGGNTNGACGAGGTNTTTATCGGNAGCTGTATGACCAATATCGGTCATTTTCGTGCAGCGGGGGAACTGCTGCAGGCTCATGGAGCACCGGTGAGCACGAGGATGTGGATCTGCCCACCTACCCGTATGGATGAACATCAGCTGATGGAGGAAGGTTATTTCGCGATCTTTGGTCGTGCAGGCGCGCGGACAGAGACGCCTGGGTGCTCTCTGTGCATGGGTAATCAGGCCAGAGTGGCCCCGGGCGCAACGGTCCTATCTACCTCCACTCGTAATTTCCCCAACCGTCTGGGAGAAGGCGCCAATGTGTATCTAACCTCTGCAGAGTTAGCCGCAGTGGGCGCCCTGCTCGGGAAGCTCCCAACGCCAGACGAATATCAGGCCTATGCGAGCAAAATTGATTCGATGGCAGATGACATTTACCGATACATGAACTTTGATCAGGTGGTCGCGTTTCAACAGCTCGCTGAAGACGGTGCACGCATTGCAGCAACGATTATCGATGAGGTCGCCTGAGTAGGATCTGGGCTTTCTGGCGTTGGTTAATCCGTCGTCAGCGGGTTGCT
Source organism: Halieaceae bacterium (assembly GCA_002705465.1). GTDB lineage: Bacteria > Pseudomonadota > Gammaproteobacteria > Pseudomonadales > Halieaceae > Luminiphilus. The sequence goes on from PAGS01000062.1 coordinate 9,454, forward strand.
CAGACGCTGTGGGCAGCCGCAAAACCGCGCTCGCAGTCGGCTTGAAGGTCCTCAACGTCTTCAAGACCCACTGCAATCCGGATCAGACTCTCATTAATACCCGCCTCTTCCCGCTGCTGCTCAGACAGCCGACCATGGGTGGTCGTAGCGGGGTGAACGATCGTAGTCTTCGCGTCACCGAGGTTAGCTGTGAGCGACATGAGTACCGTCGCGTCGATAAACTGCCACGCCGCTTCACGACCACCCGCCAATTCAAATGCCAGCACTCCGCCGTAGCGACGCTGTTGGCGCGACGCCAGCTCATGACCGGTATGATCAGCCAAACCACAGTAATGCACCCGCTGCACCAGAGGCTGCTCCTGCAACCATGCGGCCAAGACCTGCGCGTTATCAGAGTGTGCGCGCATTCGTAGATCCAGTGTCTCCAAACCTTTCAGCATCACCCAGGCGTTGAAGGCGCTCATGGTCGGGCCACAGGAGCGATTGAATGCGACAACCGGGGCAATGAGCTCTTCCCGCCCGACCAATGCGCCACCTAACACTCTTCCTTGACCGTCGAGATACTTCGTCGCTGAGTGGGTCACAATATCCGCGCCCAGCGCTAATGGCTGCTGCAGCGCGGGCGTGCAGAAGCAATTGTCCACCGCCAGAATAGCGCCCAACTCGCGACTCAAGGTTGCAAGCTCCGCAATATCAGCGATGGCGTTCAGCGGATTTGATGGCGTCTCAAGAAACAGAAGCCGAGTTTTTGACGTGGCCGCCACGCTCCATGCATGCGCCTGAGTCAGCGAAACAAAGGTAACATCGACCCCAAAGTTTCTGAGCGTGTTGTCGAAAAGGCTCACCGTAGCGCCAAAAACATCACGAGAGCACAATACGTGGTCTCCTGCGCGCAGGTGGGTCATGCACAGCGCAAGAATCGCTGACATGCCCGAAGCGGTCGCCACCGCACATTCACCCTCCTCTAGCGCTGCCAGCCGCTGTTCAAAACCTCTGACAGTGGGGTTCGTGTAGCGTGAATACACATTGCCAACTTCATCGCCGGAGAATTTCGCCGCTGCATCGCTGGCGGATTCGAACAAAAAACTGGAGGAGGTAAAAATCGGCTCGCCATGCTCCAACGCACTCAAGCGCTTGATGCCTGAGCGAACAGCGCGTGTTCGCGGACCTGCTTGATCAAGCCATGTGCCGTTATCCTGAGTCATGTCTAGCTGTCGTTATGTAGCCCGACGACCGCGCCATCGCTGGCCCCCAGGAAAGGACCCCTACCCTTGGCACCATCGGCGCGCGCCGCTTCAATTGATTGCAAATATTGCTCATCAATATCGCCCGCCTGATAGCGCCCGTCGAAGACCGAGGATTCAAACCCGTCAACTTCCGGGTTACCTTCGCGCGAGCACTCGATCAGATCCTCCAGGTCCTGATACACCAACCAATCGGCGCCAATCTCTTCACGAACCTGCTCTACTGAGCGGCCATGAGCGATAAGTTCATTCGCAGCGGGCATGTCGATGCCGTAAACGTTGGGATAGCGAACCGGTGGCGCCGCGGAGGCAAAATAGACCCGCTTGGCGCCCGCTTCCCTGGCCATCTGGATGATCTGCCCACATGTCGTTCCCCGCACAATGGAGTCATCAACAAGCAGGACTGTCTTATCCTGAAATTCAAGTGGTACAGGATTCAGTTTCTGTCGGACCGACTTCTTACGCTCGCTTTGCCCCGGCATGATAAATGTCCGGCCGATGTAACGGTTCTTCATGAACCCTTCGCGAAATTTGACCCCCAGTTCGTATGCTAAAGACTGCCCCGCTACGCGACTGGTATCGGGTATGGGGATCACAACGTCGATATCATGCGCTGGGCGTTCCTTGAGGATCTTCTTAGCTAACGCAGCGCCCTGCCTCATTCGGGTCTTGTACACCGAAATACTGTCCATGAGTGAATCGGGCCGCGCAAAGTAAACGTGCTCGAAAATACAGGGTGTGAGCTTGGGTGAGTCGGCACACTGTTCCCGGTGCAGTTCGCCATCCTGCGTGACGCATATCGCCTCGCCCGGCAAGACATCACCCAGCAACTCATAGCCCAAGACATCAAGGGCCACACTCTCGGAGGCAACCATGTACTCGCAGCGACCGCTCTTTCCTGTACGCTGCCCTACAACCAAAGGGCGGATACCGTTTGGATCACGGAAAGCCACCAATCCGAAGCCTGAGATCAGAGCAACCGCCGCGTAACCGCCCTCACACCGCTTATGGACGACCCGCGTCGCATCGAACACGTCTCGGGGAGTCGGTTTTAGTTTACCCAGTCGATGTAATTCATGAGCAAACACATTCAGCAGAACCTCAGAGTCAGAGTCCGTGTTGAGGTGTCGCAAATCGGACTGGAACAGTTCTTCTGACAAAAACGCTGAGTTAGTCAGGTTGCCATTGTGGGCGAGCGCGATGCCATAGGGCGAGTTAACATAAAACGGCTGGGCCAATGCCGTGCCAGAGCTTCCTTGAGTAGGATAACGAACGTGTCCGATGCCAAATCTGCCCAGCAACTGCGCCATGTGGCTGGAGCGGAAGACATCTCGCACCAAGCCCTCGCCCTTGCGCTGCATTAACTTGCCGTCATGGCACGTCATGATCCCGGCCGCGTCCTGCCCCCTATGCTGGAGCATTGTGAGCGCATCATAAATGTCTGCCGCGACATCGCGCTCCGCAACTAAACCTACTAATCCACACATATCCGCTCTCCGGACTAGAGCATATCGCTGGAATCGATGGTGTCCTTAACCGCTTCAGTCGGCTCTGACTCCACAACGCGCTCAAAGTTAGCGCCAATCCAATCGGCAACCCAATTTACAGAATCCATCAGCACCGCTGAATCAAGCAGATCTTCTTTGTTGTCGGGTAACACCGCGCGAAGAAGAATACTGATTGCGGCGATAATGATCACCCCTCTGAAGAAACCAAAAATACCGCCCAGCAGGCGATTCCCAACGTTGAACCCCGGCTGACGCATTTGTTTCGATAAAAAAGCTGCGATGACACCGAATACCAGCAAAACGGCGATAAACGTAATACCCCAGGACACAAGATATCGCGTCGTCGGCTCAACAATAATCTGCTTGCCAAGATCTCCGATCGGATCCGCCAAGACGTTAGCCAGCAAGAAAGCGCTGACCCATCCAACGATCGATAACGCTTCACGGGCAAAGCCCCTGGCGATGCCATAAAGCGACGAGATCAGCCACACCATGAGGATGAACCAGTCAAATAAATTGAAATGCCCCACGGCAGACACAATTTGCTCTAGCCAATCCGCCACGCTACTGCACGTACCTGAGCACTTGTGAATCCACACCCAGCACTGAGTCGACCTCAGGCTTGATCAGTAACAACTTGCGGCGCTCCGCATTGGGTCCAATCTGTACGCGGAAGAGTTCTTCATCCACACGGGCGTATGGCGTCGAGAAAGCGGTATAACCAAGATCTGTCAGGCCCTCGACCAACTCAGTAGCGCGGGCGTCGCTTCCAACGGTGGCCACTTGTAGCACCCAAAAAACAGGTAAGCCCTCATTATCAATCAAAGGCTCTCCTGCCGGCGGGGCGTCAGAAACCAACGCCGACTCCAGATCCGCCCTCTGCGGCAAATCTACCAGATCAATGCTCTCGGCATCGATACGTGTCTCAGCATCTGCTGAGGCCTGCTCTTCTTCAGGTATCTTGGCCTGCTCGGGAAGTTTTTCGGCAACCGCCACCTCATAGGTTTCGGGCACCGCGATCGGTGAGCGGTCAATATCAGGCTTGTCGGCCATCGATTGCATGGAGATGGGGTCGCGCTGATCCGGCGTGATAAAAATGAGGGGCCAGAACACAACACCCAAGGCAACCAGCACCAGCGTGCCGACCAATCGTTGTTTCAGTATGGGGTTCATTAATCCACTATGCCTCTGGCATCTTCAGTGGGGTTATCCGCGTTGAACAGCGCCATAGCCTCGGCAACAGTGAAAAACGAACCAAAAATCACAACCCGATCTGCAGCACTGCATCGATCTCTCACAGAAGGCCATAACGTCGAAAGCCGACCTCGATCAGCGATGTTGTCAACACCAATGCAACTCGCCAGATCATCCAATGACGCCGCCCTATCTACATGGCTCAGATCGACTAGGTTCCACTCGTCAACCACGCTGCCGGCTGCGGCTAGCATATCATGTATGGGTTTATCACCCATCACTCCAAAGATCGCTCGCGTCTTGCCAGTCACGGGAGACGCTTGAAGTCGCTGGACCAATGCCCGCACAGACTCTACGTTGTGAGCCACATCCATCAGCACATCGATATTCTGGTATTGATGCCTGCTGTGCCTGCCGGGCACACCAATGCGATTCGTCAAATCCAGTAAAGATTGCGTCAGAGCAATCACCTCTGACAACTCCAACGCCTCGACTGCGGCACCCACGTTTTGAGGGAGAAGGCCCTCACTTTCGGGTAACGAATAACGTGAACCGCTGGAGGTCACGACATACGGTGATTCCAGTATCCAGTCTTGTGATATCCAAGATACCTCCGCACCGATATCGCCAAGCCTGCGGCGCAGCGAATCGGGCGGATCGTGCTCCGCAACGACGCAGGGACGGCCGGGTCGCGCCACCCCCGCCTTTTCCACCGCGATGAGTCCGCGATCATCGCCAAGCCAGTCCGTATGATCGAGGCCGATGCTCGTTATGATTGTGAGATCTGCATCGATGATATTGACCGCATCGAGCCGACCACCCAACCCAACCTCAAGCACCTGAACATCCACCTTATGCTCGCGAAAAATCCAAAGAGCTGCCAGAGTGGCCACCTCGAAATAGGTGAGGCTGATG
>PAGS01000084.1 GCA_002705465.1 Halieaceae bacterium
GTGACAATGCTCGGCTGGTGACAATGCTCGGCTGGTGACAATGCTCAGCAGCTCGTGACAGCGCGAGGCGACAACCCGGTCGAAAGGGCGTGACTAGAATGGAATCGGCTCGCCGCGCCAGTCCAAGTAGGCGAGATCCCCTTCCACGTCAAAGCGACTCATGACACCCTCCAGTGCCTCAGCGGCGCGCTCCGGGGTGAATAATTTTTCTGCTGGTACGCCCTTTTGGAAGGGCATTGAGAGCGGCGTGTCGACGGTGCCGGGATGGTAGGCCAAGATCTTCACCGCCGGGTTCACCCGACGCAGTTCCAGCGCAGCACACTTCAACATCATATTGAGCGCCGACTTACTGCCGCGATAGCTGTACCAGCCGCCCAGTCGGTTATCTCCGATACTACCGACCCGTGCCGAGAGCACCGCGACTCGAGTGCAAGCGCTTTGTTTCAAGGCCGGCGTCATTGCCGCCAAAATGCGCATGGGAAGAAAGGTATTGACCTCAAAAACCTGCCGCATGGCGGCGAGATCCAGCTGACTCAGCGCTCGCTCAGGTCGATAGTCCTCGCCCTGAAGCACGCCATTACAAATGACTAATCGCACAACATCCGCTTGCTCATCTTTGAGACGTTCAGCAAGGGTCGCCAGTGCCGTGTCGCTGTAATCACAGGCGACGTGTTCAATTTCTGGCCGGGATTCGGAGTGCGCGACAGTATCGATCGAGCGCGACACCGCCAGCACCCGCCGCTCACCTGCGCGGTACCAGCGCTCGATCAGTGCCTGCCCGATCCCGCTGCCCGCGCCAAAGACCACGTCTAAGCTGTTACTGACCATCCGACTTACCTTTCCTGTGGCTCTGCTGCCTCTGTAAACGCCCCCAGCCCGCTTGTGACCGGGATTGCGTTACGCTGTTATCACTCTTATTACGGCGAGAATGAGCGACAGATGACACCGAGCCAACGCATTGCCTTTATCGGTCTGGGTGCTATGGGGCACCCCATGGCCGGACACCTCTCGCGGGCGGGGCACGCCGTCACGGTTTTTAACCGTACCCGCGCGCGTGCCGAAGCGTGGCAAGCAGCCTTCGGTGGCGTCGTTGCGACAACGCCCGCCGCCGCGGCCGCGGATCAAGACGCCGTCATGCTCTGCGTGGGTAACGATGAGGATGTTCTCGAGGTCACCACCGGCCCGGAGGGCGCTCTGCAAACCCTAAAACCCGGAACGCTGCTGATCGACCACACCACCACCTCCGAATCGGTGGCGATCTCGCTGGCTGCCACTGCGGCTGAATCCGGCGTCAACTTTCTCGATGCACCCGTATCCGGCGGACAAATCGGCGCGGAGAATGGCGCGCTTACGGTGATGGTGGGCGCTGAAGAGACGGCGTATGAGGCAGCGAAACCCTTGATAACCTGCTACGCCAAAAGTATTCGGCGAATGGGTGGCGTAGGCACCGGCCAGCTCACCAAGATGGTCAACCAGATCTGTATTGCAGGGCTTCTTCAGGGGCTATCGGAAGGCATCCACTTTGCCGAGCGCGCCAACCTTGATGTATCGGGTGCGATGGAAGTGATTGCTGAGGGCGCGGCCCAATCATGGCAGATGAATAATCGGGCCAGCACGATGATCACCGGCGACTTTGATTTTGGTTTTGCAGTGGACTGGATGCGCAAAGACTTGGGTATCGCGATTGCCGCGGCTAAAGAGGTGGGCGCGGAGGTACCGGTCACCAAGTTAGTCGATCAATTTTATGCCGACGTACAGGGTCTCGGCGGGCATCGCTGGGACACCTCCAGCCTGATTCAGCGATTGCGAAACCGGGCTCCTGACAGCCACTAGATGAGCGCTCCCCAATAAGGACGCTTCGCAGCATCACTCACATCGCGCCGGGAAAAGCGCCTCCATCCAGTAGGATGTTTTGCCCGATGACAAAGCCCGCCTTGTCCGAGCATAACCAGGCACAGGCCGCACCAAATTCCTCGGCAGTGCCAAAGCGCCCGGCGGGGATGGTTGCAGTTCGCGCCGCGCGCGCGGCGTCCTCGGTAATGCCCTGTGCCGCGGCGTCGACCTTATCCAGCATCAGCAAGCGATCTGTATCGTGCAGCCCCGGCAACAGATTGTTGACTGTGACGCCACTACCCGCGACCTGTCGCGAGACGCCGGCCACGTAGCCGGTCAGTCCAGAACGCGCCGTATTGGAGAGCCCGAGCACCGGAATAGGTGCTTTGACTGCCACGCTGGTGATATTGACGACGCGACCCCAGCCGCGATCCATCATGTTAGGCAGTGTCGCTTTGATCAGCGCAATGGGCGTCAGCAAATTAGCGTCGAAGGCGGCGATGAAGTCATCGCGGCTCCAATCGGTCCACATACCTGGCGGCGGCCCCCCCGCATTCGTGACCAAAATATCGATTGGGCCAGCCGCTGAGAGTACTTCTGCCTGCCCAGCCTCCGTGGTGATGTCAGCCGCGACCGCCGTCACGTCGACACCATATTCCGCACGAATCGCCTCCGCCGTGGTCTCCAGTGCTTCGCCGCCCCGCGCATTCAGAACCAGATGGACCCCCTCGGCCGCCAATGCCTCAGCACAGCCGCGACCCAACCCTTTGGATGACGCGCATATCAACGCCCGACGCCCTTTGATTCCCAGATCCATGGTGCAGTCCTATTCTTCGTGACCAGAATAGGTGAAGTATCCGCTATCTTTGGCCCGGTGCGCGAGTCGGGATGCACAAGATAGCTCGATGCGCCAAATCGGCGCCTCGGCGATACAATCAATCCAGACGGTGACATCGGGCGGGATCAACCCGGCACTTCGGGTCGCCGCATGCGCAGGTCGCGAGTAAGAGGCTCAAAAACATGACAGACGTTCCCTTTTGGGAGTCCAAATCCCTTGACGAGATGTCGAATCTCGAATGGGAATCGCTCTGCGATGGATGCGGTCAGTGCTGCCTGCACAAACTGGTTAACGATGACACCGGCGACGTGTTTTACACCCGGGTCGCCTGCCGCTTGCTGGACCCTGAATCAGGCCGGTGTGGTCGCTACGCGCAACGCTTGGAGATCGTTGAGGACTGCCTGGACGTGCGTCAGATGCGCCACGCGGAGCTCAGTTGGATGCCTCGCACCTGTGCCTACCGCCGCCTCGCCGAGGGCAAACCGCTGCCGAACTGGCACCCGTTGCTGATAGGCACGTCTGATTCTGTTGTGACGGCGGGCGTCTCCATCGCTGACCGGACGATCAGCGAGCAAGCCGCCAAGCTGGATGACCTGGAGGCGGAGATCATCGACTGGGTCGAGATCTGATTGCCCGCCTCGTCCCAAGGCCGTGGCAGTTCTGGCGTGTTAACCTGGCGCAAAATTGGCTAGGGGGGAGATTATGCAGAACGAAACCACTGCCAGCACCCTGTCAGGATATCCCATGCTGGCGATACTGCCACTCACGGTTTTGACAGGCGTCGCGGGCACACTGATACTCGGTGGTGTTGCCATCAAAATCCTGTCCTTGATCGTGGCGCTCCTTGCGCTTGTCTGCCTCGCCGGCTTTTACATGGTCGCGCCCAATGAGGGCCGTGTCCTGCAACTCTTTGGGCAGTACGTCGGCACTGATCGTGCACTGGGGCTGCGCTGGGCCAACCCGTTTTACTCCAAGCAGCGCGTGTCGCTCCGCATTCGCAACTTTGAGAGCGGACAGCTCAAGGTCAACGATTCGGCGGGCAACCCGATCGAGATTGCAGCGGTCGTGGTCTGGCGCGTCGTCGATACCGCAGAGGCGGTGTTTGAAGTCGATGACTACGAGGACTACGTGGCGATTCAGAGTGAGGCGGCGATTCGGAATATGGCCACCAGCTACCCCTACGACGATCATGAGGGTGAATCCATCACGTTGCGGGGTAGCGCAAACGAAATTGGCGACATTCTGAAAGCCGAAGTGCAAGACCGGTTGGGTAAAGCAGGGGTCGAGGTACTCGAAGCTCGCATCAGCCACCTGGCCTACGCGCCCGAAATCGCCAGTGCAATGCTTCAGCGGCAACAGGCTTCAGCCATCGTCGCCGCGCGCGGCAAAATCGTCGAAGGCGCGGTGAGCATGGTGGAGGCGGCGCTGGCGCAGTTAACTGAGCGTCAGATCATCGATCTCGACGCCCAGAGCAAGGCCTCGATGGTCAGCAACTTGCTGGTGATTCTCTGTAGCGATCGCGCGGCGCAGCCTGTGGTGAACAGTGGTACCGCGCCTGGCTAGTCCCCCGAACCCCTGCGTATCGCCTGAGTGAGTATGCGATCGAGTTGGTCAGCGAAGGTTTTCCGGTCGGCTTGGTTGAGTGGTGGTGGGCCGCCGGTATGCTCGCCGGATGCACGCATGGTTTCCATGAAGTCCCGCATTTGCAGACGCTGGCGAATATTATTCTCCGTGTAGCGCTCCCCGCGCGGCGTGACCACCAGCGCGCCCTTCTCCAAGACCTCGCTCGCCAGGGGGATGTCGGCGGTAATTACCAGATCCCCGGTGGCCACCCGTGCCGCAATCTCGTGGTCCGCCATGTCGGGGCCTTTGGCGACTTGGTAGAGACTGATGAGTGGCGACGCAGGCACCTGAAAGGATTGATTGGCAAACAGCGTCAGCTTGAGCGCGCGCTTTTGTGCGGTGCGATACAGGATATCGCGAATGACGACCGGGCAGGCATCTGCATCGACAAGAATCTGCATTATGGGTGGCCTCCCCTGCCGGACTGAGTAACGGATATCACGCGTTTTTTGAGGTCATGGATGTGACCAGTCTGCGCCGTGCAGCGTGCTGGCCCGGCCACGCCAAGTGTGTATACTACGCGCCCCGACGGGATCAGGTCTCGTCGGCTTCGCGCGGAATTAGCTCAGCTGGATAGAGCGTCGGTCTACGAAACCGAAGGTCGCAGGTTCGACTCCTGCATTCCGCGCCACTCTCTCATCTGGTCCACCACGCTCTTCTGGTCCACCACGCTTCACCCAAAAATTCGAACAGCGCGACAGTATCTGAGATGATAGATCTCCGCTTTCGGAGGTATCGCGCCATGCCCGACACGGACGAATTTGAAATTCAACTCATCGATGGGTTTAACGACGCCCTCCTCGGCTGCATCTACGAGGACGACGGCACACCCGTGCCCTGTTATAGCAGCGAGCGAGTGATGACAACGCTCCGGGACAAAGGAATGACGGAAGACGAAGCGATGAGTGAACTCCTGAAGCTCACTGAGGGTGTGCGACTGCTGTGGATCCACCCGCTGGAAATTGCCTGATGGGATCAGCTAACCGGGCGATCCACGCCCCAGAGGTTTTCCGCCCCTAGCGCACCACCGCATCCAAAATTTCGATCTCAGGCGCCGCCGCGACCATACTGGCAAGGCGCTCGTTAGCCTCTCGGAAGTAGTCAGTCTTGCCATGGGCGTCCAGCGCCTCAGGGCTATCATATTGCTCCATGACCTTATAGACCTGGGGGTCCGACGGGCTACGATGCAGCGCATAAAAGACATTCCCGGGCTCGTTCGCGCGCACCAATTCGGTCAGATCAAGGAAAGCTTCCTCAAACTCCGCATTCTTGCCCTCTTGAATCGTAATCGTCGCCAATAATCCAACCGCCATCACTTGTCCCCTTTCTGGTCCCGCGCTTTAAGTGCGCGCATCATACCAAGGCCCGGTGGTTTGAGTGGCTCGGGGGTCAGGCGCAGGTTTAGCCATCTGCATGTAACGCGCCTGATTAAATGTCCGGATTTTTATCTCCTCGCTAAACCAGTAGTGTCAGCGGTGCGTTCCAAGGGGGGAGCATATCGATGGACTCGGATTTTTTGGTTTTTCTCGCCATTTTCTCTGGCGTAATGGGTCTCGTTTTTTTTGGGATCGCGATCGGCTATCGATGCACTGCCTGTGGCAGCCTGACTCACGGTTTCAAGTCAGATAAGGTCGGCGATTTCGATACAGGGCGTGCCTACTTCGTTTGCAGAAAATGTGGCGACAAACAGCTAAAGGGTCAGGTGGCCGCTGACGGCAGTGTCATGTGGCACGGCGGCGGCTCGGGCAACTTCGATAAAAACGGCGACTACACGGGGGACGCGGGCGGCGCATTCGGTGATGGCGGCGGTGGTGATGGTGGCGGCGGAGACGGCGGCGGGGGTGGCGGCGAGTAAGCCCGCGCGCGCGAAGAGCGCATTTCCCTGCTGCGAAAGGCCTCTGACACCCTGACCCAAAGGCACAGCGCGCTTCGCTATAGTGCCGCTATGCCCCGCCGAACTTACGAAGCCGATGGACGCCACATCGAGTCAGCCGATGATCTAGAGGGCTTGGTGTCTGATAAACGAGTCGGTTGGAGAGCGACCCCAGCCAAGGCGCGGCGACGACAACGACGATACGGCAAACGCCTTACCAGAACTCTGATTCAGGATGGCCAGGCTACTGAGTTGAACTGACCCACCGGCAGCTGCAGTCGACAGGAAACCGGCAACTGCATTCGACAGGAAGTAGTCGCCGCTGTCATCACCCGGCACTCATATGCCTCAAATGTATGCCTCAAATGAAAAGGCCCCATCAAAGCCGCCGGTGAGACGCTTCGCTGGGGCCAGCACAGACTTTTGGTCTGGCAAGGTGTACGCATGCACGACCGACCAGATCACTTTGCGGCTACGCTCGGCGGCACAGGACCGTTCCGCTTCTCGGGCGTCAATGATTTGTCACAGTAATTTCGTAATCTACTTTCGGGAGGCGGCACTGGGCCCGGATCCAGCGCGCTCCGGCAACAAACAACAAACACAGATAAAAGGGGACACTATGAAACAGCAAGTCATGACATTCATCGCCGCTGCCAGCTTGTCGCTCAGTGCGCTCACTCAGGCGCAGGGCGAGATGCCCACTCTGGGTAGCGTCGAGGGCTGGGGCTGCAACATGAATGACGGCCAGTCGATGAACGACCTGATGAAGGTTGTCGACGACTGGAACGAGTGGTCAGACGACCAGGGCATCAGCACATACACCGCGTGGGTGCTCAACCCCATCTTCAATGCCAACGCTGACTTTGTCGGTGACAGCATCTGGTTCGGCTACTCACCGAACTTCACCGAGATGGGCAAAACCCTGCAGACATGGGCTACCGAAGGCCACAAGCTCAACGAACGCTTTAATGAAGTCTGGACCTGCTCTTCGCACAGCGAGTATGCAACGCTGCTGGTGCGACCCCCAAGCGAAGGCCCGTCCTCAGCTGTGGTCAGCTTCAGAGACTGCACACTGAACGAGGGGGTGACATCACCCGATCTCATGGCAGCAGCGGCCAAGTGGAACGCCTACCTCGATCAAAGTGAAGTGACGGCAGCGATTGCGTATCACTTCCCGGGTCATGGCAACCCCCAAGACATGACTGCAGACATGAAGGTGTCGATCTGGCGACCGAACCTAGAGTCTTATGGCCGCGACGCGGATCTGTACGTTAATGGCGGCGGGTTGCAGGCGAGCCAGGCGATTTTCGGTGACGTCATGAGCTGCGACAGCGCCAGAATGTACAGCGCCACGCTGGTCCGCTCGGGCGCTCCAGAGTAACACCGCAGCCCCCCGTTTCCGCGCCCCTCACCGGGGTCGCGCCGGGGGGCGATTTTTGCTGGCGCGGGGCCGCTTTTTCAGGTATCTCTATCCCTGTTTTTCGACTCGGATATCAGCACTACCGGGTGAACGCTGGCCGGCTTTAGGGGGGACCTGACGATGGCGAGACGTGCGGGAGGCAGGCAGGCGCGGCATGCGCAGCGCAGTGCACCAATTGAAGACGCTATGAAGCCCGTGCGGCCAGGAGAACGCGGCGGCCGCTACCATCCTTTTATCGACCAGGACCTCGAAGCCATCGTCGAGAATATCTACCGTATTCTTGAAGAGGTCGGCTTCAAGGATGCCACGCCCCACTGCATTGAAACCTGTGAGGCAGTCGGCGCGGTACTGGGCGACGACGGCCGGCTACGTATGCCTCGCGCTGTTGTCGACGCCGCGCTAAAGCAGGCCAAACGCAACCTCACCCTGCACGCACAGGATCCCGAGTTCGATCTGGATCTGTCTGGCTCGGCGGTGCACTTTGCTACAGCCGGTGCCGCCGTAATGATCGCCGACTCGATCAAGAACGAGTACCGCGACTCAACTACCCGAGACCTCTACGATCTCGCGCGCATCGCCGACAACTGCGAACACATTCACATGTTTCAGCGCATGTGCGTGCTGCGCGATCTGGAGAACACGTACGAGATGGACCTCAACACCACTTACTGCTGCGTGGCCGGCACCCGCAAGCACGTGGGCGCCAGTTGGAGTAACTGCGACCATCTAGGCAAGGCGCTGGAGATGTTGCATATCATTGCCGGTGGCGAAGCCGCCTGGCGAGCAAGACCTTTTGTTAGCCAATCGAATTGCTTTGTTGTGCCGCCGATGAAGTTCGCGCAGGAGGCGCTAGAGTGCCTGAGGGTGGCCGTCGAGGGCGGCATGCCGGTGCTTTTACTCTCAGCGGGCCAGGCCGGCGCCACTACCCCGGCGACGCTTGCCGGCGCAGTGAGCCAAGCCTGGGCAGAGTGCATCGGCGGGTTGGTGTATGTGAATGCCATTGAACCCGGCGCACCCGCCATCATCGGTGCCTGGCCCTTTGTATCAGACCTTCGCACCGGCGCCATGAGCGGCGGCTCGCCGGAGCAAGGCTTGATCTCCAGCGGCTGTGCCCAGCTGGGGCTCTATTTTGATTTACCCTTTGGCACCGCCTGC
>PAGS01000063.1 GCA_002705465.1 Halieaceae bacterium
CGTCAAGGACCGCAGCGCGGTTCGGACCTGCGCTACACCCTGGAGGTCTCTCTCGAGGACGCGGTGCGCGGTTCCACAGCGGAGATTCGCGTGCCTTCACTGCAGCACTGTGCGCCCTGTGACGGTAGCGGTGCCAAGCCGGGTAGCAGTCCCGTCACTTGTGGAGGCTGTGGTGGCTCTGGCCAGGTGCGNAGNCANCAAGGGTTTTTTCAGGTTCAGCAAACCTGCCCCAAATGCCGTGGGCGCGGGCAGACCATCTCAGACCCTTGTCTCGAGTGTCGCGGTCAGGGATTGGTAGAGAAAACCAAGACCCTATCCGTAAAGGTGCCACCGGGCGTGGATACGGGTGATCGGATTCGTTTGAGTGGTGAGGGTGAGGCTGGGCCGTCTGGTGGGCCGCCCGGAGATCTATTTGTGCAGATCGCGGTGCGTCAGCACCCCCTCTTCGAGCGTGACGGCAGGCATCTTTACTGTGAGGTACCGATCAGTTTTGCTGATGCAGCGCTAGGCGGTGAGCTGGAGGTGCCAACATTGGATGGTCGGGTGAAATTGAAAATACCGTCTGAAACCCAGACGGGAAAAATGTTTCGGCTGCGCGGCAAGGGCGTGAAGCCGGTTCGCGGCGGGCCCGTCGGAGANTTGCTCTGTCGTGCTGTAGTGGAAACTCCNGTCAATCTCACNAAAGANCANCGAGCANTGCTCGAGGAGTTTCGTGGTGCGTTACAGGCGGGGGGNGAGCAGCAATCACCGCGGCAGACGAGCTGGTTTGAGGGCGTCAAGAATTTCTTTGACGGCATGACAGGATGACCGTCCGGTTCGGAGTCACGGGCCCCGGTGGAAGAATGGGGCGGATGCTGGTGGAGGCGATCACCGACAGTGAAGCTTCGTGCGTGCTCGCAGCGGCGGTCGCTCGCCCCGGATCCTCACTGGTGGGTACAGATGTGGGGCAGTTACTGGGTGGAGAGGCACTTGGGGTGCACGTCACCGACGACCTGCTATCAGTTGCCAGTGCGATTGATGTGCTGATTGATTTCACCTTGCCTGAGGCGACTCTGGCCCACGCACAGGTCTGTGCCGAGTATGGCGTGCCGATGGTGATCGGCACAACCGGATTTACTGACGACCAAAGTGAACGGCTGGATTCGACCACCACAGCGCTCGCAGTCTGCCAATCTTCCAATTTTGCGCCAGGAGTGAATCTGACTTTTCAACTGGTGGAGGCGGCAGCCAAAGCACTGGGCGACAGTGTCGATGTTGAAATTGTTGAAGCCCATCATCGGCATAAAGTTGACGCGCCTTCGGGTACGGCCTTGAGTTTGGGAGAGGCAGTCGCCCGAGCACGGGGCAGGGATTTGTCTGATGTGGCGGTTCACGCTCGGAAGGGCCGTGCGGGCGCGCGGCCCCAAAATGTGATTGGTTTCAGCTCGATCAGAGCTGGCGATATTGTCGGTGACCACACGGTCATTTTTGCCGGCGATGGAGAGCGGTTGGAAATCACGCACCGGGCGAGTTCCCGGCAGGCTTTTGCCAGCGGCGCTGTCACCGCCGCCTNTTGGCTTGTGAAACAACCCACNGGCCANTNCGACATGCAGGATGTGCTGACACAACAGGAGAGCGCGCGATGAATGCCCCGGCCCATATTGTTGAAATCGATGAAAGTAACGCTCAGCAACTCTTGATTGAGGAATCCATGACCCGGCCNGTGATCGTGGATTTCTGGGCGGACTGGTGTGGCCCCTGCAAGCATCTGATGCCGATTCTTGAGAAGCTGGCGGAGGAATATCAGGGNGCTTTTTTACTCGCAAAGGTCAATGCNGACGAACAGCAAATGCTGGCCCAGCAGCTGGGCGTGCGCTCACTGCCGACGGTCATGGTAATCAAGGATGGCCAGCCTATTGATGGGTTCTCGGGGGCGCAGCCGGAGTCTGCCGTCCGCGAGATGCTGGACAAGCATCTTCCTTCGCCCCAAGCCGGCGCACTGGCAGAGGCGGAGCAATTACTCGCTGATGGCGATATCCCTGGGGCNCTGGCGCTGTATCGNAGCGCCTGGGAAGAATCCGGNCAGAAACTGGAAATGACCCTCGCGTACGCNGCTGCTTTGGTGAGCGCCAGCCGACTGGATGAGGCTGAAGCGATATTGCATGGTATTCGGCTCGCAGATCAGGACGCGCGGTATGAGCAATTGATGGCGCAGATTGAACTGGGACGGGAGGCGGCGCGATCGCCAGAGGTGGAGGCGTTGGAGGCCGCGCTCGCCGCGAGCCCCGATGATCATGCTACCCGGGTCAAACTGGCTGTACAGTTGAGTCAGGTTTCGCAGTATCGGGAGGCGCTGGAGCACTTGCTGACCGTGCTACGGGCTGACAAAGGCTTCAATAACGGCGAGGTCCGCAAGATCTTCCTCGACACGCTGGCGACGATTGGCAAGGGCGACCCCCTCGCGGCGGAGTACCAGCGGAAGCTCTTTTCCCTGATGTACTAGGCGACGCCTCGGCCCTCTGCTTAGCGGGGTTGCAATGCGCCGCTAACTTGCCTACATTCCCCTTATTCAGAAAACATACTCAAGATTCAAAAATCGATCCGNCTAGCCNGAGGGCTGGCGACTGAACCCATTGAGAGGTGATCCATGGATACTGCATATTCCCCNGATGATCTGGCGTTTCGGGATGAAGTTCGTCAATTTTTCGATNAGGCCTANACNCCCGAATTNCAAAAGCGCCTGCGTTCCCCGGATTACAAGNCNGCGATTGAAGANTGGCAGCGCAAGCTCTATGACAAGGGCTGGGTNGCNCCNAANTGGCCNGCNGAGNANGGCGGNACGGGNTGGACNGCNACNCAAAAATANATCTACGANACNGAGCGCTCNCTNGCCGGGATACCCAACGTGGTGCCATTCGGTTTAGTGATGGTGGCTAACGTCATCATGACTTACGGCACTGACGAGCAAAAAGCGTACTTTCTGCCTCGTATTCTCAAAAGTGAAGACTGGTGGTGTCAGGGCTACTCCGAGCCCGGTTCCGGATCAGATCTGGCAAGCCTTAAGACAAAGGCAGAGCGGGATGGCGATGACTTCATTATCAACGGCGCCAAAATTTGGACGACCTATGCGCAGTACGCCGACTGGATTTTTTGCCTGGTTCGGACCGACAACTCCGGCAAGAAGCAGGAAGGCATCACTTTCATCCTGATCGACATGAAGACGGAAGGTATCAAGGTCAATCCCATCATCTCGATTGATAACCATCACAGCCTCAATGAGGTCGAATTCAGCAACGTTCGAGTTCCGGTTAAAAACGTCGTGGGTGAGATTGGCAAAGGCTGGACCGTCGCCAAGGCGCTGCTGGCTCACGAGCGCACCGGCATTGCTGGGGTGGCGGATGTGAAACGCGCTGTGCGCGTGATTAAAGAGGTGGCTGCCAAGGAAGAGAACGGAGGCCAGCGCCTGATGGATGACCCCGGCTTCCAGCAGCGGCTTGCCGATATTGAAGTCGAACTGATGGCGCTCGAATTCACCGAATTGCGCACACTGGCGACTCAGGCAGCCGGTGGCTTCCCGGGGCCGGAGTCATCGCTTCTTAAGATCAAGGGCACTGAGCTGCAGCAGGCCGCTCAGGAACTGCTGATGGAGATCGCAGCCTATTACCAGGGTGTATTGCCGACCGACCTTGACCCCGATGCCTTGGGTCACGAGTTTGCTGTCGATGCCCGAAAAGCCTACATGTATGGCCGAGCGGCCACCATTTACGGCGGATCCAACGAGGTTCAGAAAAATATTATCGCCAAGTACGTACTCGGTCTTGAGTAGGGGGATTACTGATCATGAATTTTGATTTCTCTGAAGAGCAACAAATGGTCCGCGACTCGATTGCGCGTTTTGTTCAAGACGACTACGACTGGGATACCCGCAAGGCGATTGTCGCCTCAGACGAGGGGATGAGTCGGGATAACTGGCAGCTGTTTGCCGAATTGGGGTGGCTCTCCATCCCCTTTGCCGAGGAGCATGGTGGGTTTGGTGGCAATATTGTCGATCTATCAGTGGTGATGGAGGAACTGGGTAAGGGCCTAGTGGTGGAACCCTATTTCCCCACTGTGGTGTTGTTCGGCGGACTGATTGCACGCGCCGGCAGTGAAGCGCAGCGGGCCGAGTGGCTGCCGCGCATCATTGGTGGCGAGGTGCTGGGCGCGTTTGCCTATGTGGAGCGCCAGAGCCGCTTTGCGCTGAACGATTGCCAGACAACCGCCACAAAAACGGGCGACGATTACGTCCTGAATGGTGAAAAAGTTGTGGTGTTCAATGGTGAGCAGGCGGACCACCTCGTGGTGTTGGCACGCACTTCCGGCGAACAATCTGATCGCGATGGCTTGTCACTGTTTCTCGTCGATGCCGCGGTAGCTGGCGTCGACAAGATGGCTTACCCGATGATGGACGGCCAGCGTGTCGCCAACATTACTTTCAAGGACGTCAGCGTAGGTGCTGACGCGCTGCTGGGCGATGAGGGTGGGGCACTCCCTGTGATAGATGCTTTGACCGATGAGGCTGTGATTGCCCTCGCCGCAGAGGCCGTAGGTATCATGGGCGTGCTGAATGCAAAAACGCTGGAGTACACCAAAACCCGCGAGCAATTCGGCGTGGCTATTGGCTCCTATCAAGCGCTCCAGCATCGCATGGTCGACACCATGATGGCCTACGAGCAGAGTAAATCGCTCCTTTTCAAAGCGCTGTGTGAGTACAAGCAGGACCCGGCCATGGCAGCCGAGACCGTGCACGCATTGAAGGTGCTCATCGATCGCAATGGCAAGCACGTTTTTGGTGAGGCGATCCAGATGCACGGCGGGATGGGGATGACTGACGAGCTGGATATTGGTCATTACGCCAAGCGTCTGATGATGATCAACACCACCTTTGGTGACGCAAACTACCATCGAAACCGCTTTATCGAGACCGCTTACGCGGCCTGAGCATGGAGCTTCATGACAAGGTTGTCGTCGTCACCGGCGGCGCCAGCGGTATCGGTAGCGGTCTGTGCAGGCGATTCCGGGAAGAGGGTGTTCGCGGGCTGGTAATCGCTGATCTGAATGGCGACTCCGCGGCGGCGCTGGCGACAGAGCTGGATGGCACTGGTTACGCACTGGATGTCCGTGATGAGGCGGCGGTGGCAGCCATGGTGACCGACACTGAGGCAGCCTTTGGGCAGGTCGATTTGTTTTGCTCCAATGCCGGTACCCTCAACCTCGATGAGGGCGATTACTGGGCGACCTCCAGCCCCAATGACGTGTGGCAACGAAACTGGGAGGTGCATGTGATGGCGCATATCTACGCCGCNCGCGCCTGCCTCCCNGCGATGATCAGCCGTGGCGAGGGTTACTTCCTGCANACGGTCTCTGCAGCNGGTTTACTGACGCAGCCTTACACNGCGGCTTATGCAACCACCAAACATGCGGCAATNGGATTTGCAGAATCCCTNGCCATTACCCANGGNGANGACGGNGTNAAGGTGAGCTGCCTCTGNCCNCAGGCNGTCGACACTGCCATGTTGGGGGGTACTGATGGCGGNGCCGCNGGGCTNGATGGCATTNTGAGTCCCGAGCAGGTAGCTGAGGCNGTGATCGAAGGTTTGCGCGAGGAACGCTTCCTGATTCTGCCTCATCAGCAGGTNGAGCAGTATCNNCTCAACAAGGCGCAAAACTACGATCGTTGGATCGGTGGCATGCGCAAATTGCGNCGGNGCATGCGCCCACCTACACTCCCCTGACATNTGCTCAAGGGCACCCCGTGGATAAACAANGCCGCTTNGCGCGGGTCATCCTCAACGGCTTCTACGCNTACTTTGCCGAGTTTGAGAACATCACGCTCGCNGCNCGCACNCGGTTNGAGCAAGCGGAGTGGGCNATCATGCANGATTTTTCCAGCCGGCGGATCGACGTCTACAAANAGACGGTGATGGAGACNCTNGAGGTTGCNCGCCACATTGCCGGNGACCAGATCGAGGAGCTCTCATTCTGGGCGGACACGCGTANCCTGTATGCNGAGCTGGTCAGAGGCATGACCAACTTCGANATAGCAGAGACNTTTTACAATTCGATTTTCAATTCCCACTTTGGTCACCGATCCATCCGCAATGAGTACGCGTTTGTGTTCTCGCCGCAGGGGGANGTNCCACCTGTGGATATGGGCAGGGTGGTCAACCACTATGCCGTTGAAGANAATCTGAGCNAAGCCTTCAGGCAGCTTCTCGAGGATTACGCTTTTGACATCCCCTACGAGAATCTTGAGCGAGACGTTANNGNNATNANTNAANCGATNGAGCGACACCTTTCCGCCCGGTTTGATGTTGAACGNNCNGGGCTTGANCTNCAGGTTCTGGAGCANCACTTCTTTCGCAATAAGGCGAGTTATATTGTTGGCCGACTCTATGTNGACGGCNATCAGATGCCCTTCGTCCTGCCGCTACTGCANAACGAGTCANNTGATTCACCCGCTATTTACGTCGATGCCTTNCTGTTTGGTCCCGATCAGGTGAGCTTGCTGTTCTCGTTTACGCGNAGCTATTTTATGGTCGATGCCTCGATTCCCTCGCAGTATGTNTTGTTTTTGCAGCANCTGATGCCGAAGAAGGAAATCTCTGAAATCTACAGTTCNATCGGGCANTTCCGTCACGGTAAAACNTATTTTTATCGCACTTCAACCCGACATATTCGCTCAACTGATGATCAGTTNATGGTNGCTCCNGGAATTAAAGGCATGGTAATGACGGTCTTTACCCTGCCGTCATANGANTATGTCTTNAAGATCATCAAGGANCGCTTNACGCCGCCCAAGGANGTNACTCACCAAATCGTTAAGGATAAGTACCACCTGGTGAANCGCTGGGATCGCGCNGGNCGNATGGCCGANACACAGGAGTTCAACAATCTGGTATTNGATGCCAGCCGNTTNTCCNAGGAANTNATGGANGAGCTCNACGCGACCTGCCCATCCCAAATTCGTGTGAANGGNCGNGCCCTGATNATCAAACACTGTTACGTNGAGCGNCGNATGAANCCCCTCAACCTGTATCTNCAAGATGCCACCGACGACGNNGTGAACGAGGTGATGAACGACTACGGNAACGCCATTAAGCAGCTNGCGGCTGCGAATATTTTTCCCGGCGATATGCTGCTCAAGAANTTNGGNGTCACCCGACACGGCCGGGTCGTGTTNTACGATTACGACGAGATTGAGCCGTTGGTNGATTGCCACTTCAGACGCATCCCGCCACCNCGAGACGAAATGGACGANATGTCGGACCANCCTTGGTATTCGGTGGGGCCNAAAGATATCTTNCCCGAGGAGTTCNGNTTGTTTTTCTCCGGTAACGCGCGGGCNCGAGCTGCCTTCGACGCACAACACGCCGACCTCTACGATGCNGACTTCTGGATCGGGCAGCAGAATCAAATCCGTAACGGNGTNGTTGAGNACTTTTANCCNTATCCNCGAAGGGTCCGTTTCTCGCANCGACAAGAGGTAGCCTGAGCATGGCTTCACTGTATTTGATTCGGCATGGTCAGGCTTCGTTTGGCAGTGCCAATTACGATCAGCTGTCGCCACTCGGTCAGCGGCAGGCTGATGTGTCTGGNCAATTCTTTGCCGATGTGGGTCTGCATTTCGNCGAGGCAGTNAGCGGCGACCTGTCNAGGCAGCGAGAAACGGGCGAGCGCGTCCTTANCAGTCAACCGGCAGCAGCCNGCNNTGCGCGTTGATCCCCGCCTCAACGAGGTCGACAACGAGGGTCAAATCGCCGGTTTGTTGCCGGTACTGTGCGACCGTGATCCGGCCTTCGCGAAGCGAGTCAAAGCTGGTCGCAGTGACAGCAAGCAATACCAGAAGGTTATCCAGGCGGTATTCAATGCCTGGGTCGCACCCGATTGCCCAGACCTCCCGGATACCGCGTCGTGGCCCGACTATCTCGCAGGCGTCAAGGGTGCTCTCGAGGATGCCATGGCGCGGGCCGAGGGCGGCACCGACACGGCCATATTTACTTCAGGGGGTACGATTGCCACGGCGGTGAGTTGGGTGCTCGGCGTGCCCCATCACAAGGTCTACGGTTTCTACGAGCCCGTTTTCAATTGCTCTGTCACCCGCTTGATCTTCTCGCGCGGCAGAATCTCGCTGTCCAACTTCAACGACACCGCGCACCTGCAGTTACGGAGCAAGCAATTGGGTGAAGCTTTGGTAACTTATCGGTGAGCGCGATTTGGTTGGTTCGTCACGGCGAAGCCGCAGCCGGCTTCAGCGAGGACGTTGATCCTGCGTTGTCCGAGCTCGGCCAAACGCAGGCGAGTGCCGCGGCGAGGGCGCTTGCAGAGCAGGTGCCCGCGGGCGCCGCCTTGTTGACCAGTCCCAAACGGCGCGCCATTCAGACCGGCGAGCCCTTTGCTTTGCGCCGAGGCGTTGCCCTTCAGGTCGATCCGCGGTTTGTTGAACTGCCCTCGCCGGGCGAATTGGAAGCCCGGAAGCCGTGGTTGCAGGAGGTGCTTCAGGGAACCTGGGGTGCGCTGCCCGAGTCTGTTCAACAATGGCGCAGGGAGATCGTGGCTGCGATTCAGGCATTGCAAACTCCCAGCGTCATCTTCACGCATTTTTTAGTGATCAACGCTGTGGCCGCTCAAATGAGTGGTGATGACGCCGTCGTGCAGTGTCTGCCAGCCAATGGCTCGATCCATCATCTCGAGGTGGCGGGTGCCGATTGGCGGTGGGCGTCCCGGGGCGAGATGCTGAAAAGCGTGGTCAATTAACTGCGCTTGAGCCGCATGAGCGACTCTTGAGCCGTCGAGGCCAGCAGTGTACCGTCCTGCGCCCACAGGAAGCCGCGGCTAAAGCCTCTGCCTCCGCCCGCCCGCGGCGTGTCACAGTCATACAGAATCCAGTCGTCCATCTTGCCTGGGTGATGAAACCAGATGGCGTGATCGAGACTGGCTGCCATGAAGTGCTTGGAAGGGTTAGTGACAGGGTGCGGATAAAACGCTGTGCTTAAAAGCGAGTAGTCTGAGATCATCACCAAAGCGGCCTGATGGATCGCGGTGTCCTCGGGTAAGGGGCCAAGGGCGCGGAACCATGACCGACCAAGCGGTGGCTGTTCCTCTGCCTGATACCGGGTTACTCGCTGCCGCTCGATTCGATATAAATCCATCAGATTGGGGTCGCCGGGTTTGGAGGCGAAGCCACGGAAGCCCGATAAATCGTCCGCCTCCGACCGCGGCGCCGCGATCTCTGGCATCGCGAAGCTGTGGGTCACGCTTTCTTCATCACAGTGATAACTGATCGAGGTATTAAAAATGGCCTCGCCGTTTTGTCTGGCGACGACCCTGCGAGTGGAAAAGGAGCGTCCGTCCCGGATTGGGTCGACTTCAAAATCGATGGGCACGGTTGGATCTCCGGCCCGAAGAAAATAAGCATGCAGGCTGTGTGCATTCAGCGACTCTGCAACGGTCTGATTAGCGGCCATCAGACACTGCGCGACGACCTGCCCGCCAAAAATGCGCTGTTGGGGGAGCAGGCTGTGGCCGACAAAGGTGAGTGGCTCAGTCTGCTGGGGTGCAATCTGTGACATCACCTCGGTGAAACTCGTCACGGGGACTCCTTAGTGCTGAGCAGTTGTTGCCAAGCCGCGAAAAAATACGGCGAAGTAGTCGGCCGCGCTCTGGTCAATGTCGTCGATGGGCTGCCAGACTTCGAGGTCCATCGCGGCGTTCAATGCACCCGTTAGCAACTGAATCACGATGCCAGCGGAAACCGCCCTAAACTCCCCGTCAGAGGTCGCCTCCACGATGGCCGTCTCTAGGGTCCGGTGCACCGCTGCTAGCCTCGCCAGCAATCGCTGTCTGACAGCAGGTGGCAAGGCAGTGATCGAGTTGAAGTGAACGAGGGGGCCTTGTTCAGAGTTTTGCAGCACAAAAATATGGTGGCAGGCCAAGGCCAGCTTGCTTGCGGGGGACGTCTTGAGTTGCTCGATGCCCGCAATAATCTGCTCCAGCCGATCCAGCGTGTAATCGAAGCATTGGGTCAGGAGTGCCTCTTTGTTCGCAAAATGGTAGTAGAAAGCGCCTTTGGAGACCTGTAGCAACTCTGCGATTTCATCTAGTGACGTGCCGCTAAAACCCTTCTGATTAAAACAGCGGGTCCCCGCCTTAAGAAAGGCCTCCTGCTTCAGCCGGTTTTGTGCCTCTCTGTCAAAAGCTTCATCCTCTGCAGAAAAAGTGAGCATTTCGGGCGCCATCTGGAGTGACTGGCTATCGGGTGAGCACAACAGGCCGTGCGTAAACAGATCGCGTAGCACATCGATGACGGTATTGGCCTGATCCCGCGGCATTTCGTAGAGCCAGTAGAAGGACCAGTCTAATGCACCGATCATGGCGCGAATGGTGATAACCGGGTTACACGGCCGGATGTCGCCTAGCACTATCCCCCTGTTGAGTAAGTCGATTAGCCGCCTTAGCAGGCGCCGATACTCCTCTTCCAGCGTGAGACGGTGCTCTTTTTGTAAGGAGGCGACCTCAAGCGGCGCGGCATAAAAGTCACCTTCACCATCCAGTGCTCGGAGTGTTGTATTGATCTGACTCTCCAGGAACGTCATCAGACAGGTGCTGGGGACCTCGCAGGCCGCCTCGGCGGCATCGAGCTGGGCGTGCGCCTGGCGCACATTGGCGTCGTAACACTGGTAAATCAGGTCTTCCTTGGTGGAGACATAGTAGTAAAGGCTGGTCTTGGTAAGCCCCAGACGGCTTGCCACATCGGCCAGCGTGGTCGACCTCGCTCCCTTCGTATTAAACAGCTTGGCGGCACAGGAAAGCACCGCAGCATGCTTGGTTTCACGCTGCAAACCGCGGCTGAATGGCGAGCGATGTGCTGAGGGTGGGTTACTCAAGGGGTTCTCAAATCGGGCCGGCGTGAAACCGATAATTCTCGAAATTCAATTATTTGAACTTTAAGTATTTTTACTGAACCTGTCTATGGTTGGGCTTGCGATTGGCGTTGATTGGCGCTTATCGAGACGGCCGGGGGCGACCGCCGATATGGCGCGGTGCCAGCCTCGATATCGGCGTTTGCGGACCTTAGAGGAGAGGGTCGCGCACGATACGCGAGGGGACGCGAGGTGACGTTAGGCTACTCAAGTCAGTGTAAGGCCACACTCTGTGCGCCGTAGCCGGGCTGTGCCACACTTCGCCTCCATCTTGTAACGGTAGGATCGGAGGCGCGCGGTGTCAGACACCATCTCCTTTACCCAGACAGCCGGCATCGCCACGCTGACCTTCAACAATCCGCAGCGACGTAACGCGCTGGGTGCCGCCGAGCTCGACGCCATAGAGAGTGGGTTGTCGTCGCTGGATGAGAATGCTCGGGCGCTGGTGATTACCTCATCGGATGACCGGGTTTTCTGTGCTGGCGCTGACCTGACTCAGATTCTGGATGGTTCACTGAGTGGCGATCGTTTTCAATCGGTCACTAACAAGATTGCCGCCCTGCCCATCCCCTCTATTGCCACTTTGTCTGGTAATGTCTTTGGTGGCGGCGCTGAGCTGGCGCTCAGCTGCGACTTTCGTCTCGCGCGAGAAGATATCGTGTTGCGCATTCCGGCGGCGGCGATTGGCTTGTGCTATCCGGTGGAGGGCATCGAGCGCATTACCCGGCGGCTGGGACCCTCAATGGCAAGGCGGCTGTTGGTGGCGGCGGAGACATTCTCTGCAGAACAAATGCTCGCGTTGGGTATTGTCGATGCGATTTATCCTCCAGATTCGCTTTATGCGGCGGCGCAGCGCTACGCTGAATCATTGATCAAACTCGCGCCTATGGCGGTGATCAATATGCTGGAGATTATCCGGCAGTTCGAGGGCGGCAATTTGAATCGAGAGCAGGCTGACGCGCTCGCTAAAGCCTGCAGTGACTCTGCCGATGTGCAGGAGGGTATCACCGCGCAGCGAGAGAAAAGGGCACCCGTTTTTCAGAATCGGTGATCCGGAAAGAAGCGCTGTGACTATGCTAGGGTTATCCCGAATGGTTGTGCTCCCGTTGTTATGTCGATAGCTCAGGAAAAACTCGAACAGATCCGCGCTCAGGTACAGTCGCACCTGGAGAGCCGACCCAGTCCCGCACTGACAGCGGCCCGCAGGGAAGCGCTGGAGAGCACGATTCGGGGGCATCTGCATGCTAATAATGCCGTCATTGTGGCCCACTACTATACGGCACCTGAGATACAGGCACTGGCGGAGGCCACTGGGGGGTGCGTTTCAGACTCTCTGGAGATGGCCCGGTTCGGTAGGGACCATCCCGCTGAGACGTTAATTGTTGCAGGGGTCCGGTTTATGGGCGAGACGGCCAAGATCCTGACCCCTGACAAGCGCGTGTTGATGCCCACCCTCGAGGCAACCTGCTCGCTGGACGAGGGTTGCCCGATCAATGAATTCTCGGCTTTCTGCGATGCCCACCCTGAGCGAGAGGTGGTGGTGTATGCCAACACCTCTGCAGCGGTCAAGGCGCGCGCCGACTGGGTGGTGACTTCCAGCATTGCGCTTGATGTTGCTGAGCATTTGACCGCGCTGGATAAGGCGATTATTTGGGCGCCTGATCGGCATCTCGGCGATTACGTGCAGCGTGAGTCGGGGGCCGATATCTTGCTGTGGGATGGTGCATGCATCGTGCACGAGGAATTCAAGGCACGGGGTATTTTGGATCTGAAGCATGTTCATCCCGATGCTGCGGTGCTCGTGCATCCCGAGTCTCCGGCTAGCGTGATCGAGCTGGCGGATCACGTCGGCTCCACAACGCAGATTATTCGTGCAGCCAAGGAGATGCCGCAGCAGACCTTTATCGTGGCGACCGATCAGGGCATCTTTTACAAGCTGCAGCAGGCGGCGCCTGACAAGCAGTTTATTATTGCGCCGACCGCAGGCCAGGGTGCGACCTGTCGTAGCTGCGCTAATTGCCCTTGGATGGCGATGAATGATCTCGAGGCGATGGCCGCGGTATTTGACCAGCCCGACAATGAGGTCCACATAGCGTCTGACCTGGCTCAACGGGCCATGCGGCCTCTGGAGCGCATGCTGGCGTTCGCTGAAACGCTAAACCCCTAACCTCGGTCCAACTCGTCCCGCATGTCTTGGATGTCACGTAATCGCTCGTTAATCAGCGACGAGGTAGCGAAGTCGTTTCCTACAAAGTTTTGCGCATAAGAGAGTTGTCGCTCTGCTGAATCGAGCGCATTCACCAGGATGAAGTA
>PAGS01000064.1 GCA_002705465.1 Halieaceae bacterium
CGAGGCAAAGCAGGCGGGCCACCTAGCAGCTCTGTGCCGGGCGGCCAAACGTGTGCAGCGATACGAGGACAAAGAAGAAGAATACGAAAGTAGCAGAGGGCCGGCAGGAACGGGATGGGGGAGGGGGTGGCCGTGCTGACCCTGGGCGCCACCGCGCCCGCCGTACCGGAATCGATGATGCCTCCTTGGCAGGTGCTACAGCTTGCCGCGCCGGTCACGCTGCCAAATGGCTCGGTGGTCGAGTCTGAGGTCGGTCTGTTTCAGCTGATTTACGCGACGACTTCAGGCGCGGTCTTTGCGTCAATGCTGGCTTATATTGCCGCCCAGTACTGCGATGTGCAGCTTTATCACTTTTGGAAGCGCGTGACCAAAGGCAAGCATCTTTGGTTGCGCAACAACTTCAGTACCCTGCTGAGTCAGTTGGTCGACTCCGTCATGGTGGTCACCGTGACATTTGGTGCGGCGTTTCTCTCTGGGGACATCGCCATCGCGGCACTTGCCACGCTCGTCGGCAGCAACTACGCGTTCAAAGCGCTGTGCGCTTTGGCAGACACGCTACCTTTATATCTCGCCGTACATTGGTTGAGGCAATACTTGCAGCTGTCTCCGGGCGAGTACGCTATTACCCAGTCGCCAGATGCAATAGCCCCGACTCCCTGACAAACGGCACCGTGACGGCGCGGCGTTGAGCCAAACTGAGTTGGTCCAGCGCGTTCACAAAGCTGACGACTCGCAATGGATTGCGGGTCAACCTGATCGAGCAGTAACGCATGACGTCTTCGCTGAGCCGCAAACCGATCGCCTCGCCCCTCAGGCGGAGTAAGTCAGCAATCTGTTCTTCGCTGAAGTGCGGCATTTGAAACACCGGAAGACTGCTCAGACGCGACCGGAGATCGGGGAGCATGTCCGCAAGCTGTTGAGGTGCTGCCGATGCAGTAACCAGCAGGCGCGCACCCGATTCCTCACATAAGTTGAAGAAGCCAAACAAGCCCTCTTGCCAGACCCGGCTCCCGGCGATCCTATCGACGTCATCTAACGCGATAACGCGCGCGGTTTCGGCGCCGGCCAATACCTTATCGGGCGGGAAACCGCCAAACTCGCGCAAAGGAACGTAACGCGCATACTGGCCATGCGCCTCGCAGCACGCCTGAAGCAGGTGGCTTTTGCCCATACCACCCGGGCCCCACAGGTATGCGCCGTGTTCGGGAAATGGCTCGGCGACCAGCAGCTGTTCCAACGCCGACGTCTCCGGGCGGCTCAGCCAATTTTCCCAGCTGGCAAGATCCTCCCGACGCATCTGCAAAGGTATCTGGGTTGACGACGTGGTCATGAATGTCAGTCTCGCACTGCCTTAACGTCGATCAGGAATCCAGCCAATTCAGTATCAGCCCACCATCGCTGTCCGGGTCGCTGCTGACCCAGGTGAAATTGGTTAGCGGCGCCATCAGGCGCGTGAGTGTCTCCGCGTCGCCGATCCCGGTTAATTCCACCGTCAGCGTATCACCCTGCACGGCAATAGGCCTTGCATGCTCCAACGTCTGAATTGCAGCGATACTCTGGGTGACGGCCATAAAGTCCTCGAGACTAATTACATTGCGGATCCTGACCTGCAGTGTCTTCTGCGTGCCCTGCGTCGTCAGCGATACCGCATATTGCCGGCGCATCTCGCCCATCGCCAAGGACAGTCCCGGCGCAATCAAGGCCGCGCTCGAGTCGGCTTGCACGGAGACCGACTGCTCGCCGCTACTATCGCGATATACCCATTCACCAATATAGCGTCCGTTGCTCAAGCCGATCAGCCGACCGACCAGAAGGTGCGTCATCCCGTATCGTTCAGACGCCTCCACAATTGGCCCGAAGTCTCTATCCCACAGGGTTTTGGGCGACACCAAGACTGAGTCCGAGAGATCATAAAGCGGCCGCCGCAATTTGACGCCCAGCGCATCGAATGAATCACTTAAATCGACCCAAAGCGTCTCCTCGGCAGGCGTGTTACCGAAGCGGCGGCCCATCCGGTCATCAACCACTAGCCAGAGAAGAATGGGAGGACGGGTGTCGGCCCAGATGGTCCCGTTGGCTGCTTTGATGAGATCGTCGATCATTATCGGGTCGATGTGCGCAACAAAACGCGTGCCGCTCACGGTGCGTTCGAATTGATAAAGAGACAGATTAGAACGAGCGTCAGCTAGCGTCCTTCTCACCTCAGGGTGCGCCAGGAGCGCTCTGTCGCCAGACCGCTTGAGCAAGGCCTGCTCGAATGCCTCCTTGGCAGCCTCATCCATGGCCTGCTCACTCCGATTGGGCACTTGAATACGGACGACAATATCCGCCGTCTGGGCGCAGGCAGACTGGTGAAGGCTCATCCCGACCATGAGCCAACAGGTCAACAGCGCCATGGCATTCTCCCATCGCCGGAACGTGACGGTCAGGTGTTCACTTTTAAGCCTCGCGATCAGCACCGCGCTTCTGCACCTCGCTACATTGCTTTTGTAGGAATTCTGAAGACATTATCAACCAAACTCGCGGCCATTGCTTTCCAGCGTCAAGCCAGCAGATTACTATCACGCTTCCATTGGCCGAGAACAGCCCATGACGGACTCATCCTCTTCGCAACCCTCTCTCACCTACCGCGATGCCGGCGTTGATATCGACGCCGGCAATGCGTTGGTGGAGCGAATCAAATCGGTCAGTCGGGCCACCCATAGACCCGAGGTACTGACCGGTCTGGGCGGCTTCGGCGCGATGTGTGCCATTCCGCCCGGGTATGCGGAGCCCATACTGGTCTCAGGCACCGACGGCGTCGGCACCAAACTGAAGCTGGCGATAGACCTCGGTATCCACGACACCATTGGTATCGATTTGGTCGCTATGTGTACCAACGATATCGCGGTAGTGGGCGCGGAACCGCTGTTCTTTTTGGACTACTACGCCACGGGCAAACTCAATGTGGAGGTTGCTACGACGGTGGTCTCGGGTATTGGCAAAGGCTGCGAACTGGCGGGGGCGGCGCTGGTTGGTGGTGAGACGGCTGAGATGCCGGGGATGTACGAAGGTGAAGACTACGACCTTGCAGGTTTCTGTGTTGGCATCGTGGAACGCGCCAACATTATCGATGGCAGCCGCGTTCAATCTGGCGACGCCCTCATCGCCCTCCCCTCCAGTGGCCCACACTCAAACGGCTACTCTCTGATACGAAAGGTGCTGGAGATGACAGGAGCAGATGTTGCTCAGCCCTGCGGCAACATGAGTCTGGGCGAAGCGCTTTTGACGCCCACCACTATTTACAATCGACCCCTGATGGCCTTGCAAAAAGTCATCGACATTAAGGCGATGGCACACATCACAGGTGGGGGTATTCTCGAGAATCTGCCGCGCGTGTTGCCTGCAGGACTGGGGGCGATGATCCACCAGTCCAGCTGGCAGTTTCCGCCTGTTTTCAGCTGGTTGCAGGACAGCGGCAATATCGACGAGCAGGAAATGCTGCGCACATTTAACTGCGGGATTGGCATGATTCTGGTGGTCAGTGAGCCAGAGGTCCAAGACACGCTAGGGGCGCTGCAGGATCAAGGCATTACAGGGTGGGAGCTGGGGTGTATTAGCGAGACCGCGACAGGCGTCCAGCTCTGCTGAGGGCCATCTCTTGAACAAGCGCATCGCGGTACTCCTATCCGGACGAGGCTCCAACTTCCAGTCGATACTCACGGCCAGCCAATCAGGCACGCTGGGCGGTCAGGTCGGCATTGTCATCAGCAACCGGCCGGGGGCTGGCGGGCTGGATGTCGCCCGAGAGGCTGCGATCCAAACAGCGCTGATTGACCATCAATCCTATGAGAGCCGCGAGGCATTCGACGCGGATCTCGCCGGCGTGCTCGAGAGCCAGTCCCCCGATCTGCTGGTTTTGGCCGGCTTCATGCGTATTTTGACGCCGGGCTTTGTCTCCCGGTTCGCAGGACGGCTTATGAATATCCACCCGTCGCTGCTTCCGCTTTATCCCGGCCTGCATACACACCAGCGAGCATTGGATGCGGGTGATACCCATGCTGGCGCGACAGTGCACTACGTGACAGGGGAACTTGACGGCGGTCCGCCGGTCTTACAAGCAAAGGTTGCAGTCCAACCAGACGACGACGAAGAATCGCTCGCGGCGCGGGTACTGCAGGTGGAGCATCAGATCTATCCCACCGCCATCAATTGGCACCTGTCGGGCAGGTTACAATTTCAGCAGGGGATATTGCATCTGGACGACAAGCTCGTCCCGCCAACCGGGCGGCAATGGGAGTCATCATGAACCGATACAGAATACAGTGGGCCAGCGCGCTGATCGGATTGGCGCTGATGGGCATGGGCTTTTCGACTGCTCACGCAAGTGGCTTATCACTCTATGAGGCTACCTACACAACGAAGGTGATCGGCATCAAGGTTACCCTCAACCGCAGGCTGACCCGGGACGGAGATCGGTTTCACCTTAGCCAAGCAGGAAAAACCTTTTTACTCAAGCTCAACGAGGACTCTCATTTCTCGCTCAACGGGAACCAAATTGTGGGTGAGGCGTTTGTGTACCAACTGGGTGGCGTCAGTAACCGCCGGCGCGAGGTACTTTTTGACCAACAGAACGGCACCATCCGTAGCCTCAAGAAAGAGGAGTGGACCGAGCATCCTTGGTCTCCAGACGTCCTTGACCGGCTCAGTCAACAAGAGCAAATGCGCTTAAAACTGCTGGGGTCGGAGACACTCCCTGAGCGCATTTCCCTCTCCATCATTGATGGTCCGCGCATCAAGCTGAAGCATTTTGACCTGGTGGAGACAGGGACACTGGATACCTCGGTAGGCACCTTGAACACGGTGCATTACACCCTTCGCCACGATGACCCCTCGGAGCGTAGCTCTGATGCCTGGCTGGCAACGGATCACGATTTTTTAATGGTGCGCACCGAGCACGTTGAGGATGGCTCGAAGACCGTGATTGAAATTCAGAGTGCCACGGTGGAAGGCAGCCCTGTCAAAGGAACCTGACGGTTGACTCCCAACTGATCACGGGCGCTTTTCATGGGCGCTTCCCATAGGTGCTCCTTGGGCGGTCTCCAGAGGATGGCCTCAAGGCGACGACGCAGGTCCAAGACCGCGTCTCGGGCTCGCTTGGTCGATTCTATGCCCGCGGCAAGGTTACACCACGCTGCCCCTGATACTTGCCGCCCCGATCGGCATAGCTCGTTTCGCACACCTCATCGGATTCGAAAAACAGCATCTGGGCAACGCCTTCGTTGGCATAGATTTTTGCCGGTAAGGTGGTCGTGTTGGAAAACTCCAGAGTGACATGCCCCTCCCACTCCGGTTCCAGCGGGGTGACATTGACGATGATGCCACAGCGCGCATAGGTGGACTTTCCCAGACAAATAGTCAGCACATTGCGCGGAATACGGAAATACTCAATGGTGCAGGCCAAAGCAAAGGAGTTAGGTGGAATCACGCAGACATCGCCCTCGACATGAACAAAACTGTCCTCGTCGAAGCGCTTGGGGTCCACGGTCGCAGAGTGGATGTTGGTGAACACTTTGAATTCCCGAGAACACCGGACGTCGTAACCATAACTCGAGGTGCCATAGGAGATCAGACGCTGATCGCCATCCATGCGGACCTGATCTGGCGCGAAGGGCTCGATCATACCCTCCTGTTCTGCCATCCGCCGGATCCATCGATCTGATTTGATACTCACGCCTATTCTCCTATCTGTTCAGCTCGTCCACGGGACACTCAATCGCCCATGCTGATAATGGGCGCGGGAACAGGTCGCTGCTGCCCCAAACCGGCCATCAGCTTCAGCGCCGCCTCTTGATAGACCACCGCGATGGGCCCTTTGGGGTCTGCCAGTACGATGGGATGCCCCTGATCCGAATGCTCCCGGATGGCTCTGTCGAGGGGGATCTGTCCGAGCAGTGGCACATCATATTGATCGGCCAATTGCTGACCACCGGCCTCGCCAAAGAGCGGCTCGACCTGACCACAGGCAGTGCAGACGTGGGCGGCCATGTTCTCAATCAGGCCCAACACCGGCACTTCAACCTTCCGGAACATTTCGATGCCTTTGCGGGCATCGAGCAACGCGATGTCCTGTGGCGTGGTAACGATCACCGCGCCCGACAACGTGGCACGCTGCGAGAGCGTCAACTGAATATCGCCCGTACCGGGCGGCATATCGACCAGCAGTACGTCTATATCGCCCCAAAGCGTCTTCTCAAGCAGCTGGCTCATGGCCGAGCTAGCCATCGGGCCGCGCCACACCATCGGTGTCTTGGCGGAGCTCAGATAACCCATCGACATGGTTTTGAGCCCGTGTGCCTCCACGGGCAGCAAAAACTCGCCGTCCTGTTGATCAGGGATGGTGCTTTCGGGCACGCCCAGCATGTGCTGTTGGCTCGGGCCGTAAATGTCGGCATCGAGCAGACCCACGGTCAAACCCTGCTGCTTGAGCGCTGCTGCCAAGTTGGTCGTCACGGTCGACTTACCCACGCCACCCTTTCCGGAGGCCACAGCGACAACGTGGTGAGAGCCTGACACCACTGTTTTCCTCGACTTTTTCTGAATAGACAAGTATACCGCGGGAGGCGGCGCTTCCGATCACCTGCGCACAGCGAAATCACCAAAAATCCGGTAGACTGCGCGCCTTTCCTTTGCCGGATCACGCGTGCCATGAGCTCCGCCCCGAGAAAAATCCTGGTGACCTCGGCATTACCCTACGCCAATGCCCCGCTCCACCTCGGACACATGCTGGAGCAGGCGCAAACCGACATCTGGGTGCGCTTCCAACGGTCACGCGGTCACGCATGTCGATATGTCTGTGCCGATGATGCACATGGCACCGCCATCATGCTCTCCGCAGAGGCGGCAGGTCGCACTCCCGAGGAGCATATTGCCGCCATTCAGGCGCAGCACGAGCGCGACTCAGCGGGCTTTTTAATCGAGTTTGACCACTACCATTCGACCCATTCCGCCGAGAACAAGCGCTGGTCCGAGACGATTTTCGCGCGCCTCGAAGCAGGTGGGCATGTTGCGGTGAGAGAAATCACCCAAGCCTACGACCCTGAGAAGGGCCTCTTCTTGGCTGACCGGTTTATCAAGGGGACCTGCCCCAAGTGCAAGGCGCCCGACCAATACGGTGACAATTGCGAAGCCTGCGGCGCGACCTACTCACCTGCGGACCTGATCGACCCCGTTTCCGCGCTGTCGGGGGCCACTCCCGTTGATAAGACGTCCAGTCATCTGTTCTTCCAACTCAGCCACTTTGAAGCGTTACTCACGGAGTGGATCAACAGCGAACAATTACAGCCCCCGATCGCGAATAAACTCAAGGAATGGCTTGACGCCGGGCTACAGGATTGGGACATCAGCCGCGACGCCCCTTACTTTGGCTTCGAAATTCCCGGCCACCCTGATAAATATTTCTATGTATGGCTGGACGCCCCGATCGGTTACATCGCCAGCCACGAAGCCCTCTGTCGTGAGAGCGATGACGATTTCGAGGCCTACTGGCTACCCGGTGGTGACACCGAGCTATATCACTTCATTGGTAAGGATATCGTCAACTTCCACGGTCTGTTCTGGCCCGCGATGCTGGACAGTGCCGGCCTGCGCCAGCCGACCGCGGTCTATGCCCATGGCTTTTTGACGGTCAATGGCGTGAAAATGTCCAAAAGCCGCGGCACATTTATCCTTGCTGACACCTACCTTGAGCATCTGGATCCTGAGTATTTGCGCTATTACTTCGCTGCCAAGCTATCCGGTGGGGTCGATGATATTGATCTGAACCTCGACGACTTCGTCCAGCGCGTGAACTCGGATCTCATTGGCAAAGTGGTCAACATTGCCAGCCGCTGCGCGGGCTTTTTGCGCAAGAAGTTTGATAACCGCATGAGCACGGACTGTGCTGAGCCCGAGCTGGTGCAGCGCTTTATCGATGCCGGCGACAGCATCGCTGCGCTGTACGAGGCGCGTGAGTTCAACCGCGCCATGCGCGAGATCATCACTTTGGCAGATCGCGCTAACCAGTACATCGATGAGAAAAAGCCTTGGGTCATGGCAAAAGATGATGCGCTGGCCGATGAGGTGCAGGCAGTCTGCTCAGTCGGTATCAATTTATTCCGAGTCCTCGCAACTTACCTGAAGCCTGTGCTACCCGCCATGGCCGAAAAATCCGAGGCGTTTCTTCAGCACTCTCTCGATTGGACCGCGCTGAACGCGCCGCTTGNTGATCATCAACTCGCGACGTTTGAGCCTCTCCTGCAGCGCGTGGATGGTGAAGTGGTCGNAGCGATGGTCGAAGCCAGTAAAAGCGGCGTCTGAACCGGCAAATACTTCCTGCCAGACACCTGATATATTGCCTACTATTGCNGCATTGAGTCGATATCTAGTCGCCGCAGGGGGATGACATGCTGGGTGATATCGCGCTGTTGCTGGTGGGCGCGGTCTTGGTCAACAACTTCGTGTTGGTACAGTTTTTAGGACTGTGCCCGTTCATGGGTGTGTCCAACAAGCTCGAGACAGCCATGGGCATGTCGATGGCGACCACCTTCGTGCTGACGCTCGCCTCGGTCTGNAGCTACCTGACCTACAACTANCTGCTGATCCCTCTTGATCTCGCATACCTGCGTACCATTAGCTTCATTCTGGTAATCGCGGTGGTGGTGCAGTTCACCGAGATGGTGGTTCGCAAAACAAGCCCACTGCTACACAGAGTGCTCGGCGTGTTTTTNCCCCTCATCACAACCAACTGTGCTGTACTCGGCGTGGCACTCCTGAATATTAATCAGGCTCATAATTTCATCGAATCACTCTTTTATGGCCTCGGCGCGGCACTGGGCTTCTCGCTGGTCCTGATACTGTTTGCCGCCATGCGCGAGCGCCTGGCGGTAGCTGATGTGCCCGAACCATTTCAGGGTGCAGCGATCGGCATGATTACCGCCGGGCTCGCCTCGCTTGCTTTCATGGGCTTTGCGGGGCTGATTTGATGATGACGCTCCTCAGCGAACAGCCGCTACTCGCAGCCATCGCAGCCCTGCTGAGCCTTGGCGCGGCGTTTGGGGGTCTTTTGGGTTTTGCTGCGATTCGGTTTCGGGTTGAGGGCAATCCCATTAGCGAACAAATCAACGCGCTGTTGCCTCAGACACAGTGTGGTCAGTGCGGATACCCCGGGTGTCGCCCCTACTCCGAGGCGATCGCCGACGGCGNTGCCATTAACAAGTGCCCTCCTGGCGGTGAGGAGACCATTCAGGCGNTGGCTGACCTGCTCGATGTAGAACCTCAGCCGCTTGATGCCGAGCACGGCGTAGAAAAAGAACCTGTCGTCGCATGGATACGAGAAGCTGAGTGTATCGGCTGCACAAAATGTATTCAGGCGTGCCCGGTTGATGCCATTCTCGGTGCCGCAAAGGTGATGCACACCGTCATCGCCGATGAGTGCACCGGCTGCGATCTCTGCATTGAACCCTGCCCTGTCGACTGCATCGATCTCATACCACGGAAGTCAGGGATTGGCTTCTGGCATTGGTCGCTACCCGAGGACCGGGCGCCGCGCTTTGACGTGATTGCCACTGATGCACCCGCTCAGGACGCAGCATGAGAACAATTCATGACATCCACGGCGGGATTCACCCTCCAGAGCGCAAGTCGTTATCGCGACCCGGACAGCTCAATAACGCACCCATCCCAGATGAATTGATACTGCCGCTGCGGCAGCATTTAGGCGTGCCTGCCAAGCCGGTCGTCAACATCGGTGATTCAGTGAAGGGGGGCCAGGTACTTGCCGAGGCACAAGGCGTGATGAGTGTTCCTGTGCACGCACCCACCTCTGGGGTCGTGAGCGCCATTGAACTGCGCCCGATCGCCCATGCCTCCGGGCTTGAGGACCANTGCATCGTCATCGAGACTGACGGCCTGAATCAGTGGCTNACGCTCAGCGGCATCNCCAACTGGCATGAGGCAGACGCCGCTTCACTGATTGAACGAGTGCGCGATGCAGGTATTGCAGGTATGGGGGGTGCGGGCTTTCCGACCGCCGTGAAACTGAGTCCTGGCCCGGCGCGCGAGATAGAGACGCTGTTAGTCAACGGCACAGAGTGTGAGCCCTATATCACAGCCGATGACACGCTCATGCAGTGTCATGCAGAGGAACTGATCGAGGGCGCGCAGATTCTCGCACGCATCGTATCGGCCAAAGCCATCCTCATCGGAATCGAAGACAACAAGCCTGATGCCATCCGCCGCGTTGCCGCCGCTATCGACGCATTGGGTGCCGATATCGAGCTGGCGACTTTTCCAACCAAATATCCCTCGGGTGGCGAAAAACAGATTATCGAGATTCTGACTGGCCAGCAGGTCCCATCAGGCGGGATTCCCGCTGACATTGGCTTAGTCTGCGTCAATCCCGGAACGGCTGTGGCTACCAAGCGCGCCATCATCGACGGCGAACCGCTGACCCACCGTATTGTGACCTTGACTGGTGAAGCCGTGGCAAACCCTCAAAACGTGGTTGCCTGCTTGGGCACACCGATCGCAGCGTTGCTCGAACACGCCAACCTCGTTGCAGAAGATCAGCAACGTGTCATCCACGGCGGCCCCATGATGGGATTTGCGGTATCAAATTTGGCNGCNCCTGTGACCAAGATCACCAACTGCCTTTTGGCACCGACGGCGAGCGAGTTGCCCCTGCCGGAGCCTGCAAAACCCTGTATTCGTTGCGGCCATTGTGCTGAGGCCTGCCCCGCCTCTCTNCTCCCGCAGCAGCTCTACTGGTTCGC
The DNA here is from genome assembly GCA_002705465.1 of Halieaceae bacterium. Lineage (GTDB taxonomy): Bacteria > Pseudomonadota > Gammaproteobacteria > Pseudomonadales > Halieaceae > Luminiphilus. Next base: position 10,791 of record PAGS01000064.1, read on the forward strand.
CCGCGCGAAGGATCAGGACCAGCTGGCAGAGCACCGCCTTTTCGACTGCATTGAATGCGGCGCTTGTGCGTATGTTTGCCCCAGTCAGATCCCGTTGGTGCAGTACTATCGCGCCGCCAAAGGACAGATTCGTGACAGCGAACAGGAAAAGCAGCGTTCGGATAACTCCCGGGAGCGATTTGAGGCCCGCCAGGCTCGGCTGGAAGCCGAAGCGGTTGCACGCGAGGCCAAACGCACTGCTCGCAAGGCCGCCGCTCAATCCAAGGCCGCTGAGGAAGGCGAGGATCCGATTCNGGCAGCAATCGAGCGCGCNAAGGCCAAAAAGGCCGAGCAAGNGTCAGCCTCGTGAGCTTGCTCAAAGTCACCTCTCCCCACGCCGCAGGTCAAAACCGGGTGGCATCGGTCATGCGGGATGTGCTGCTCGCCACAGTGCCGGGCGTGCTGGTGTTGACGGGCTACTTTGGGCCCGGCACGCTCGTGAACATCCTCTTTGGCGGATTGATCGCTGTCGCCTGCGAGTATGGGGTAACGCAATGGCGCGGCCGCGACCCCATGCTTGCGATCAGCGATCTCAGCNTTCTCGTTACGTCGACGCTGCTCTGNATTGCCCTTCCACCCTACGCCCCCTGGTGGCTGATCACCATTGGTGTCCTCACCGCCGTGCTACTGGGGAAGCAAGTGTTTGGCGGACTGGGCTACAACCCTTTTAATCCGGCGATGGTTGGCTATGTCGTGCTGTTGATTTCGTTTCCCGTGCAAATGAGTGCCTGGGCACCGCCGCGAGGACTGGCAGAGGTGCCCGGTTTAGGTGAAACCTTCCGTCACCTCTTCACGCCCGAGACGATCGACGCTGTGACGGCCGCCACGCCCCTCGACCTTCTTCGTCAAAATACCGGGCTCCTGTTTGATGATTTGATGAGCACTAGCCCAGAACTGACTAGCTGGGGCGGTATCGGTTGGTTTGAGGTGAATCTGGCGTTTCTGATTGGCGGCCTGTGGCTTTTATATCGGCGCATCTTTACTTGGCACGCGCCGGTGGCGATGATTACGGCCCTCGCCATCTGCGCACTCGTTGGATTCGACGGCGGCAGTTCAGAGAGTGGCGGTAGCCCGCTGTTTCACCTGTTCAGCGGCGCGACCATGTTCGCTGCCTTTTTCATCATTACCGATCCCGTCAGCTCCGCCGTATCCAATAAAGGCAGACTGATTTTTGGGGCCTTGATTGGCGTCGTGATTTACCTGATCAGAGCCCTCGGCAACTATCCCGACGCGGTGGCATTCGCCGTAATGATACTGAATTTTTGTGCGCCGTTTATCGATCACTACACTCAGCCTCGGGTTTACGGTACGGGGCGGCCAGCATCATGAGATGGCTTGCATCCATTGGCCTCAGTGGTTCGGTGCTGGCGGTATTTGCCGCCATCACCTCAGTCGCCATCGGCTGGACTTACCTGGCGACCAAGGACCAGATTGATATGGAGGTTCGTCGCGCAGAGGCTCGCCAGTTGCTGGAGATCTTTCCACCGGAGACCCATGACAACGAAATCGTTGACGATGGCTTTGAACTGGTCGCTGACACACCCTTATTGGGTATCCGTGAGGCTCGGCACGGGTATCGTGTGCGCCGAGATGACAGGNTTATCGGCGTGATCCTGCCGGCAACAGCGCGTGACGGCTATAGTGGCGATATTCGTGCACTGGTGGGNNTTCGCAACGATGGTTCAGTAGCCGGGGTTCGGGTTGTCGCCCATCGCGAGACGCCTGGGTTGGGCGACAAGGTGGATCTGCGCAAGTCAGACTGGATACTGGGTTTTGACAATCGAAGCCTCTCTCAACCTGATCTCAGCGGCTGGAACGTTGAAAAAGATGGTGGTGTCTTTGATCAGTTCACGGGCGCCACAGTTACGCCCAGAGCGGTGATTCTGGCCACTCGCCGAGCACTGGAATATGCCCGTCTTAACGCAGAGACGCTTTTTGAAACGGAGAGAGACTCCGCATGAGCAGTACATCCTATCGTCAACTCACAGTGAACGGCTTATGGAAAAACAACCCNGCNCTGGTTCAACTACTGGGCCTNTGNCCTCTGCTCGCCGTGACCGCATCAACCGTCAACGCGCTCGGCCTCGCGGCCGCGACGCTTTTTGTGCTGGTGGTATCCAATGCNTCGGTGTCNGTCATCCGTGGTGTGGTCTCTGACACCATTCGACTGCCGGTATTTGTCATGATCATCGCGGCCGCGGTCACCGCCACCGAACTGCTGATGCAAGCCTATAGCTACGAGCTCTACCAGATTCTGGGCATTTTTCTGCCGCTGATCACCACCAACTGCATTATTTTGGGCCGGGCCGATGCGTTTGCCCGAAAAAACCCGCTACNCGCGGCGATCTATGACGGCTTCATAATGGGCGTAGGGTTCGGGGCTGTGCTGGTGCTCTTAGGCATCATCCGAGAGTTGCTTGGCACCGGCGCACTGTTCGCCGACATGCAGCTTCTGTTTGGCGCGGGNGCTGAAAGCTGGCGTTTGCAGNTCTTTGCCGTCGACTANCCCTTTNTGGTGGCGATTTTACCCCCGGGCGCCTTTCTCGTTACTGGGTGCCTGATCGCGCTGAAGAATCAGATCGACCGAAGTGCGGAGCAGCGTGCCCAACTGAAAGCCGAGGCCCCTGTCGCAGGCAGTAAACGGGTGCGCGTGACCGGCGCCGTCTCTTGAGGGCGTTGGGCGGCAAATGGAACGCCGCCTAGCTTGCAGTTATAACAGTGCATCGCCTGCTACCAAGGTGCCCAGAATCTCCTCGACGGCCCCAGTATCAAGACCGTCATCCTCACTGTCACAAGCGTAGGTGACATAAAGTAGCGCCGACCGATAAGTCAGATACCACTCGCGAATGACCAGTCCATCCTCCTGAAACGAACCCGCTACGCCAGCAAAAGGGCCCACCTGCACTGTGGTCCAGTCGGCCACTTCGGGGGATTCCTCCTCCGCCATCTGTACAGCGGTGACGTCGCCGGCAGCCGCGTTATCCTGAATCAGCGTCGTCACTGCCAATTCACCAATCCCGTCCTGGTCGGTGATCATCACGACATCTTCGCTCTGCTCCGCTGACCACTCGGGCGGGAGCATCAGACACCAGTATTCGGTTTCGATAATTTTCATGGTAGTACCCTAGCGCTTACTCAAAAATGCTGATCATCGGGTTTCGTGCAGCAACATCGACATGAGCAGCGCGTCCTCACGACCCTGACTCATTGCGTAATAATCAGCTCGGTGACCGACAGTTTGAAAACCCATGCGCTCATAGAGTGCTCGGGCGGCTGTGTTACCCGCTCGCACCTCCAGGGTCACTTTATCGACACCATCCAGCGCGTCAAAAGAAGCCCGAAGCAGCCGCGTAGCCGCACCGGCGCGCCGCTCATCTTCCCTGACTCGCAGATCGATAATTTCTGCACAATCCGAGTGAAACTGATACCAAACCGCGGCTAGGAGATGATGCTCTGTGTGCAAATACCAGGCCCTGCAAAACGGTTGAGCAAGCAGGCCGGTTAAAAACGCCAGGCTGGGTCCGTCTGTGTCGTTATACAGCGGGTTTAGCATGTTCGAATCGGACGCCGTCGCGATTTGCTGCAGCGTCTCCAACGCTTCAGGCACGAGCCCGTAGCCGCTTTAACACGCCCCAGGCTTGCTGCTTTAGTGAACCATCACGTAGCATGCTGACGCTCGACGGAATCTCCAATAACGGAAGGCCCGTATCAGGCAGGCAGTCACAGGGGCCCATCAATACCATCTGCTGTGTGGCGCGGTCCCTGATTAGCCGCTGTATGAAGCCCTTGAGCATATCTGACATGCCGCCTTTTGCGTTCGACAGTGCGGGCTGATGGACAGGTGGCCAGTCGAACTGTTGGTGAGCGCAGTGAACATTGGTGCCGCGAACCGCCCGCGCCATGGCTGCAACCAACTGCAGCTGCTCCTTCCTCAGCAACTGATCTTCTAGCACTTCGATCCACAAGATGTCCGCGCTGGTGACCATGACTAAGGACACAGGCGTCGCTGCAGCAGAAGCACGATCGACCGCGGCCAAGGACTGCTCAGACGAGCCAGCTGAATTTGCTGCTGTCGCGACGCTCGATGTATCCATCACTGAATCAGTCCCCTCGCGCAGCAGGGCACGAACCTGATCTCGGGACCGCTCGGGGGTATCAGCAGTCGGCGCAGCATTCCGTTTAGGCACTGCTGCGGAGGCCGGCGCCATTAAACGTCTAGCGGATTTAGACCCCACACCATCAAATCGGCTGATCAGGGGGCTGATGCCTAGTTTGCTCAAATTCGCCCTACGCAGGCACTCTCGCGACCACAGCGCGCTTTCAGCAACGGGCAGTAACTTATCGGATGGCTCCATCCGGGGAGTATCTCACGGCTCTCAAAGTGGCTTCCACATCCAAGCGGACCCTGCCGTGACTGCCGGCGTGGATTATAGGGTCTGATGACGATCCTGGTCGCCGCTCCTCCCTAGCCAAGCCACTTCCAACCCCAGCGGTTAAAAAAACGGGCTGCGCTCACACCAAACCAAAGTAAATGCCTTCCGCCCTTTCTTGATGCTTTTCCGCCACGATGAATGATTGTCAGCTCGCGATGCTCTACCACTGCACCATGTCGTGCCATCCTCATTGACAAATCAAAGTCTTCAAAATAGAGAAAATAGCTGTCGTCGAAGCCGCCCACTTCATCATAGACAGCGCGCCGCACCCACATACAACAACCCGATACGAGCGGCACCGGTCTCACGATTTCACTCGGCTGATCGCGGAGCTCATATCGTGCGACTGCCCGAGAGCGGCGCCGTAACCAGAGAGGCGCAAAGGCTCTCAAAGCCAACACCCACAAAGAAGGAAATGCCTTTGCGAGATAAAGTGGTGTGCCATCGGAGCCAGAGCCAACCGGGGCGAGTAGCACGCAGTCGTGGTGTGCGCCCATGGCTTCCAGCGCAACAGAAATAGCGTGGGGTGACAGCGCCACGTCTGGATTCAGGATCAAATGGAATGTTCCATCCAGCGAGGCCATCGCAAGATTGTGACCGGCGCCGTAGCCATGGTTTTTGGGGGGGGCGAGTAACTCGAACTCGATTTGGTCACAGGCATCATACTCAGCGAGCACTGCCCGACACTGATCCGCGTAGCGCGGATCGAGGCTGTGGTCCACCAGCACGCACTGCACATTGGAAATCGCGGCATCCGAGAGCGAGTCAATCAGCGAGTCGATCAATTCCCGTAGCTGCGCCAACGGACTGTGGAACAGCACAATACTCACTGTCAAAAGATTCATTGCAGGAGGTGCGCTCATGAGCTCCAGAATAACAGTGCACTAAAGCTTTGAATATGCTGGACTTCTCGAATCAAGGCGGAGTGGATTGGCAGTAAGTCACTGCCTTTTAACCAGTCGCATGATAGGGTTCTGTTCACGTTTTATCGCGCCAGCGATGACCGGAGCTGTCAGGAAGACAGCGTCAACCGGCTCAGAAAAGGACTTTGGAGAACAACAATGATTGTTAAATGCATCTCATACATGTGGCGCTCGATCTGCATGTCAGCGGCCATCGCGGTACTGGCTGCCTGCGGCGGCGGTGGCAGTGATAGCGGCGGTGGCTTTGTGCCCGCGCCGGAGCCCGAGGGGGCAACTATTGACGTTGCGCTGACCGACGCCAGCGGCAACAGCATTACCGAAATTACCCCGCTTAACACCGGCCTGTTCCAAGTAGCGCTCACGACGCCTGGCGGCGAGCCACTGGCGCAGGAGGTTGTCAGCGGCGACGTCACGCTGGGGCGCTTGTTGCCAGAGAGTGGCACGGCGCAGACCAACGACGACGGTATTGCAACTTTCGTCGTTCAGCCAGATGGTATTTCAGGCGCGGGCACCATGACCGCGACAGTGACCTACGAGGGAGTGGACACCTCTCAATCGCTCAACTATTCGGTGTCGACTCAGCTGCCGTTCACCCTAAACGCTGAATTCGCCAACGAGAGCGGCGATCTGATTACTCGCGCAGTGACAGGCAACCGGATCACTCTATTGGTGTCACTCACAGACGACAGAAGCGGCAGGTCGATCAAAAATCAGGTCGTTGCGGCCGAAATCGGCGATCTGGGCCGCATCAATCCTGCCTCGGGTACCACCGTAACCGATCAAGGTGGAGAGGCGAGATTCTCGATCGATGTGGGTAATACGCCCGGTGTCTATTCGATAAATGTGAGTGTCTCAGTGCCTGGCGGTAACCTGACCCAATCCGCTGACATCGTGATTGATCAAGCGGTCCACCAGCTAGGGCATTTCGACGTCGAAGGTAATTTCAACGAGGGCGTCATCGGTATTGTTCCAGACGGGCGGTTATCACCCGGTGGCACTGCGATCCTGTCATTCGCAGTGGTTGACGAGGATCTGAACCCGGTGAGCACTGGGGATACCTCAAGTTTGAGCAGCCCCTGCCTCTTCAACAACCAGGCGCTTTTGGCGCCCACTAGCCCCATTTCAATCGCCGCCGAGGCATCGGTGGACTACACCCTGCAAGGTTGCACCGGCGAGGACCTGATTACAACGCGACTGGGCTCCTCAGGTGCCGAGGCGTCTGGTGTCATCGACATTGCACCTGCGGTGGCAGCCAGAATTGTATTTGACCGCGCTGACCCCGAACTGATTGCCCTGCGGGGCACAGGGTCCGCCTCGGATATCGCCGAATTTTCGAACGTGAGTTTCAGCGTGACCGACGCTGACGGCAAGGCTGTGGCCAATGCTCGCGTGAATTTCGAGCTGGTACAGACCGTCGGCGGTCTCGCGCTGGAGTGCGAAGGATCGAGCTTTTGCCTTTACGACTCAGCGGAAGCTGCGAGTCAGGGACGCTCATCACGCGACACCACCCAGAGTTCAGTTGACGGAAAGGCGGTGACCCGTGTTCTGGCCGGTACCGTAGCGAGCCCCGTTCAAGTGATGGCTTATGTCGATCTCAACAATAACGCGCAACGCGACATAGATGAGCCCACCATCACCTCCAAAACATTGGTGGTGTCGACAGGTTTGCCTGACCAGAACTCTGTGAGTCTGTCTGCCAGCGTATTGAATGTCGACAGCGCCTATGACCTCGACGGCAAAACCACCCGTGTCAGCGTGCGAACGGCGGACAGGTTCAATAATCCCGCACCTGATGGTACAGCGGCAGTGTTTTCGACCGAGCTGGGCTCGATCATCGTTAGCTGCAATACAGTGGGAGGGCTTTGCACCGTTACGTGGAGTAGTCAATCGCCGCGCGGGTCTGACACCGTCGAGCAATTTTCGTCACCCATCACCATCGACGAAAACCTCGACAGAGCATTACCCAACCGCTATCGCTGCCCCTCGCACCGGGAAAACCATGGCCCCTGCCCTGATGATATCGGCGACCCTGACGTGAATCCTCCGGGCGCTCCGAGGGGTGGACGCAGCACAATTTTGGTCACGGCAAACGGTGAAGAGAGTTTTGTTGACCGAGACGGTAACGGGCTATACGACGAGGGAGAGTTCTGGACCAATCTGACCGAGGCGTTTGCCGACCATAACGAGGACGGTCTTTATACACCGGCGCAAAGAGATGACTGTGCCGATCCTGGCTCGGCCGATGATGTTTGCCTCGCAGGGTTTGAGGAAACGTTTGTCGATCGTAACGCGAATGGGATCTTCGATCTTGATGATTCGCCCGAAGCCGGCAACGACTCATCGCTGCCCGACGGGCTGTTCAACGGCGTGCTGTGCCGCGCGGCAGATGAGGAAGCCGGCATCTGCTCCCGAGAGTTGGTCAATGTTCGGGACTCGTTGGTGGTGGTGAATGCGTTCTCCGATGCGAGCAAATACGACATCATGGTCATCAATCGGTCTGACCGAGAGCCATCCACCTTAGAGGGTGACCAATTCTATACCGTTTATGTGTCGGACATCTTTAATGACCCGCCCCCTCCTAATACCAGTATCACGTTTGAGGGGAGTGGCGAGTGTGAAGCTCTGACGGAAGTGCCACCGTTGCCGGATGTCAATAAGGCAGGCGCCTACGCGGCAGCACTCGCGGTAAAAACCAATGACTACGCCCAGTCGATAGAAGCGGCCGAGGACTTGCCGCCGGATCAGCTCACGGTCAAGCTCACGCTACCTAACGGGAGGTTTATCACCGAAACCTACGCCTGCCGGGTGAACCGCTGCGCTGATGATCCGGACAGCTTGCCTGACTTCTCACCGGCACCACCTGCTTGCGGGGGTTGATGGACGATCTCCTTTCACAATTTTTTTAGCTCAAACATTTAGAAATTAAAAAACCCCGGTCACTTTGTGATCGGGGTTTTCTTCATTAGAAGCCTGGCGATGACCTACTCTCACATGGGGAAGCCCCACACTACCATCGGCGATGCACCGTTTCACTGCTGAGTTCGGAATGGGTCAGGTGGTTCCAGTACTCTATTGTCGTCAGGCAAACTGGTGTGAATGGCAAATAGCATGCTAAGAACCATTCAAACAGGGCGGCAAATCGAAACTGAGTCTGCCGGGTGATTAATCCGACGCACACCATGACTTGATCACAACATGTTCTCGTCACTTTGCTATGTGTTGCCACCTAGCTTGGGATTCGAACCATCACACTTTCGCGTAATGCCGAGGTCTTCCGAGCTTCTCTCTGCTGCAACTGTATGAGTTGCACCTGCGTTTCACCGCAGCGAGATTCGCTACAAATAACTTGGATTATATGGTCAAGCCGCACGAGCAATTAGTACTGGTTAGCTCAACGCCTTACAACGCTTCCACACCCAGCCTATCAACGTCCT
>PAGS01000065.1 GCA_002705465.1 Halieaceae bacterium
GGGTGCGTAGGCCGCCATATGCGCCTGCTGCGGCACCAGTGGACGAAGGACAGGAATCAATTTGGCCGCCGAGATATTGTCGAGCCGAATGACCTGCGTCACGTATTCGTCGTTNCCAACCGNCGCTTGATCTTCCATGATGGGCACCGGCGATGAGCGGGCATCTTTACTCGGAACAATGCGGATNACCTGCCCGCTTCGAACGGCCGTGTAGCCCTGCACGTCGAGGATGGAGAGAAACAGGTCATACAGCTCTGCCTGACTTACAGGCTTCGAGGAGATGACCCGCACCTTTCCCTTCACATTGGGATCAACCACCATCGTCGTGCCCGTCACGTCGGCAACAAACTTGATGAACTCCTGAATATCGGTGTCCTTGAGGTTCACCGTGTATTCCTGTGCGATCACCACAGAGCTGAACAGGAAGAGCACCGCGGCNCCTACTGTGCGCAGCGCTCTGCAGATGGGTNTGGTCGGTTGTCGAGTTTTCACGAGCGTCCTGTCAGGGGTTGGCGAGGTCGACGTTGACGGTCACGTTGCCACCGTCCCTCTCAATGTCAAATGCTGCCTCGGAGGCATCTTTCATCATCTGGTATAGCTTGACGGTATTACTCGCATCACTNAGCGCNAAACCGTTCACCGCGGTGATGATATCCCCCGACTTAAATCCAAAGGCATCGAAAGCCTTNCGATCNNTGCCGGGGNCGATCCGATAACCGGTNANGCGATCGCCGCTCCGGACCGGCGCTACCGACACCACGTCGGCAAGCGATTCAGGGTTGTCGTACAACTGCTGTCGGTACTGCCCGGCAAGCGAACTGCGCTGAGCGTTATTCACAGNCGCTCTGGTTTTTCCGGGGCTCGATTTACCGANAGCCCCAGAAGACGAGGCAGGCGCCGCCGACCGTNCCGGTATCGAGAGCCCCGGCTTGTCNTAGAGCTTAATCAGCTCATAGGTGCCGTTATTGTCGATTACCACCTGTTCTGCCATCACTTTTGCCAACACCACCCTTCCCGACGCCGGCAATGAGTCACCCACATCAAAGACCTGCTCGGATGNCCCGGCCNTGATCACCGCGCTNCCCAATCCGTCCTCAGCAGAGGCCACGATGCCGGTCAAAGTCAANGCGAGACGCGTCTCTCTCGCATTGGCCTCAATACCCTCGCGACCGCCCGAAGCAACTGTCTCACCATCCATGGCTACCTCAGGCAGCTCGGGCGCGGCCCCGAACAACCCTGAACCCAAAACGGCTGAGACATCGATCACAACCGATCGACTTTCACCCGCAAGCCTCGGCGGGTTCGCCACCGCCGCGGGCACCGCATCGATCGCATCGGTGCGCAACGGGATCCAAANCAANCGACTGACGCTGATCAGTGACCAGAGCAGGCAGATCGCAATCAAAAGNTGTTGTAGCCGAACCAACTTGGCAGGGTCACGGGCGTAACCTCGCCAGAGCTCACCGGCACGGCCNTCCAAGGCACCGACTGCATCGTGGTATCGCGCCTTCCATGCGCTGTAATCAATCGTATTCAAAATGTTGCACTGTGTCCCTGAACGTCGCCATTAGACCACATGCGGGGGCAACCCATGATGCCTTTCCATGATCGGGACGACACTGTAACAAAGCTGGTGTGACAACTCCGTGACAGACTGCCAACGCTACTGCAACCCCTCGAAAGCCAGATTTTTCACCCATTGTGCTAAACTAGCGGCTTCCTGCGGGGTGGTAGAAACCTGAGATGCCATAGGGCGAACCCGTTGAACCTGATCCGGATCATACCGGCGGAGGGAACAGGGTATGGGTCAACAGGCGGCCCCTCGCCGTAAGCCCCCCTCCAATTAGCGAGAGGAGTGCATGGCTTGCCTACCCATACGATCGACTACCCCACATTAAAGCCGACAAATAGACCCACCCGTTGCGAGCGGCAAACCTGTGCGCTGTGCCGAGTTGCGGCCGGCGCACTGTGCAGGATCTTTCTGTTGCTTGGGCTCATTCCCTTGGCGTTCGCTCAGGAGGCACCGTCGGCTCTCGAGGAAATTGTGGTCACGGCGACATTGATCGGCGAACCGTCCGCGCCGATCAGTGCCAGCGTATTGACCGAGCGCAGTCATCGTTTGCGGGGAGCGGCCCATTTCGAGGATCTCGTCACATTAGTGCCTAACCTGACGAGCTCTTCTGGCGCTTCTCGCAACCGGTTCTTTCAAATCCGGGGCATTGGAGAACGCAGCCAGTTTGTTGAGCCTGTTAACCCGTCAGTGGGGATCTTGCTCGACGGCATCGACCTCAGCGGCGCCGGCGGCGCGCTCACGCTGTACGATCTGAGTCAGGCCGAAGTACTGCGCGGCCCNCAAGGGACCTTAATGGGAGCCAANGCACTTGCNGGCCTCATTGCACTAAAAAGTCAGNGCACCGACTCCCAAATCAACACTGCNAGCGTGGGTATNGANAATTACGGCGGCCGNNNGCTNGGCATCCGCACCGGCGGCTCCCTGTCTGCNAATCTNCGTGGNCGTATCGCNATTCAGCACTNTGAGAGTGATGGCTATGTCGATAANCACTGGTTAAATCGCAGTGANACCAACGCGNGAGACGAACTCACAGCNCGTGGCNCTCTGNCNTGGGANGNCNGNNACCATTCTATNGAGGCTGCCGTTTATTACACCGACCTCAANAATGGTTACGACGCCTTCTCNTTGGATAACACCCGCTGGACCCTTTCTGACCAGCCTGGCGAGGATGANCTGAGACTNAAAGCGGGGNGAATCAACTGGCNGACCACGCTGGCGAATNTGGANAGCGTGCTTCAAGTGAGTCACGCCAGTACCGATACNGTCTANGGTTACGACGAGGACTGGAGCNACGTGGGTATTGCCCCNGGTTGGGAGTACAGCTCTTACGATGAGTATGTGCGGGATCGGACAATGAACAGCCTCGAGTGGCGGCTTCAGANCACCNAACCNGGGGCCCGNGACTGGGTAATCGGTACCTATTTACGCGACGAATCGGAGCGCCTCAGCCGNCGGTACACCTATTTGAGCGGCNCCTTCAATAGCGACATCGATACGCAAACGACGGCGCTNTTTGGGCAAATCAACCAACACCTGAGTGATAGNCTCGCNGGCTTTGTCGGCGCTNGACTTGAGCGACGAGACAGTGAGTATGGCGACAATGCCGGCGTGGACAAGGATTTTGACCATACCTACTGGACCGGTCGGCTTGGTCTGGTCTGGCGGTATGAGGCCGACAGTCAACTCTATGTGACGATGTCCCGCGGGGCCCGCGCCGGGGGAGCCAACGCTGGGCTTCTTGCATCCGTCGCGGCTTTNCCGCCGCAGAACCAAGACGCGGTTTCAGCGCTGGGCGTCTTTCAGGAGGAAACGCTCCTGAGTGTAGAACTCGGTTGGCAGGCTCATTGGCCCACCCACGGATTGCGCTCTCGATTAGCTGCCTTTGCCATGGACCGCGATGATCAACAGGCGAAGGGGTCGCTCGTCATCCCGCGCACAGACGGCAGCACAGCTTTTATTGACTACACCGACAATGCGGCCGCGAGTCGCTACACGGGACTCGAATGGGAGGCGCAATGGCAACCATTGCCACTCTGGTCACTGGAGATGAACCTAGGCGTTTTAAACGCCCACTTTGATGATTATGTCAGTGCTACTGGAGAAGACCTCTCTGGCAGGGATCAGCCGCAAGCACCGAGCTGGCAATATTTAATCGCCGCCAGCTGGCGCCCGTCCGCGCTGTTCTCAACCAGAGTGGAGATAGTGGGTCACGACGCTTACTTTTTTTCCGATCGCCATGACGTCCGCTCTGTCGAAACCCATCAATTGAATGCCAGCGTTTTTGGCGAGTGGGGTCAGTGGCGTTGGACGTTGTGGGGGCGAAACCTGACGGATGACACCACCTTTGTGCGAGGGTTTGGTACCTTCGGTAATGATCCCCCCAAAGAATACGCCTTGGAGCCCTATCGCCAATTCGGTGAACCTCGTATTGTGGGACTGACTCTGAGTTACTCGCTGAGCGTGGAAAACCAATGAAATTATCTGCAGAATTGAGCGTCTATCCACTCCGAGAGGATTTTAAATCGGCGGTGCTGGGCTTCATTGACGAGCTGTTGCGCGGCAACGACGTCGTCGCCGTGACCAATTCAATGAGCACACAAATTAGCGGCGAAGACGAGGCCGTATTCAGTGCCATTCAGTCTGCACTTCGGGCCAGTTATGACCGCTTCGGTCGTCAGGTATTGGTCGCAAAATTTATTCCCGAGCATTTCGCGGATATCGGCCCAGAGGGCTGAGATGAGTGCGCTTGAGGTATGTGCCGTCGGCTTGGCACTGATCTACGTGCTCCTTGCCATCCAGCAGCTCAGGGCTTGTTGGATCGCCGCGATTGCCAGCGCAGCGCTTTATATCCTCATTTTCTGGCAGGTGCAGCTTTACCTAGAGGCCGCCCTGCAAATTTTTTATATCGCCATGTCAGTCTATGGCTGGGTTGCGTGGCGACCCAACGAGACGCAGTCGGTCGCTGCTATCCGCACATGGCCTCTTCCCTATCACGGCGCAGCCTGTTTTGCCGTGCTGATGGCCAGCATGGCTTTGGGGAGTGTCATGGACAGTCTGACTGACGCCGCATCACCTTTTGTGGACGCCGCAACAACGGTCTCAGCGTTACTGGCAACATGGATGGTCGCCCAAAGATTGCTCGAGAACTGGCTGTACTGGATTGCGATCGATCTGGCTTCTGTCGGTCTTTACCTTTCGCGCGACCTTACGCTGACGGCCGGCCTGTTTACAGCCTACGTCGTACTCGCTGGCCTAGGATACCGCACATGGCGCAGGCAATGGTGTCAGCAAAGCGTTTGAGTCCATCGCTCGCCGCATGGCGAGTGTGGGACCTTGCTCTCCCTCTGCAGGCACCACCCAGACTCGGTCTTCAAATCGCACAGGGCAGCGGGCACGCCATTTTTGAGATTCACTCGGATGAAGGGGCGCGCATACCGCTATTGGCGCGGATCAGAACGCAGTCCACGCGATCAACCGAGGGGGGATTTCATCAGGAAATGGCTGCATGGCAAGCTGCAGCCGATGCGGAGCTTGCGCCGAAGTTGGTTTACGTGGATGAAGAGAACGAGGTGACGATCTGTCACAAGGCTCATCACCCGCAATTAGCTGTCGACGCCGAGACATTAAGCCGACTCTGCAAGCAGATTTATGCTTTGCCGACAGCGGGCCCAAGACTCCAGCTGCGATCGGACATCAACAACTATCTCGGCGCTATGTCTGCGACGGCGAAAAGAGCGTGGCGACGCGCCATGCTCGCCTGTAACGTAGATGAGGCACTGTCGCTGTTGGAACATGACACGCCACATTTCTGTCACAACGACCTGACCGCGGGTAATTTAATGAGTGATGACAAGCAGCTGATGGCGATTGACTGGGAGTACGCGGCACTGGGCAGTCGGTACTTTGACGTCGCCATTGCCGCGGGGTCACTGGATTCGAAAGAACGTGATCGATTAATCGACATTGTCTTCGCAGATACCGTCGACGATACGCTGGTGCAAGCGGGGCGTCGCGTCGCCAGCCTGGTCACTGCGTTGTGGCAAACCCAATTTACGCCCCTCGAGGCGCCTGAACCTAGTGCCTGGGCCTCACAGCCTGAGATGCGTGCATGAAGTGGCATATTCTGGGTGTCGGTGCCATCGGCGGTCTATTTGCCTGCCGGCTTCAGGCAGGAGGCTGCGACGTGACGCTCTTTTCTAAACACGATGGGAGTCCCACCCGCCAATTGATCATGGCTGGCGACCCAGACACGCCGCATCACTTTGAGCAGGAGCTCACCTTGGGCCAAGCCCAAGACCGCACCGATGCGCCCATCGTTCATCTGTTGGTCTGTACCAAAGCCTGGGCAGTGGAGGATGCATTACGCGCCATCACGCACCGGCTATCAACTGAAACCACAGTCGTCATTCTCTGTAATGGCATGATTTCAGTGAAGCGCATTGCGCCCGCGATCAATGGTGCGAGATTGGTATGGGCCACAACGACAGCTGGCTGTCGGCGTGATGAAGCTGGCAGATTGATCCCTTCTGGCGCTGGGGAAACACATCTGGGAGCTCATCTACCCGCTGGTGAAGCGCCTGGCTGGTTCTTTGGCTGGGAAGGAGGCGTACCCAACTGCCAATGGGACCGTGAAATACGGTCTACCTTATTGGCGAAGCTTGCCATCAATGCCGTTATCAATCCCCTCACCGCCATTCACCGGGTGACAAACGGTGCACTTTTGACAGCCCCTCTGGCGGAGGACACCGAGCGGCTCACCCGAGAAGTACAGGCGCTGCTCCGGGCCGGAGGTGCCGATCAGATTGCTGAGGCGCTGCCAGCGAGGGTAACTGAGGTGTGCAGTCAAACAGCGAGGAACCACTCATCGATGCGCGTCGATGTAGAACGAGGTAGACCTACCGAAATCGAAGCGATCGCTGGATGGTTGCTATCTGAATGGGTCGACGAGCCGCCCCCCTCTCCTTTCTTGAGGCACCTTTATCAGACTATTCGGTGAAGTGAAGCGCTGGGTATGAGCCACTTCAGATTGCCATCAAATTCTCCCTCTGTGGGCAAACCCATGGTGATGCGGGTCCCTCAGCGACACAAAATCTAAAATAGCGCGATCACTGAGACCACCGCGACCCAAACCGCGGTGGAGAGATTGATCGCTTTTTGGGTCGCTTCCACCGCCACAACGGTGGACTCGGCTTCGTGTTGGCCTTCTGTCTCCACGCGCCATGCGCGTTCGATGCCCAGGGCGAGCAAGGCGTCTGTTGAAATAGTCTGATCAAACGCCTCAGTGGTCAGCGCGCGTCGGGTATGCTCAAAGTCGCCAAGCACTGAGAAAGTGACCAAAAGCAGCCTCGCTGGGAGCCAATCCAGCATGCGCATTGCGGTCTCGAACCGCCCATCAGATCGCTCGTTCGCCAAATACACCAACCGATAAGTGATCGCAGCGAGTGGGCCCAACATCAAGTAATACAAAACAGATGGGAACCATCGCGAATAACCGCGATGGGCAAAGTCGCGCATCCCTGCTGACCCGTCTGCTTCAACTTGGTCGGACTGACGGGCCCTCTCGCTGAGCAGCATATCAGCGCCCTCAAGATCACCCACTCTCGCGCGGGCAAGAAACCGCTCAATGTCGGTGGGATAATCGCCTCTGCCCCAGGCAACGTACAGCACTACCACTCCCGCCAGACCCTCCGCTAGCTTCCCAAAAAACAGGTCGAGCAACGACAGAAAGAGCCATAGCGCTAAGACCGGCGCTAATACTCGCAGCAGCAGCGACGGCCAAATGTCCAACTCCAGGGCATCAACGCGATTGTTAAGCGAATGAAACCATCGATCCCTGTGGAGCGGGCCGCCCGATCCAAACAAGGCAAACAAACCGACTGAGATGATGAAAACCAGATAAGACAAGCTCGCGCGTCTCCTTACTCGTCTCGCATCCGGCTCAAGCGAGACCAATCAAAGGCAGGGCCGGGGTCCGTCTTGCGGCCGGGTGCAATGTCACTGTGCCCAACGATAGCATCCCCGACAATCGTCGGATATTGCCGTTTCAAGGCCGCCAGCAGGCCAGTGAGGGCATCATATTGTTCATCCGCATACGCCTGATCATCACAGCCCTCCAGTTCTATTCCGATACTGAAGTCATTGCACTGCTCTCGGCCGCGCCAGCAAGACAGGCCCGCGTGCCAGGCACGCTGGTCCGTCGGCACGAACTGAACCAATTCTCCCCCGCGACCAATCAGAAAATGAGCGGAGACTTCCAGTTCAGCAATCGTTGCGAAATACGGATGCGCGTCAGTGTCGAGGGTGTTGGTAAACAGCGCCTCGATATAACCCCCACCATACTCTCCCGGCGGCAGGGAAATACCGTGCAAAACGATAAGATCGGGCACGCACCCGGGCGGCCTGGCGTTACAATTGGCGGAGACTACGCGGCGAGCCCGCATGAGCCAACCGTTCTCGAACTGCCAATGGTCCAAAGTCTTGATCACAGGGTAATCTTATCGCACCTTGAAACAACCCTGCGCCCACGGCGTGGCATATTAAGTAACCGAGCCGCTCTGATTGAACCGACGACATGATTTCACCGCAGTACGTCACTGACACCGTCTCCCGTGCACTACTCGAGGATGTCGGCACGGGCGACCTGACCGCTAGTCTCATTGATTCGAGTGCGCTAGCGCGCGCCACCATCATGACCAGAGAGGCCGGCATCCTCTGTGGCATGGCATTCGCGAGCGAGGCATTTCGGCAGACTGACCCAGCCTGCCAATTGGACTGGCTGCTCTCAGACGGTGATTCGCTATCAGCCGGCGACGAGTTGTGCCGCATACAAGGACCCGCGCGGGCGCTTCTCACTGCTGAGCGCACGGCGCTGAATTTCATTCAGTTACTCTCAGGTACCGCCACCACGGCCAGTCTCTACGTAGCGCGCGTGGCACACACCGGGGTTAAATTGCTCGATACGCGCAAAACTTTGCCGGGTCTGCGACTCGCCCAAAAATATGCCGTGGCCTGCGGCGGTTGCTATAACCACCGC
>PAGS01000088.1 GCA_002705465.1 Halieaceae bacterium
AACCCTGCGGTGATAAGCACACCCAATTCCGTGCTGAGCCGCATGACGTCGTCTTCAGAGACGTTTTTACGTTGTCTTGCAGAAACGTCATTGCTCGAGAGTTTTTGCAGAGCCTTCTGCAGCGCATTTTCGTCGACCGGTAGAACGGCCCCTGACCGAGCCCCGTCATCGCTCTGCAGATCACGAGGCAAGCCACTAGAGGTTTTGAGAGACAGCACACGCATCTGTTTGGCTCTCAAAGCCTGGAGTGCCGAACCCTCATCGTCAGCGGTAATCACGCCCGAGCTGACAGTACCGGCACTGCTCACAGCCCGATACTGAAAGTTAGCCACTGCGTTTACGCCTTAGAGGTGTATCAGCGATTACCTCAAGCAACATGAGAGTCATTTCCCAACTCCATTGTCTGGTCTTGAGTGATTCGCAGCACTTCGTCAAGGGAACTGAGTCCGGCCGCCACCTTCTTCAAGCCATCTTCGTAAAGCGTCCTCATCCC
This sequence comes from Halieaceae bacterium, assembly GCA_002705465.1. Taxonomy (GTDB): domain Bacteria; phylum Pseudomonadota; class Gammaproteobacteria; order Pseudomonadales; family Halieaceae; genus Luminiphilus. Next base: position 494 of record PAGS01000088.1, read on the forward strand.
GCGGCTTCGCGCATATTCGTGTAGCTGGCTAGCGTCGGTACCGTCCACTATCGCACGTTGCGCACCCGCATCGATTACAAAAAGCTCGTGAATCGCTAGGCGACCACGGTACCCCGTGTTTTTACAGTGATCACAGCCCGAACTCTCATAGATGTGACTGGGCGTCCCGCCAGAAACTTCCGCCAAGCCGGTTTCCCGCGTCATATCGGGCGTCACAATGATCGGTTTCTTACAATGGTCGCACAATCGCCTGATCAAACGCTGGGACAGCACACCGTTTACAGCCGCAGTAATCAGGAACCTTTCAACCCCCATATCCTCCAGTCTAGTTATCGCCCCAGCGGCTGTGTTGGTATGTAACGTGGATAAAACGAGGTGGCCGGTTAAGGCCGACTGCACCGCAATCTGTGCAGTCTCCGCATCACGCATCTCGCCAATCATGATGACATCGGGATCCTGACGCAAAATCGAGCGGAGCGCGCGCGCGAATGTCAAACCAATCTGCGAGTGCACGGGGATTTGATTGATGCCGTGTAACTGGTACTCGACCGGGTCTTCCACAGTAATGACTTTGAGCGCCTCGGCATCCATGTTGGAAAGCGAAGCATAGAGTGTCGTTGTTTTCCCAGAACCCGTAGGTCCCGTGAGTAGCAAAACACCGTGGGGTTTATTCAACAGGCTCTGATACTGATGCAGCGTATCATCGCTAAATCCCATATCACCCAAGCTTAGGCTGATGCTCTCGCGGTCCAATACACGCATCACCACCCCCTCACCGTGAATAGTCGGCANGGTCGAGANGCGAAGGTCCAGTTCATGGCCCTTGACGCGCATCATGATGCGGCCGTCCTGCGGAAGACGACGTTCAGCGATGTTGAGNTTAGCNAGCAGTTTGATGCGNGACACAATGGCGGCCGAAAGATTCGCATCAGCAATCTGACTCACCTCCTGAAGCACGCCATCAATCCNNTACCGNAGCCTCAGGCCGTCGTCAAAGTGCTCGAGATGCACGTCGGACGCCTNTATGTCCAGGGAGCGNTGGATGATCTGATTAACGCGCTGAATCACAGGNGCCTCGCTGGCGAGGTCCTTCAANTGNTCAACAAACTCGTCGTCATTGACGTCGAATGCGCCGAGGCTATCAACCTCATCCTCTTCNTCTCCTCGAACATAAAGCTCAAGNGCCGCTTCTATATCCGCTGCCACTCCNAGATGAAGCTCTATCTTCTTGCCAGTGGCNAGATGNAGGGCTTTCCTGACGAAATCATCCTGAGGCTTNAGCGCAGCGAGCGTGATGGTGCTCNNTGTCAGAGCTAGCGGGACTACNTTGTTATTGAGCAGGAAGTGCTCAGGCAAGCCTTCNATGATNACAGGCTCATCGGGATATCCGCCCTTCTCCGCGATCGGGATATCCAGCTCTTCGCCCAGGTATTTGACCACGTTTGACTCTGCGACGAGACCCAGACGCACGAGAGCCTCACCCAGCATACAACCCATCTCTCGCTTGGCGAGCCGAGCCCGCTCGAGGTCACGATCGCTCAGGAGGCCTGCGGCGACCAGTCGCTCCCCCATAGGCGTGGGGTCCACGTTCTGTGAATTGAGGTCCTGCGTCACCATAACTGTCCTGAAGGTCTTGTTCTAGGCGGCTTTGGGTTGACGGACTCAGCTTGGAGCTTATTCCTTAAGCATCCGTCGAACGATTTACACTTTAACATCGCATCGCTCAGCACACGGACCAGTGACGGGTAGTTTTCACATCTGCTCTGAGAGGCTATTGGTCTTTGTTGGGTTGAATTCACTGCTTNCCAATCATTAAGCTTCGCNTCACTCTGCCTGTGGCGGCAGTCAGCACCAGAACACTCCCTTCTCAATACGGCCCTGATCGACATGCAACTGCGCAATGTGCTCCTCCACTACCACATTTTCAAAAACGCCGGCACGACATTTGAACGTGTGTTGGATGAGAACTACGGTGATGGACACGTCACATTTGACGGCCCGTTCTCCTTCTCGGTGATTGATCAAGACCAGCTCAGCACGATTATTCAGAGGCATCCCAACGCAATAGCCTGCTCTTCCCATCAGATTCATCTGCCGCCGCCCTCGGCAACACAATTTAGACCTATTCCCATAGTTTTCATTCGCCATCCGTTGTTGCGGATAAGATCTGTGTTCCTGTTCGGCAAGCGAAGTGCGGAAAAAGCGCTCGAGACGGTGACACGCTCTGAGCCCCTGGCAGGACTTGAAGACTGGATAACCCAAAAACTCTCGGAAAATCTTTTGCAAATCTCCAACCTGCAGACCAGCATGCTAAGTCGCTGCTATAAGCTGCCGCCAAAACTCGAGGGGCGTGAGGGGCGCGCACATCTTGACCTGCAGCTTGCGATCAATCATCTGAGCGTGGTGCCTTGCTTGGGCCGGGTGGAGCACTTCGATATCGATGTATCCAGCTTCACTGAGACGCTCGCTAGGTACGACATACCCTTTGTCTATACAAAACGAAAGGCTGAAAACGTTAGCTCACCAGATCATCAAAGTACCGTTGAGGAGCAACTTCGGTCGATGGAGCGGAGCCTCTCCCCTGAAACTTGGCAAAAGCTACAGTGGCTGAATCACCAAGACCTTGCGCTTTACGAGATTGCGCACGAGATGGTGGAAAAGCGACTAGCCAACGGTTTTGAGATCCCTCTCGTCTAGCCAAGGCGCCAGCACATCCCGTAACGCTGCCTCGGCGACCTCAGGGGTAAAACGACCTGCGAGCGACGCGCCTCCTCTCTCGGACAACGTCAGCCATAGCGCCCGGTCGGCGCATACTTTCGCAACGGACTCCGCAAAGTCCTCAGCCGTTTCTGCGACCATCACCTCCCTTTCATGGGTCAAACCCATCCCCTCGAAAGCAACGGCGGAGCCCACAACCGGCAGGCCAAAGCTAAGCGCCTGATTGACCTTCCCCTTCACGCCCGCTCCATAACGAAGCGGCGCGATCGCCAGCGCGCAGGACTCGTAATAAGGGGTCAGATCCTCCACAAATCCCAACATCTTCAGCCCTCTGGACTCTCCAAGTCTTTTCAGTCGATCGGGCATGCGACTTCCGATGATGTAGGTCTCCAAATCCGGGCAGCGTTCAGTCAGCAGCGGCCAGATCTCGTTCGCGTAATATTCCACCGCATCAATATTGGGAGGGTGCTGAAATCCGCCCACGAACATCACTCCGCTCCGGTCATCGAAAGCCGGTCTATCGCGCGCGACCTCATGAATGTTGCTGATGACCGCAACCTTGGCATCTGGCGCCTCGTTGGCCAGTTCCGTGACTTCGACTTCACTGACGACAATTGTCAGATCAGATTTACTGATTACCTCACACTCTTCATGGTAGGCCATCTCGGCCATCTTGAGGGTGGCGGGCGATTGATCCAGTTCATGCTGACGCCGCAGCCTAAGATAGTGCAGGTCAATGGTATCGAACCAGATCTGCGTGTCGGGATGGTGTTCCCTGAGCAGATCAACGTGTTGAATCGCGATGTAATGTCGGCACAGCGTGACCACGTCATAGAGGCCACCATGGTCGCGCAAATACTCACCCATGGATCTGACGTGAGGCGCATGCAACACCTCAATGCCCTCGTCGCGCAGTTGCTGGCCATAGGGTTCATCCGCCAACAGATTGTCAGCCGCGAACGTCACCTTACACCCCAGCTTCAAAAGCAGTCGCAGTAATCTCAACGTGCGCAATGAACCNGAATCTTGATCCGGGGTAATCACGCAGGCTTCNAGCCACAAAATGCGCGCCCGTGCGCNGCGATCGGCCTCTCGATACGGCCGCTCCCCATTGGGAGCGTGGAAGGCGAGTTCCCGGCGCCACTTTTGCGCAAAGGTGACCTGGTGCCGGGCCTGATTGGCCTTGGCGCCCTCTGAAATATCCGTGCCGTGGCTTACGCCCTCAAAGTGCAATACCTCTGCCGCCGGCTGATAGAGCACGCGCTTGCCTTGCCGTCTGATGGCAAAACAAAGATCCGTGTCCTCGTAGTAGCAGGGCGCGAATCGCGGGTCGAACCCACCCACCGTATTCCAGAGCGCCTTGTCGACCATGAGGGCGGCCGCGGAGCAATAGTCCGCGTCGCGCACGTAGTTGAACCTCGGCGCATCCGCATTCTCGTCACGACCCCAGTTCCAACCCGACCCATCCCGCCAGATGATACCCCCGGCCTCCTGCAGTCGCCCGTTCGGATAGAGGAGTTTCGCACCTACCGCGCCAACACCCTCAAAACGCTCAAATGTTTGCCATAGCGCATCAACCGCACCCTCAAGCACCATGGTGTCATTGTTGAGGAGTAGAACACGATCACCCGAGCTCACTGACACCGCTGTATTGCAGTTGCGCAAAAAGCCCTGATTTTGTTCAGCGCGCAAGACAGTCACACCCGTCAGGTCAAATTGCGCAGGGTCAAAGGGCGTTGCAAACGCATCGTCAGCCACCAAAACCTCATAAGGCACGGATGGCGGGAACGATGCAATGGACTGCAGGCACTGCGCCGTCACCTCGTGTTGGCCATAGCAGGGAATCACAACCGTTAACGCGGGCTCAGTGCAGGTCTCAAGGGCAAGCGGCGGCTGTTGAAGATCAGGCACGATCGATGACCGCGAATCGGGTGAGGGTCGCTCGAGCACCTGACGGTGTTGCAAGCGCTGGAGGCGCCGTCCTGCGGCGACGCCCAATCCTCTCCAACCGCCCATCGCAAAATGGTATCGACAGAAGAGCAACCCCTTTCTGATGAAGCGCAAGACTTTCAGACTTGGCCGATAAAATAGTAGTTTGCTGAGGTGCAGCACCCTCCTCACGGGAGTCATCATCACCCACAGTGTGCTGCCCTCGAGCAGCCGAGCATGCGCCTGCCAAAACTCCGCCTCGGCCGCAAACTGCCGGGCGTCACCCATGGACTGCTCCAACGCGGTCTGCAAGCTATCCGTATCGGCGGTGAGCCTGGCGACCTGCCCTTGCAAATGCTCCACGTCACGCTCTGTTGACAATTGCAATGCGGTGATTTCGGATTTGAGATGAGTTTCTTCACGCTGGCTAGCGTTTTTTAACTCATGGATCACTAACTCCAGATGCGCCACTTCGTCTGCCCTGGCTTGAAGGCCTGCAGCGATCTCGAATTTGAGATGGTTTTCCTCGCGCTGGCTCGCATCTTTGACTTCGTGGATCATTGACTCAAGGTGAGCCACCTCCCCACCCTTGGCTCGAAGATGATCCGTCTGCTGCTGCATCTTATGGACACTGTGCTCAACCTGCCTGCGCAGCTCTGCCTGGTGCTCATCAGTGCGCTGCACTAGTGCGGCATCCAAAAGCTCATCGATGGGCGGCGCGGGAATACCTCTGGGTGCATCAGCCTTGTCCATCTCACTTAACGTGATTGAAAGACCCTCCAGATCCGCTTCGATGGTCGGTGATAAAGGCGCTAGGTAATGCGCGAGATACGCATCCTCCGGCGTGTCACCCGTATGTGTCTCAACTGCACGCGAGATCACGGTGTCGTAGGCGGGTTGTTGCGCCATGATCAGATCAAGCGTGGCCTGCGCGTTTGCGTCCGCCGGCAATAAATGCGCTCTCGCGATATTTTCGAGACGCTCCTCAAAGGCGCCCAGCGACCTCGCGATAATGGGAAGCCCGGTCGCGAGGCACGCGGACAGGGTGTAACTAAAAGTCTCGGGAATTTGAGGCAGGAACAAAAAGCAGTCCGGCCGCTCTCTCACGAGAATGTGGGGGAGCTCCGCGCGGGAATATGGCCCGGTAACAGCGGCACGACAGCCGTTGTAGAGCGGCCGTGTCGTAAAACCGACGACCACGAAGTCGACAGGCAGCTCGCGTGATTCCGCCAGCCCGATCACCGCCTCCACCAAATCGACCCCCTTGATCGGCGACAGTCCGCCCACGATCGCAACCTTCAGTCGGGAGCGCGTTTGCTCCGCATATCCAGAAGGCATCCCGCAGCGGGGTTCAGGGTGGGCCAACACCTCTGGCGAGACGGTAGGAAAGTACTCGCCGATGACCCGTGCGACGTAGCGGGTAGGGCAAATTACCCTCTCCGCCTTTGCAAAGTGTGAGGAGAACAGGCTACGCCAGGCACTGATGTCCAGCCCTAAATGATTAGGCCGTCCTGCTATGCAGCGATTGCAGCCCTCTTCTGACGGTCTGCCGCAGTAACGACCAGAAGGCTCCTGAAAATGAAACTGAGGGCAAACCGAGACAAAGTCATGGACGGTGACATCGTAGGGGAGCCCGATTTCATCGGGCAGTGATAATACCCAGTCAGATACCCCAGCATAGTGATGAAAATGCATCCGTTGGATTCTGGATGCAGCGAGAAAACGAGCGACTAATCCCGGGGCAACGTCAGCATTGATCAGCTTGCGAAACTCGCCCTCACCTCCGATGCGCTCCAACCGATAGCCGTCCTCGCCCCAGGGTCTGAGCACCAAATGGAGCGAGTTGTCTTTTGCCGAGCAGGCCGTTGCCAGATCTCTGACATGCTGCTCCACACCGCCACCCATGTTGTGGGTGACATGCAATATCCTCGGCGCATGAGTCAGGCCAAGCAGCTGCACATCGCAGCGAACGCGCGCATCCAACGCAGGGTCTTCTCTGATCCAGTCTTGCACAAGCTCCGGAAATTGGGGGTAGCGATCATCGATAATCTGCTGTGCCTCTACTTTCAGCCGCTCTGATTCGTAGCCGAATGAGGTGCCGCCCGCATGATAAACAAACACATCGCAGGCTAACAGGTGGCGCCAGCCATTGGCTGCGGTGGCCATGCAGAATTCCACCTCCTCACCGTAACCTCGCCCGAAGCGCTCGTCGAATCCACCGGCTGCTTGCCACGCCGCGCGGGAGACCCACATGCAAAATCCAACGGCCGTCGGCAGGGGCACCGACTCACCCGCATTGGCACTCAACATGGCCTCGTCAATCTGAGCAACCCGGATATCAGCCGGCGTTTCCCGTCTCGCACCCTCCCTTGGGTAGCTGGCAATGGTGGCATTGTTTGAGAACGGCGTGATGCTGGCGATATCACTGGCAGTGTCTGCATGGGCGACCATCCGGTCTAACCAGTTGCCATGAACTTCGGTATCCGCGTTGAGCAAAATGAAGTCGTTATCAGGCCGCAGAGCAGCCCCACGATTGCAGCTTTTGACGAAGCCCAGATTCTCATCATTCTCCAGGAGCGTAATCCGAGATTCGCGCTCAAGACTCCTCAAGAATTCATCAATAGCAGGCTCTGGGGAGCAATCGTTGATAACGATCACCTCGCCCTGTAATTCGCTGCGCGAAGAGAGCAGCGATTCAAGACATGCCCTAACCTCGGCGAGGCCTGAGTAAACCGGGATAATGACATCGACCACCCGCGTTGAGGCGGCAGACGCCCCTGATCTGTGCGAATTGCTCAATGTCGAACCATCCATCCGCTCGAGAGACGCACCTGATCAGTCAAAGATCACCACCCCTCAGAGCCCCACGAGAGAATCACGCGGGGAAAGCGTAATCGGCGAACATATCGCGAAGCGCGGTCTTTTGAATTTTACCGGTGGCGGTGTGGGGCATTTCGTCGATGAACTGAACGTCATCCGGGATCCACCACTTTGCAATCTTCCCGTCCAGAAAAGATTTCAGTTCATCTGTTGAGGGCTCTTCTCCCGGCGCTTTCACCACAATGAGTAAAGGTCGCTCACCCCATTTATCGTGAACGCGGCCAATGACAGCCGCCTCCGCCACCTTGGGGTGACCGGTGGCCACGTTCTCAACCTCGATAGAGGAAATCCACTCCCCCCCCGACTTGATCACGTCTTTGGTGCGATCGGTGATCGACACGAACCCCCCGGGACTCACGGTCGCTACGTCACCTGTTTCAAACCAACCCTCTTCGGCGTGGCCGTCAGAGCCATCCAACTTGAAGTAGCTCGAGCAAATCCAGGGACCCCTCACCTTCAGCGCGCCGAATGCCTCACCATCCCAGGGAAGTTCATTGTTATCGTCGTCGGTAATTTTGATCTCGACACCCCAGATCGGCGTGCCCACGTTGGTGCGCAGGTCGGCAAACTGCTCGGAGGTATAAAGCTCTCTGTGGCCACCCGCGTGATTTGTCGTCCCCAGCGGGCTCATCTCCGTCATGCCCCAGGCGTGGCGCGTATCAACACCNTAGGTATCAAACTCTTCCATNACCGAGAGCGGACACGCCGAACCACCCACCACGACGCGGGTCAGCGANTCCACGCGCTCGCCCGAATCCCGGAGATGCGCCAGNAGGTTGAGCCACACCGTGGGAACACCCGCTGACATGGTGACACCNTCTTCGTTAATCAGGGCGGCAAGCGTCGGGCCATCACCCATTTTATTGCCAGGCATGACCATCTTCGCCCCAGCCACCGGGCAGGCATAAGGATTGCCCCAGGCATTCACATGGAACATGGGCACAATGGGCAACATCACGTCACCACTGGAGATATTCATGGCATCAGGAATGAGCGTGGCATAGGTATGAAGCACCGTGGAGCGGTGGCTGTATAACACGCCCTTGGGATTNCCNGTTGTCCCGGAGGTGTAACACAGCGAGCAAGCCGCTTGCTCGTCGAGCTCCGGCCATTCAAAGACATCNCTTTGTGNNGCCACAAGATCNTCGTAGCACAATACGTTGGCCTGATCGGNATCAGGCATATGCTCCCGGGTCGTCATAATCACCCAGCCCTCAACCCCCGCGCACTGGCTGGCGATGCCCTCAATCAACGGCCAAAANTCGGGGTCGAGAAANACNTAGCGATCCTCGGCGTGGTTGATGATGTAGACAATCTGCTCGGGAAAGAGCCGTGGATTGATGGTGTGACAAACAAATCCCGAGCAGGCNGAACCNTAGTAGGTTTCCATNTGCCGGTAGTCGTTCCATGCCAAGGTTGCGATGCGGTCACCGCGCTTCAACTCCCAGCGCTGCATCGCNTTAGCCAGTTGGCGAGCGCGTGCAAAGCACTCACGATAGGTNTAGCGATGACGGGGGTTATCNCGGGTAACCGAGACAATCTCCTTGTGACCGTGTACCCGCTCCGCGTGCCGCACAATCGACGTAATCGTTAACGGAACATCCATCATCAAACCATTCATTACCGTCTATTCTCCTCAGCAGCCGAGCGGGGAATGTACCGACTCNTAGTGGGGGTCAGCAACCCGGGCAGGTGACGCGCNCTACGCCGCGCGCTGCCAATGGTNAGCGCCGCTTACCGGCGCTTTCAGTGTTTTGCCTTCACCCTCGAGTTTGATGAGATGCGCCAGCAACGAGAGCTTCGCCCACTCATGCATNATCGGGTCGACGTCGTCATACACNTTAACGACTAATTCATCGAGGGATTGAGGTCGCTNGTNCAGCGCNGCAAACACCTTGGCTTCTCGCATCAGGCGATGCCTGACGAGCTTTTCAACCTCGCCACGACAGTCCTGAATCAACTCGCCATGCCCGGGAGCCACCACCTTGACCTGATAATCGAGCAGGCGACGCAGCGAGGCGATGTAGTCCGCCATGTTGCCTCCCGGGGGAACGATCACGACTGTAGAGCCGTNCATAATGTGATCGCCGGCAAAGACCATCCCCTCTTCTTCGAGCAGNTAGCAGACGTGATTATCGACATGNCCCGGAGTCCTGATCGCGCGCAGGGTCCAGTCCNGCCCTGCTATACACTCATCATCGTCAATTTGTGAGGCGGGCTGAAAGCTTAGATCCTGATGACGATCGTCGGCGGTCGTTCTGCCAATGAGCTCGGCACCNGTTNCGTCCGCCACCACAGCCGCCGCAGGCGAATGATCCGGATGGGTATGAGTGCATGCGATNTAGCGCAACCGNTCACCCACGCAGNNCANNATGGCGTCAACATGTGAGGCCACTGCCGGTCCGGGGTCGACCAGTACAAGGTCTGANTCNCCCACTANNTAGGTNTTGGTGCCGGGCCCCGTCATCNGACCCGGATTGGGCGCAACAATCCTGCGAACTCGCNNNGAGAGCGTTCTCACCTCNCCGTGGGGCTGCATGTCAGTNCACCAGCTGCGTAATTGCGACTTCGGGATTCACATCTGCGTCGTAGTCCACNCCATCAACTCCGAAGCCNAAGAGCTGCAGAAACTCTTGTCGATAGCCGTCGAAATCAGCGAGGNTTTTGAGATTGTCCGTATCGANCTGCTCCCAGATGCCCGCGACTTCNTCNTGCACCTCGGGGTCGAGCTCCAACTGGTCGACCCGCAATCGGCCTGCCTCATCCAGCTCACCATCGCCATAAAGTCGCTCACGGAATAATCGGTCGATCTGCTCGATGCAGCCCTCGTGAACCCCCCTCGCCTTCATGACCTTGAACAGAATCGCGAGGTAAATTGGCATCGCAGGAATAGCAGCGGACGCCTGCGTCACCACCGCCTTCAATACTGACACACGCGCGTCGCCACCCAGTGAAGCCAGTGTCTCGCGAATGCCTTCGACGCGATGGTCGAGGTCTTTTTTCGCCGCACCAATCGTGCCATGCCAGTAGATATCCCAGGTAATCTTCTCGCCAATATAGGTGTAGGCGGTTGTCCTGGCACCCTCGGCCAGTACGCCTGCCTCAGCCAGCGCGGTGATCCACATCTCCCAATCCTCGCCGCCCATGACCGCGACGGTATGGTCAATTTCCTGTTGAGTGGCGGGCTCGAGGGGAAAATCCTGAATGGCTTCTTTGTCGGTGTTGACGCCCTTCTGCGTGGTAGCTTGGCCAATCGGTTTCAGCGTTGACGTGAATACCTCGCCTGTTTCGGGGTGGGTCCGCCGCGGTGCGGCCAGACTGTAGACGACCAGATCCACCTGACCGAGATCCGCCTTGATGAGGTCGATCACCCGTGTCTTCATCTCGTCCGAGAAGGCGTCACCATTGAGGCTCTTTGCGTAGAGGCCTGCCTCGTCCGCCAACTGGTGGAAGCCCGCTGAGTTATACCAGCCGGCGGTACCGGGCTTGCGGTCGGTGCCCGGTTTCTCGAAGAAGACGCCGATAGTCGATGCGCCGGAACCAAAAGCCGCGGTAATGCGGGAGGCTAACCCGTAACCAGTAGAGGCGCCTAACACCAGCACCCGCTTTGGACCCTCAGCGATAACACCCTTGCTGCGAACGTGCTCTGCCTGACGCCGCACGTTTTCAAAACACCCAGTGGGATGGGTTGTCGTGCACAAAAAGCCGCGGACTTTGGGCTGAATCACCATGGCAGGGGCTCCGGAAAAACGAGGGCAAAGTCTAGCATGCAGGGCGGTTTTCGTAGCACACTCCCGGGCGCGCGCCACTGAACTGATCCGCACAGGCCGCACCATAAATTTGCGCCTGATAAAGAGAATGTGGCGCTGAAAACTCGCTCTGGGAGACAACGATGCAAATCGAAACCGCTATTCTCGCACCCGCCGCAGTCCTTGCCGGCTGGACTATGGTTGTTTTTCTCTGGCTCATAGCCAGACGAATGCCCGCCTTTGCCGCCGCGGGCATCACAGTAGGCAATCTGCCTGCCGGAGCTCGAGGGGTCGATACAGAGGGCCAGCTTTCCGCCAAGGCCAATTGGATCTCGCACAACTACACCCACTTGGTGGAGCAACCCACGGTCTTTTATCCGGTGGTGATCATGCTCGCGTTGATGGGCGACAACTCATCACTCAGCGTCAATCTTGCGTGGGGCTATGCTGGAATCCGGGTGCTACACAGCCTGTGGCAGGCCAACGTCAATACCATTCCGGTGCGCTTTGCGCTGTTTGCATTCTCCAGCCTGTGTCTGATCACGCTGGCGGGAAGGGCCGTGATTCAGGCGCTCTAAATACGGCAAACTGGCGAGAGCGACCCCGGTCTCAGGCTATCCGGGGCCCTGCTTCGCTCGATGGTTCCGCCACACGCGGCCGCTGCGTCAGAGAAGTGTGAGGCCATTGGTAGGCAGTTGAACCATCGCTAAACTCCACTGAGCGGGGCTTACTTCTCCCAGAGGTCGAGATCCTCGGGTGTGTCGATGTCCGTCACGTAATGGGGGTTGTCCGTCTGCCACTCCAGTAGCCAGTCCGGACGTTGGTGGCGCCAGGCGCCGCTGCCAAAATCGCCCGCGCCCTGCTCTATTTGCAGAGCGATACGCCGACTGAACAGCACGGGGTTACCCGGGCGCGCTCCGACCATTGGGCCGACGAACTCAATCCCCGCATCGGCGTGTTTGTGTGCGCCAATCAGAGCGATCAGATCCTGCCGCGTCAGCGCTGGCATATCGACTGGCAGCACCATGATGGCGTCAAGCTCTGCCGAGAGACCCGCGACACCAAGGCGCAGAGAATCCCCCTGAGCGTGTCTCTCCACCGGTTGCACGACCTCTATGGGTTGGTTGCCCTCGTACAACGTCCGAGCCAGGGCCAATAACGGTGTCAGCTCTGAGCGATAGTGCCCAGTCACCACCACCACTTCATCGACGCCGACTTCGCTCAACACGCGAAGAGCGCGGAGCAGTAGCGGCTCACCGTCGATTTCAATCAACCCTTTTGCACGGCCACCCAGCCGCGCGCCCTTCCCCGCAGCGAGGACGACAGCGCCGATTCGCAGTCGTCCACTCTTACATTCGCCGGGCTCGCAGCAGGCATCATCCGTCATGGTCTTGCCTCGACCATCTCATCACCACCCACTTGGCCCACGCTGCATAGTGAGTCCGTTTGCACCAAACAACTTGTCTTGCCCGCCGCGGCACGAAACTGGCGCGGTGACCGCATCACATCACCATGCGTTTCACGTCGCCCAGAAGACTGGTGAGCTCGGTCAGGAAGCGCCCGCCATCTCCGCCGTTGACAACGCGATGATCATAAGAGAGCGCGAGAGGTAACAGCGTGTGGGGTCGAAAGACTTCGCCATCCCATACTGGCTGAACCGTCGCACGCCCTACCCCAAGGATAGCGACCTCTGGCGCGTTGATAATCGGCGTGAACCCCCTGCCACCGATGGCACCCAGACTGCTCACCGTAAACACCCCGCCCTGCATATCATCAGGCTTCAGCTGCTTATTTCGGGCGCGTTCGGCCACAGCCGCCACCTCTGCCGCCAGCTCCCAAATCGACTTTTTATCCGCGTCGCGGATCACCGGCACAATTAGGCCGGCGGGCGTGTCCACTGCCATGCCAATGTGGCAGTAATGCTTCATCACCAGTGTGTCGCCGCCATCTGCGAGGGAAGATTTGAGCTTGGGGTGGTCGCGCAGGGCAACGGCACAGGCTTTGAAAATAAACGGCAGCGGCGTCAAGCGAACACCACGATCCGCCGCCTCGGTTTTCAGCTCGCTGCGAAAGCGCTCCATATCACTGATGTCAGCATCGTCAAATTGTGTGACGTGGGGTACGTTGAGCCAGGAGCGCACCATATTGGTGGCGGTGACCTTGTCAATTCGGGTGCGCGCAACGCGCTCAACTGCACCATAGCGCGCAAAGTCCTGTTCCGGAATGGCAGGCAAACCCGCACCCGCCGCGGCAGCGCTGTCGCTCAGCGCGCCCGCCACGTATTGCTGCAAATCCTCTTTAAGAATTCGCCCCCGGGAGCCGGTGCCACGCACCTTGCTCAACGATACGCCGAACTCGCGTGCCAGCTTGCGCACCGCAGGCCCGGCATAAACCTGATTAGAACCGGACTGCTGTGGGGGTGCCGCATCGGCTAGGCTAGACCGGGACGCCGAGTCGACATGCCCTATCATATCGTGATCCGAGGTGGCCGCAGGGGACGCCATGGGAGTGGAGAGAGTCTCCGCCTCTGCGGGCGAATCATCCCCCGCCCGGGACTGACCCACGGCGCGATCCGCGGCAGTCGCATCAAGCTGCTGGGTAGCCGGTGCCTCGGTAGTCCCGCTCACCTCGAGCCTTGCAATCACGGTTCCCTCTGTCACCGCGGCGCCCGTGTCGGTCAGCCAGGCCGCGAGAATGCCTGTGGCTGGCGAGGGCACTTCCATCGACGCTTTATCTGACTCCAGCAACACCAGCGAGTCGCCCTCCTCGACCTTTGCGCCCACCGCAACCAGAAGCTCAACCAGATCTGCACCCTCGTCGCTTCCCAAGTCGGGAATCACCACGTCGATGGACGTCACCTCGTTCATTGTGTCGGGAGTTGACGTTTGCGTGCTAGCGGTCTGCTGCTCATTTGATGCAGCGTTCGTCGCGGTTGCGCCGCTCTGGAGATCATCGACTGGCGCCGGCGCGTCTTCGCCGCATGCGGTATCGTCGCTGGCTGTTGATTCGGGGACACCCTCGAGCAGCAGGATCACATCACCCTCGGAAACCGTATCACCCACCGCCACCCGAAGCTCCGCCACCACACCGGCTTGGGGTGCGGGTATTTCCATCGAGGCCTTGTCTGACTCGACAACGATCAGGCTCTGCTCCACCTCAATGGCATCGCCCGGCGCGACCAATACCTCGACGATTTCGGCTCCCTCGGCACCGCCGATATCTGGGATTTTAATCGGTGCTACTGACATGTCCTGCCTCCTACCTGACGCTCACACGCGCATTGGGTTGGGTTTACTGGCATTGATGTCCAAGGTAGACAGCGCCTGCTCGACAACTGCTAGCTCCAGATCACCCTGATCGGCCAGCGCCCTCAGCGCCGCAAACGCAATGTGTTCCCGACTCACCTCAAAGTGCTGCCGCAGCTCCTGCCGGGTGTCGCTCCGCCCGAATCCATCTGTGCCCAACACGACGAAGGGACCCGGGACGAATTCCCGCAGCTGATCCGTATGCGCTTTCTGGTAATCAGTCGCGGCGACAAACGGACCCTTCTGCCCAGTGAGTTGCTGCGTGAGGTAGGGCACCTTCTCTGTCTCTCCGGGATGCAGACGGTTCCAGCGAACGACGTCATTACCCTCTCGTGCCAGCTCATTCACGCTGGTAAGGCTCCAGACGTGAGCAGCAATCCCGAACTCGCTCAGGAGAAGATCTGCGGCAGCCTCAACCTCCCGCAAAATGGCACCCGCACCCAGCAATTGAACCACGGAGTCTGATGCCTGTTGACTTGATCGCAGTCGGTAAATGCCCCGGACAATGCCCTCTTCAACGCCATCGGGCATGTCCGGATGCACATAGTTCTCGTTCATTGTGGTGATGTAGTAGAAGCAGTTCTCCCCCTCTTCAAACATACGCCGCATGCCGTCCTGAACAATGACCGCCAGCTCATAGGCATAAGCCGGGTCGTAGCTCAGGCAATTGGGAATAGTTGCCGCGATCAGGTGGCTGTGGCCATCCTGATGCTGGAGTCCTTCGCCGTTCAAAGTCGTGCGGCCAGCAGTCGCCCCAATCAAAAAGCCCCTCGCCTGACTGTCACCCGCCGCCCAGGCCAGATCGCCAATACGCTGAAAACCGAACATGGAGTAGAAGATATAGAACGGCACCATCGGGAAGTCCGAGACGCTGTAGGAAGTGGCCGCCGCGAGCCAGGCGGCAAACGCGCCGGCCTCGTTGATACCCTCCTCAAGAATTTGACCCGTCTCGGCCTCCTTGTAATACAGAATCCCGCCTGAGTCATGCGGGGTATAGCGCTGGCCAACGGACGAGTAGATCCCCATTTGGCGGAACATGCCCTCCATACCAAAAGTGCGCGCCTCGTCCGGTACGATGGGGACTACCCGGTCCCCAAAATGCTTGTCTTTGAGCAGCGTCGACAGAATCCTGACAAATGCCATAGTGGTGCTGATCTGGCGCTTGCCCGAGGTCTTTAGCTGACCCCCAAAGGCGCTCCGGGGGGGCGCAGGCAAGGCGTGAGACTGGGCGCGGCGCGCGGGAATGCTCCCCCCAAGCTCAGCGCGGCGCTCACGCATGTAGCGCATTTCAGGGCTGTCCTCCGGGGGACGATAAAAGGGCACCCGCTTCAAATCCTTGTCGCTGATCGGCACGCCAAAGCGATCCCGAAAGGCCTGCAGACTTTTGAGATCGAGCTTCTTCAGAGAATGGGTTTCGTTACTGGCTTCGCCCGCCTCACTGGTGCCATATCCCTTGACCGTCATGGCCAGAATGACGGTGGGTCGCTCCACCTCCTCACAGGCTGCCGCGTAGGCCGCGTAGACCTTGTAGGGGTCATGACCGCCGCGATTGAGGTACATGATGTCCTGATCGCTCAAATCCTTCACCAACTCGAGGGTTTCCGGATATTTGCCAAAGAAATGTTCGCGGGTATAGGCACCCCCATTGAATTTGCAGTTCTGAAGCTCCCCATCACAGACTTCGTCCATGATTTTCTGCAACAGCCCGCTTTGATCGCGCTCGATCAATGGATCCCATTTGCGTCCCCACACCACTTTGATGACGTGCCAGCCCGCTCCTCTGAACACACCCTCCAGTTCCTGAATGATTTTGCCATTACCCCTGACAGGACCATCAAGGCGCTGCAAATTGCAGTTGATGACAAAGTGCAAGTTCCCGAGGCGCTCCCGACCTGCCAGCGCAATCGCACCCAGTGACTCGGGCTCGTCGCACTCGCCGTCTCCGAGGAAGCACCAGATTTTGCGGTCACGATGATCTACGAGTCCCCGCTTACTCTGATATTTCATGACGTGGGCCTGATAAATCGCCTGTATCGGTCCAAGCCCCATCGAAACAGTTGGAAACTGCCAGTAGTCAGGCATGAGCCAGGGATGCGGGTAGGAGGACAGCCCCTGCCCACCCACTTCGCGACGAAAGTTTTCGAGTTGCGCCTCGCTAATCACGCCCTCGAGATAGGATCGCGCATACATACCCGGCGCGCTGTGCCCCTGGTAATAAACCAAATCGCCGGGGTGGCCATTGGCAGTGCCTCGAAAAAAGTGATTCATCCCGACGTCGTAGAGCGTCGCGCTCGATGAGAAGCTTGAGATATGTCCGCCGAGTCCGTCCTCGTTGTCGTTGGCGCGCATCACCATCGCCATCGCGTTCCATCGCACCAAAGAGCGGATACGGCGCTCCATAAACAGATCGCCCGGCATGGACCGCTCATCCTGCGGCGAGATGGTGTTGCGAAACGGTGTCGTAATGGCGCTGGGCAGCGGGACGCGGGCGCTTTGCGCGTGCTCGGAGAGGTGCCTGAGTAGCTGGCTGGTGGCCGCGGGACCATTCACCCTCAATACCGAATCGAGCGACTCTGTCCATTCCTCAACTTCAGTGGCTTCCAACTGACTCACAACCCCCCCCCCCCTTAATCGCGCTTCGCCCCAAGTCTTGTTTGCGAATGCATGAGACAAGCGATTACCAACTACTCAAGGCTCTCTTAGGTTCTATAAAAGAACTATTTTATTCACGTCATTCTGGCGTCAACATACCAAGTTCGCGGAGATCATGTAATATAGTTTCTTTATAGAACCCAATATTTGTCGATGAAATGGGACTAATAGAGGGCTAAAAGAGCCGCTCGCCGACGGCAGGCCTGTCGTGGGGCGAACCGCTGCGATGGGCGTTAGCGGGGAACCCGAGCGCTTAGGCTGAAGTCGAGCCTTAGAAAAGTCCCGCTGTAAGACAACACCGTGTTAACGCCGCTAGCGATACCGCAGGTTGTGTCGGCCCAGATCCGCCAGTGAACGCGCGCCCATGAGCTTCATGTCCCGCAAAAGCTCGGCTTGCAAGTTAGTAAGTGCTTGCTTAACACCCCCCTCTCCCGCCGCCGCCAACGCATAGAGGTACCAACGACCTCCGGAGCACGCCTTTGCCCCGACTGACAGCGCTTTGAGTACATGAGTGCCCCGCTGAATGCCGCCATCACAGATCACATCAATCTGATCGCCGACCGCATCCACGATTTCAGCCAGCTGATCGAAAGGCGCTCGACTCCCATCGAGCTGTCGTCCCCCGTGGTTGGACACCATAATCGCGTCAGCGCCAATATCGACTGCTCTATGGGCATCTTCTACCGACATGATGCCCTTCAGGCAAAAGGCCTTGCCCCATCGCCGCCGGACTTCCGCGGCGGCATCCCAGTCCATGGACTGATCCAGCATCGTCGAAAAATAGTCAGACACAGAAATACTGATGTTGGACCCCTCTGCCACATGATCCTTCAGATTGGAGAGTTGAAAAGGATCACGGAGGAGATAATTGAGGGTCCAGCTCGGATGTGTGGCGAAGCTCAGCAGGCTCGAGGGCGTGAGCTTGGGCGGCGAGGTAAAACCCGTCCATAGGTCTCGCTCTCGATTACCGCCCACAATGGTGTCCACTGTCAGCGCCAGGGCGTCAAACCCCGCATCTAGGCAGCGATCAATCATGCTCCAAGTCAATGCCTTGTCTTTGTGATAGTAGAGCTGAAAAATCTTCGGCGTCCGGATTGTTTCGGCGATTTCCTCAATCCCCACGGTGGCCAGACTGGAGATGCCAAACAGGGTGTTGAATGCCTCTGCCGCTCGGCCAACCGCCCGCTCGCCCTCATGATGAAACAAACGCTGCAGTGCCGTGGGAGACAGAAATAGGGGCAAATCAATGGGGATACCCATCACCGTGGTCGAGAGATCGACCTCCTCAACCCCTGCCAGCACGTTGGGCACGAGATCACAGCATTCATAAGCTTCAGTATTGCGCCGGTAGGTGACTTCATCATCAGCCGCACCGTCGATATAATGGAAAATCGGGCCGGGCAAACGCGACTTTGCCAGCCGGCGAAATTGTTGGGTATTGTAACAGTCAGCCAAATTCATACTGTGCCGCCCAGCCAGCGCCCATGCACGATTCAGTTCAAAGGTTGCGTTGGCATCGTCGCGTGAAAGTCCTCCACGCTCGTCACTACAGTTGCACCCTCGATCGAAGCAAAGGGATCCGCCTGCCAGCGCTCGCCACGCACCTGTATCAGAATACGGCTGGGTGAATCGCTCAACACCGTCTCCCGGTAGTATCCTCGGAGGTCCTCGAGAGACACGGCCTCTACCGCGGCGATGAGTTCTGCCCGCGTACCAAAGTCATAGCGCTCGCGGTTCCAATCACCCAAAAAGGGGC
>PAGS01000066.1 GCA_002705465.1 Halieaceae bacterium
CGTGAATCTCGAGGTGGATGTCATTGCGCGTTATCTGGAGCGGATGATGCAGGTCGATGCCGACAATGCCGAGTCATAGCGAGATGGCAGATTTCGCCGACATAGACAAATTGCTCAGCGAGCTGCGGCACGGGCAAAGCTGCCTCCTGTTGAACGACAACAGCGCGGGGGGCGTGACGGGTTTTGTCATGACGGCAGCAGAGCATTGTCAGGCAGACCATATTGCTTTTATGGCGCGTCAGGCACGTGGCTTGGTGTGTCTGGCTCTGACACCCCAGCGTTGCGAGGAGCTTGAGCTGCCTCTGATGGTGGAGGGCGATGACTCGCTTTCGCCCTTCACGCTGTCTATTGAGGCAGCTACTGGCATTGATACCGGTATATCGGCAGCGGATCGGGCGAGAACGGTTCAGGTGGCGGTCGATGCACTCAGTCAGCCATCGGATCTGGTTCAGCCTGGACACATCTTCCCGATTGCGGCAGCGGCCGGGGGCGTATTGACTCGCACGGCGCCTGCCGAGGCGGCCGTTGACCTGACAACGCTTGCCGGCCTGACGCCGGCTGCCGTGTTTACAGAAGTATTGGATGGAGAGGGTGCTGTTGCCAGCGGTGACTACCTGGCCGAGTTCGCCGAGCGGCATGATGTGGTGGTTGGCCGGGTGTCAGATCTGGTGACGTATCGATTGGCGAATCAGAAGACGGTGAGCACCGTTCGAAGTGGGGTGCTTCAAAGTCGCTACGGTCAATTTAAGGTAACGGCTTATCAGGACACCATCCATAAGCGGGTCCACCTGGCCTTGACTGTTGGTGATATTCGCGCAGGTCACCCTACGCTGGTGCGGGTGCACGTGACGGCGGTGTTTCGCGACCTGATAGGGACGACAATTGAGGGCCATGCATCCTGGTCGTTTGACGCCAGCCTTCGCGCCATCGCTGAAGCTGACGCGGGTGTGCTGGTGTTACTCAGCAAGCCCGAGACTGCCGAGGATTTGATTTCAGGTATCGATAGGCTGTTGGGGGCGCCAGAGGCTGATCTCTCCGGCAGTCCGGATGCCTACAATCAGATTGGGATGGGCGCGCAGATACTGCGTGATCTGGGCGTCGGTAAAATCAAGTTGATGGGCGCGCCCCTCAAGTACAATGCGCTCGCGGGCTTCGGACTCGAGGTGATCGAGTTCGTCGCGCCACCCGAATCCGAAGGCCTTTGAGGAATGATGCGGTATGTCAGGTAAAGGAATCGATAACTCCGCCGAGCAGCTGTCAGGTAACGATGGAGGCTATGTCATCGTGGTGACTCGCTGGAACACGGCGATCGTAGACGGCTTACTGGGTGGCGCGATGAAAGCACTGCGAAGTGTGGGGATTACCGATAACCAGATCAGGGTGGTAACTGTGCCCGGTGCCTTTGAGATTCCCCTGGCCTGCAAAGCCGCTGCAGAGCGCGGTGATTGTGATGCGGTCATTGCATTGGGCGCAGTCATCCGCGGTGGTACACCTCATTTCGAATATGTGGCGGGGGAGTGCGCGCGCGGCATTGGCGAAGTGGCCCTCAATTCGGGCAAGCCAGTGGCCTTTGGTGTGCTGACAGTCGACACCTTGGCCCAAGCTGAGGAACGGTCGGCAGAGAATGACGAGAACAAGGGCGCTGAGGCTGCCTTGAGTGCGGTAGAAATGGTCAATCTGATCAGGGCGCTGCGGAGCTGATGGCGGAACACAATGCTCTCGCCGCTCAGCGACGCAAGGCCCGGCATTATGGGCTGCAGGCGCTTTATCAATGGACTCTCTCTGGTGCAAGCCCCTCTGACATCGAGGCTGAATTTCGCGTGGATAATGACTTCAGGCATACCGACGGAGAGTACTTCAGCGCCGTACTGAGAGGGGTGGTCCATGACGTAGAGGGTCTCGAATCACTGTTCGAGCCCGCTCTCGATCGGACGCTCGACGAGCTGGACCCGATTGAGCGGAATCTGCTCCGTCTCGGCACCTTCGAACTCCGGGATCGAATTGACGTGCCCTACAAGGTTGTGATCAGCGAAGCTGTCGCCCTCGCTAAAAAATTTGGTGCAACGGATTCGCATCGTTATATCAACGGCGTGCTCGACAAGGTCGCGCGGGAGTTACGCCAGGTCGAGCTCGCGCCACGCGGCTAATGGCAATCTGGGAATTTGCGTTAATAGACCGATTTTTCTCGGGTATGGACGCCGGGGCCGCCGTCAGGCTGGGTGTGGGTGATGACGCCGCCGTGCTCAGCGTGCCGCAGGGCCACGTTCTGCATACTTCTATCGACACCGCTGCTGAAGGCGTCCATTTTCTGCCCGGCATGCCTCCCGCAGATATCGCCTTCAGAAGTGTGATGGCAGCGGCAAGCGACTTGGCGGCGATGGGCGCCGCACCCGCAGGGATGCTTCTGGCGCTGACAATGCCTTCTGTCGATGAAGGTTGGTTGACCGCCTTCGTTGATGGGCTGAAAGATGCCAGCGAGCAGAGCGGTTTGCCTCTCGTGGGCGGGGATACCACGCGGGGGCCTCTGTCGGTGACGGTGACCGTCATTGGCTCGACCCCAAAAGCCGCATACCTGAAACGCAGCGGGGCTCGAGAGGGGGACCGCGTCTGTGTGAGCGGCACCCTCGGCGATGCAGCCGCAGGTCTGGCGACGCTGCGCGGTGATCTTTCGATCAGCGACGCTGTGGTTTACAATGCTCTAATGGGGCGATTCGCGCGACCCATGGCGAGGCTGGCGCTCGGAGAATCGTTGCGCGCGGTGGCATCGGCGGCGATTGATGTCTCTGACGGGTTATTGGCAGATGCAGCGCACATCGCCGATGCCAGTGAGGTCGCGATCGATATCGATTGTCACCGACTGCCGCTCTCGGGTGCGTTGCGTGCCCTGCCCGATCAGGAACAGAGTCTTCGATGGGCCCTGTCGGGGGGAGACGATTATGAGTTGCTGTTCACGCTGCCGCCCAATTCAATCGTGCCCGCTGGCTGCACGGAAATTGGTCGTGTGGTCGCCGGCAGCGGGGTAAGCTGTGCCGTGACGCCGCAGCAATCGGGCTACGACCATTTCACAGACTGACGCGCCAGACGCCGCTCGTGCGCAAATTGACGGGCTGGCAACATTGATCGCCAGTGGGCTGGGCTCGGGGCTGTCGCCTTTTGCTCCCGGTACTGTCGGTAGTCTTTTTACCGCACTCTGCCTTCTGCCTAGCTTGGGAGTTGCCGCAACGATTCATTGGTGGGCATGGAGTGGAGCCGTCTGTGTGGCGATCTGGTCTGCTGAAGAGGCGGGGCGGCGCTGGGGGGTGGCGGATCATCCCGCGATCGTGATCGACGAAGTCGTTGGTCTGTGGTTAGCCGTGTTGATTCCTCTGACACTGATCCCCTTACCCATCGAACATAGGGGATGGCTGTTGTTAGGAGCGTTCGCCCTGTTCCGTGTTTTTGATATTGCCAAGCCCTGCCCTGTTAGCTGGTTGGAGCGATCATTATCCGGCGGATGGGGCGTGGTGGCTGACGATCTGATGGCAGGTGTCATGGCCGGTCTTTGCCTGACCCTGTCCGCCATTGTGCTGGCAGCGATCTGAGCTGATGCCACCCGGTCAAGCGTTCCGGTGCACCATTTGCTGCGCCAGACCGCGCAGGGGATCGGCTTCGCTACCGAATATTGACAGAGCTTCAAGCGCCTCATGTAGGAGCCGGTCCGCTTCTTCTTTCGCGCCCGTCAGTCCCAGCGTGCTGACATAGGTCGATTTCTCTGCCCGGGCATCTTTACCTGCAGTCTTACCGAGTGAAGCGCTGTCTCCCGTGACGTCCAGAACATCGTCGGTCACCTGAAACGCCAGTCCAATGGCTTTGGCAAAGACGACAAGAGCGGCGCGTTGCGCAGTCGATGCATTGGCGCAAATCGCGCCGGCTTCTGCGGCCGCTGCGATCAGCGCACCCGTCTTCAGATGATGAATTTCTCGCAGAGCATCGACTGAGACAGATTGGTGTTCCGCGGCGAGGTCCAGCGCCTGCCCTCCGACCATGCCGCGAAATCCCACCGCAGCGCTCAGGACTTGAATGATGTCGAGTCGCTGCTCGGCACTCAATTCTTCAATCTCAGCAAGTCGCTGAAAAGCGGCAGCCTGTAATCCATCCCCCGCAAGTATGGCGGTCGCCTCGTCGAACGCGCGATGCAGTGTGGGTTGCCCGCGCCTGAGATCATCGTCATCCATGGCGGGAAGATCATCATGCACCAGAGAGTAGGTGTGCAGGAGTTCAATGGCTTCCCCGGCGGCATCAGCGGAGACGAGCGGCTTGCCGGCAATTAACTCTGCGCAGAGGGCGGTGAGACGGCGTCGAAGTTGCTTCCCGGGGCGTTCAGCAAGGTAGGCGAGCGCCTCGCCAAGCCGCGGGTCGGGACAGTCTAGCCAGCCAAAAGGTTCCATCGGGTTCAGGGCTCTTCCGCCGGACCGTCCTCCTCCAATAAGGACCCATCCGCCGCGACCTGCGCGACACGTTGTTCAGCCAATTCGAGGGTCTTTTGAATGCTGCCGCTAAGCTTCACCCCTTTTTCGTAGAGCACCAAAGCCGCTTCGAGCTCAATCTCGGGGTCTTCGAGCTGCTCCACCAGCTCACTCAGCGCAGTCATTTGCTCGGTGATGCTGGGCGAGTCCTTCTTCTGGGATGTTTTACTCACGCTAACTTCTCGCAGTGCCCCGGGGTTATACAGCCTGCTGGCTTGGTGGCGCCAAAACCGTCACGGCAGCGTTTCCGGCGGCCGCAATGATGGCGTCGGCGGTCAGCCCGGCCAACTGTCGGCACTCTCCCTGTCCTGCGTGAGCAATGAAAGCGTCAGGGATGCCGATATGCCGGATGGCGCAGTTGACGCCCTCTCTCGTCAGGAACTCGGCCACGCCGCTTCCCGCGCCACCTGCAATGGCGTTTTCTTCAAAAGTAATCAGGCATTGATGCTGCGCCGCCAAACTCAAAATCACAGCTTCGTCGAGGGGCTTCACCCAACGCATGTCGACAACCGTCGCGCCCAGAGCTTCCCCTGCGGCCAGTGCCTGATCAAGTAGCACCCCAAAGTTCAGAATGGCCACGCCGCTACCCTCTCTGACGACATTTGCTTTGCCGATCTCGATGGTCGACAATCCACTGTCGATCGCGACGCCAACACCCTCGCCGCGGGGATAACGCACGGCCGCCGGGCCATCGTGCAGCCAGGCGCTCTGCAGCATCTGCCGGCACTGGTTTTCGTCGCTGGGTGCTCCGATCACCATATTCGGGATACACCTGAGATACGAGAGGTCAAAGGTGCCATGATGAGTTGGGCCGTCCTGACCGACCAAGCCCGCACGATCGATGGCCAAGGTGACGTCCAGGCCCTGTAGCGCGACATCGTGTATCAGCTGGTCGTAACCCCGCTGGAGGAAGGTCGAGTAGATGGCGAGCACGGGTTTGAGCCCGTCACATGCCATTCCCGCCGCCAAGGTGACCGAGTGCTGCTCTGCAATGGCGACATCGAAGAAGCGATCAGGAAATTGTTGGGCGTATTTCACCATCCCGGATCCTTCGCACATCGCTGGCGTGATGCCGACCACGCGGTCGTCTCGTTCCGCCAGATCACAGAGCCATTTTCCAAACACGTCCTGATATTTAGGTGGCTTGGGTTTGGTGGGGGCGGTGGTCTCGGCGGGTTTGGCCGGTTCCAATTTGTTGATCGCGTGATACCCGATCGGATCTCGCTCTGCCGGCGCGAAGCCCTTACCCTTCACAGTACGGATATGCAGGAACTGAGGTCCCGTGAGTTCTGCCATTACATTGAGTGTGCCAACCAATTGCGGCAGATCGTGTCCGTCGAGGGGGCCAATATAGTGCCAGCCAAGTTCCTCGAACATGGTGCCAGGTGCGACCATCCCCTTCATATGCTCTTCGGTTTTCTTCGCCAGATCCCATGCGCCCCGAACATGCCCAAGGATTTTTTTCGAGCCCTCGCGCAGCGCGGTGTACGTTTTGCTGGCCCATATCTTGGCAAAGTAGGTCGCTAGGCCACCGGTGTTGTGGCCGATGGACATCTGATTATCATTCAGAATCACCAGCATGTTTGGGCGCTCGTGCCCGGCGTGGGCGAGCGCTTCAAAGGCCATGCCGCCAGTGATCGCACCGTCTCCGATCACGGCGATCACCTTGCGATCAATGCCCTGACGTTGAGCGGCGAGGGCCATGCCCATCGCTGCAGAAATACTGGTTGAGGAGTGCCCGACACCAAACGTATCGAAGGGGCTCTCTGACCTTTTTGGGAATCCCGACAGGCCCTCTAACTGACGCATGCTCGTCATGCGCTCGCGGCGACCGGTCAGGATTTTGTGCGGATATGTCTGGTGACCGACATCCCACACTATGCGATCGTGTGGCGTGTTGAAGACGTGGTGCAGGGCGACGGTTAACTCGACCACTCCCAGCCCGGCGCCGAAGTGCCCCCCCGTTCCTGCGACCGAATACAGCAAATCGTGACGGAGCTCCTCGGCCAGTTTGACCAGCTCTTGGGTGCTGAGGTCACTCAGTGCGGCCAAGTCGCTCGAGACCGTGTCCAGCAGGGGAGTGTCGGGTCGGTTTGTCGGCAGTTCCTCGATCATGGACAGGATCATACCCCAACTACTCATACCAGCGGCGTCTAAATCTACGGCCTCTCAGGGCGTATCAAATTGCTTTCTCAATCGTTCAAGCGCTCTGCGTTCATGCTTGCCAGGCTTTTGGGTGGGGCGCGCCATGGCGCCCGCTGCCTTGCGCGCCTCTGCGGCCCGCTCCCTTCGATCTAGGCTGTCCTGAGTCTCTTCATAGAGCGTCTGGGCAATGGGCGCGCCACGTCGCTGCTCACTCGTAGCGAGCACTGTCACCTCACGCTCATCCCAACCTTGGCGGATCCGCAAGATATCGCCCGGCGAGACCTCCCGCGATACCTTGACGCGCTGACCGGCCAGCTGCACTTTGCCGCCCTCGATGGCCGTCTTGGCCAGCGTGCGGGTTTTATAAAACCGGGCTGCCCACAGCCATTTGTCGATGCGCACTTTTTTGCTGCTTTGCATACTGTCAGTCAATGCGGGGCAATCCTTCTGATATCTCGTCGAAATGATGGATCGCAGGAAAACGNGTNACTTCTCNNAGCGGNACNGTCGAGTCNGGCTGTCGCAGCGTGATNAGGNCTGCGANNCCAAATGCCTTCGCNGAATCNAGNACGTGTTCCGAATCGTCCATGAAAAGCGTTCGCTCAGNGTTGAANGGGCGTTCGCCCATCAATGCGTTCCAAAATGCGGGGGTCTCTTTCGGTGCGCCATAGTCGTGAGAGCTGATCATTTTGTCGAACCACTGGGCAATCGGCAATCGCTCGGCTTTCATCTCCAGCGTCAGGGGATGGGCGTTGGTGATCAACACAACGTCTAGATGACTGGCCTGCAGTTGCCGTAAAAAAGTTTCTGCCTGAGGTCGCCAGCGGATGCCGTCAGTGTACTGAGCCTTGATGGCCGGGATATCAAGCCCCAGTGTGTCGCCCCAAAAATCCAGACAGTACCAGTTTAACTTGCCCTGCTCGTTGGCGAACACGGGTGCGAGCCTCTGCTGGCTAGTGTTGGTATCCAAACCTCGTTTTAGCCCCCATTCGCGGGGAATGACGGTGCCCCAAAAATGATTATCGAAAGCCAGATCGAGGATGGTCCCGTCCATATCCAACAGAATGGTGTCCAGCCCAGACCAATCAACACTCGTTACCGACAGGGAGGAGGCTACAGTCAGTGGCATCGGGTGCTACCCTATATAGATGAACGATACTCACTATAGCGGCAACCCTGCGCTCGACGGAATGTTGCGCGACACCGCCCTGTCTTTTAANCGTTTGCTTGAGGCGCTCCGGGTGTTAGCGGGGGACGCGTCACAGAACATTCTCGATCTCTATGCAAAATCGGGTGAGGTCGCGGTCAGTCAAAAGTCAGATGCGAGCCCGGTAACTGACGCCGACCACGCATCGCANCGGTTGATCTGCGAGTCACTTACCAGCCTCACTCCGGCAATACCGGTGTTATCNGAGGAGTCGACACTGGAGCAATTGATCGGCCGCCGCGACTGGCCTTGCTGCTGGATGATAGACCCCCTCGATGGCACCCGTGAATTTCTGGAGGGAACGGGTGAATTCACTGTCAACATCGCCCTGATTGTTGATGCCGAGGCAGTGTTGGGCCTGATCGCTGCGCCCAACCGTGGCTNTCTGNACCTTGGCGTCCCNGGCTGGGGCGCTCGTCGCTTCCCGCTTTTNTCAGANGGGCCCANCGAAACGCTCGCTACTCGCNCGCTGGATCCCNATCAACCGCTGGTTATGTGCGCCAGCGCCAGGCATCGCGAAGAGCGNGTGCAGATGATGTTGANNAAACTGTCGGGTCTGGCTGAGGGCGCTGANCGCTCAAATTCNGGCAGTGCGCTNAAATTTTGTGATCTNGCCTCGGGGGTNGCCGATGTGTATCCGCGGACTTCGCCCTGTTACGAGTGGGANTTGGCGGCCGGCGACGCGCTNGTCAGAGCGGCCGGGGGTNNAGTGACGACGNTGGAGGGCGNCCCAGTCCGTTACAACCAGTGGGACAGCCTGAANGCACCNAAATTTGTNGCGGCGGGNGATGCTCNCATTGACTANGTCGGNCTCATACCNGATCCGGATTTCAACTGAACAGGCCCGGGTTGNGGNGCGCTATCNGCGATCAGAGCGNGCTCAGCGNTGGGNCAACNCNNGTGATNTTNTNGCGANNGTGANGCANGAGATGCTTGTCAGCGTCACAGNNCCCCAGTTAGATTTCCCANAGNGNAAGTGCAGAGCAGGTNATGACGGAACGCTTGGGACCAGATCAATCAGCCGCCAACGAGGAGCTCACTCCCGCTGAGCGGCTGGCGCTGATGCAAATACAGCACCGTACGCTGGATCAAAAGATTATTGAGCTCCAGTCGCGACCCTGGCAAAACCAGCTCTTGGTGCAGCGATTGAAGAAAGAGAAGCTGCGCTTGAAGGAGTCTATTGAGCGTCTCAAAGACGCCATCATTCCTGACTTGAACGCGTAATCCCTAGTCGATGCTGTGGCCTTCAAGTTCCAGCAACCGGATCTTGATATCGAGTCCGCCCGTAAACCCCGTAAGGCTGCCGTCACTGCCGATGACGCGGTGACAGGGCACGATGATGGGAAGGGGGTTATTCCCCACTGCACCGCCGACGGGCCGAGACGAGCGCGGTTTGCCGATAGCTCTGGCCACATCGCCGTAGGTCACCGTCTCGCCGTAGGGTACTGCCAGCAGTGCCTGCCATACTGATTCCTGAAATCGGGTACCTTGCCAATCNANGGGCACTGAAAATGTTGTCAGGTCGCCTGCGAAATACGCGCTGAGCTCCTGCTTGGCCAGNGNAATGACCCTGTTTTTCCCGGAGNTCGGCCCTTGATTAANCGAGCGGGAAGGAAACCANATGCCGCATAGCCCGCGCNCNGTGGCCTCGATCTGAAGTGTCCCCAGCGGGGTGTCCAGCGTATCCAGACAGCGCATTACGTCNCCGGCTGTTCTGGTCCGCGNNGGTCTGTCGGTAANAGCAANACACTGANNCAGATCACCAGCATCANNATTTCGAGCCAGTCAGTGAGCCCGGTGGTGGTGCCAACGCNCACCAGTCTGGTCGCCGCCGCACTGCANAGCAGTGCCGTGAGTACCACACTCAGGCGACGTGTGCCCATTAGGCCCAGCGCTAGCAAAAAGAAGATTGCACCGCGGCCCGCTGACAATAAGCTGTCCTCACCGAGGCTGTGTTGCCATAGGCCCGTTATCAGCAGCGCCCCGGTCAGCAGCGCCAGCAACATAGCGGCGAGGCGGAGCTGTTCTTTGAGTTGCGGCAGTCTTGGTGTCATGGACTAGGATTTTAGGAGTCGTGGTAATGGCTGCGCCGATGCGGTGATCATGA
Organism: Halieaceae bacterium; assembly: GCA_002705465.1. Lineage (GTDB taxonomy): Bacteria > Pseudomonadota > Gammaproteobacteria > Pseudomonadales > Halieaceae > Luminiphilus. The sequence continues at coordinate 9,965 of PAGS01000066.1, forward strand.
CAGCCGCGCTACTCGATGAGAAGTTGCTCGACCTGCCCGGTGTATGACGGCCCGTCCCGGATCGTTGAGACGGGGTATGATGTTGCACGTGAACGCCAATCTATTGAATGCGACGGTCATTTCGAAAATGCTGCCAACGCATATCCTCAATGAGCTCGATATCGTCGTGCTGGATATCGTGGGTTCAACCAATGACTTTGTCCGTGAACGCTGCGCGGCAGGCGGAAGTCGAGGAATGGTGGCATTCGCAGAGCAGCAAACCGCAGGCCGCGGGCGCCGGGGGAAGACCTGGCACAGTCCGGCGGGAGCAAATATTTACTGTTCTGTCGGCTGGCAGTGCCAGGGCACGCTGGCGTCTTTGTCGGGTCTCAGTCTGGCTGTTGGTGCAATTCTGGCAGAGAGTGTTGCGGCGCACCTCGGCATACAACTGCAGCTCAAATGGCCGAACGACCTCTTCTATCAAGAGCGTAAACTTGGGGGCGTGCTGGTTGAACTGCTGGGCGAGCAGGACGGCGGGCACAATGCGGTGATCGGCTTCGGCCTCAATGTCAGCATGGGCAGAGACAATAACGGGATGATTGGGCGCCCCTGGACTGATCTAGCGACCGCCTCGGGATCAGAGGTAGACCGCAATCGTCTCGCCGCAACGATTCTTGGGCGGTTGGTATCGGGTCTCACCGAGATCAACCACTCGGGCATGCCCAAATGGCTGGAGGCATGGCGACACCGGGATATGCTTCTCGGCCGAGCGGTGGTTGTCGATGGAACCCCGCCCGTTTCGGGCATTGCCGCTGGGATCGACGATAGCGGAGCGCTACTGCTGCACACCGAGACGGGTCACTGCACGGTGGCAGGCGGGGAGGTATCCGTGCTGCAAATTGGAGACGCGGTATGACGCCGGAGCCGCCCTGGCTGTTACTGGATGTGGGAAATACCGCAATCAAATGGCGATTGACGCATGCTGACTGCTTGCTGACACCCGGCGGGGCCGTGACCGATGTCGAGGCGTTGCTGCCGGTGGTCGAAAATCAACCCTGGTCAGCCGTGGGAGTTTCGAGCGTTGCGGGGGAGCGGGCACATCAGGCAGTGGTTGAGGCGCTGGGTTTCCGGCAATCAGCGCCCCTACGGGTGGCGGTCTCTGAATCAAGCTCAATGGGGGTGCGCAACAGTTACGCCGTGCCTGGAGAGATGGGAGTGGATCGATGGCTGGCGATGCTCGCCGCCCGCTGCCTGCACGAGGGTGCCGTTTGCGTGATCGACGCAGGTACCGCCATCACCTTGGACTTGCTCACCGCTGATGGCGCGCACCTGGGCGGTTACATTTTGCCAGGCGCTGACCTGATGAGTCGTGCACTGACCCATGCGACCGGACGGATCAATACGGCTTTGTTAGACCCGCCCACATGGGCGCCGGGTAACAATACGGCGCAGTGTGTCAGTGCTGGTGCGTGGCGGAGCGCACTGGGAGCAGTGCAGTCGGTATTGGCAGACTTTCCGGATCACCGCCCGCTGCAGACAGGCGGGGGCGCCGACGCACTCATTGAATTGGGGCTTGCGGCGGAGAG
>PAGS01000085.1 GCA_002705465.1 Halieaceae bacterium
GGAGTGAAAGAGAGACTGCGGGACATTGTCTGGCAGCGCTCGCAGCGCTCGCCGAGCGAGAGGGTGATAGTGCTCTGGCGGGTAAACTGTGGGAGGAGGCTTACACTCGGCAACCCATCGCCGGGCATGCCTTGGGTTGGGCGAGGTGGCTACGGAGCAGTGGGCAAGACGATCAGGCTGCCACGTTGGAAGCGGAAGCTCTGTCCTCGCTACGGTCAGCGCAGCAGGTTTGACAAAGACCCGACACCGTCTCGTGTCGGGTCTTTGCGCAGCCTAGCGACCCGGCAACTCGATACCCAAAGAATCCCACATATCGTCAATGTGGGCTCGTGTCGAACTGTCCATCTCGATCGTGCGGCCCCACTCCCTGTCAGTCTCGCCTTCCCATTTGTGTGTGGCGTCCATACCCATTTTTGAGCCCAGACCGGCGACGGGGGAGGCGAAATCGAGGTAATCAATGGGTGTGCTGTCGACGATGGTGCAGTCTCTTGCGGGGTCCATTCTGGTCGTCATGGCCCAAGTCACATCTTCCCAGGAGCGTGCATTGATATCGTCATCGGTGACGATAATGAATTTNGTGTACATGAACTGTCTCAGGAAAGACCACACGCCGAACATGACGCGTTTGGCGTGCCCGGGGTATTCCTTACGCATGGTCACCACCGCCATCCGGTACGAGCAGCCCTCCGGCGGCAAATAAAAATCAGAGATCTCCGGGAACTGTTTTTTCAGCAGAGGGACAAACACCTCGTTCAGTGCTACCCCAAGGATGGCGGGTTCGTCTGGCGGTCTGCCTGTATAGGTACTGTGATAAATCGGATTTTCCCGGGTTGTGATCGTATCGACCGTGAAAACTGGAAACTGCTCAACCTCGTTGTAGTAGCCGGTGTGGTCCCCAAAAGGTCCTTCTTCAGCCATCTCCTCGGGGTCAATGTATCCCTCGAGGATGATCTCGCTGTGTGCCGGCACCAAGAGTTCATTATTGCGGCACAGATCTGTCACGCAGTGAGTCAGGTCTGTTTTCTTACCCCGCAGCAAACCGGCGAAGGCATATTCTGAGAGCGCGTCGGGCACTGGCGTGACGGCGCCAAGTGTTGTGGCTGGATCTGCACCCAGCGCAATGGCAACGGGGTAGGGCTCACCCGGCCGCTGAAGCTGCCAGTCGCGAAAATCGAGCGCGCCGCCGCGGTGAGAAAGCCATCGCATAATCAGCTTGTTCGGCCCCAATAGCTGCATGCGGTAGATCCCCAAATTCATCCGCTCCTTTTCCGGGCCTCGGGTGATCACTAGAGGCCAGGTAACGAGAGGCCCGACGTCCTCCGGCCAGCAGGTCTGTATGGGGAGCTTTGTCAAATCAACCGACTCAGGTGTCAGGGTGATTTGTTGGCAGGGTGCCTTTTTGATGATGTTTGGCCCCATCGTCAGGATCTTTTTGAGCAAAGGGGCTTTATCGACAAGATCCCTGAACCCCTTCGGTGGATCAGGTTGTCGCAGGTAGGCGAGCAATTCGCCCACTTCGCGAAGCGCTTCGACACGCTCTTCACCCATGCCTAGTGCGACACGACGTTCTGCACCAAAGAGATTGGCGAGAACGGGGATATCAGACCCTTTGGGGTTTTCAAAAAGCAACGCCGGACCGCCACCTCGGAGGGTGCGATCAGCGATCTCGGTCATCTCAAGATGAGGGTCAACTTCTGTAGCGATTCGGACAAGATCACCACGCCGTTCGAGCTCGGCAATGAACTCGCGAAGATCTACGAAGCTGGGCATGGCAGCAGATTATTTCCGCTTCATGGANTTNAAGAATTCNTCATTCGACTTCGTGTCTTTCAGTTTGTCGAGCTGGAATTCAATTGCGGGCAGATCTTCCATGCCATGAAGCANCTTGCGCAGAATCCACATGCGCTGCAGTTCTTCATCACCCGTCAACAGCTCCTCGCGACGGGTGCCGGAGCGACGGATATTAATTGCGGGGTAAACCCGCTTCTCCGCGATCTTGCGGTCGAGGTGGAGTTCCAAGTTGCCGGTGCCTTTGAATTCCTCGTAGATCACCTCGTCCATCTTCGAGCCCGTGTCGATCAGCGCCGTGGCGATGATCGACAGGCTTCCGCCTTCCTCGATATTTCTCGCGGCACCGAAGAAACGCTTGGGCCGCTCCAAAGCATGTGCATCGACGCCCCCGGTCAGTACTTTTCCTGAACTCGGGATGACGGTGTTGTAGGCACGCGCCAGTCGCGTAATCGAGTCGAGCAAAATCACCACGTCACGCTTATGTTCCACCAGGCGCTTGGCCTTTTCGATCACCATATCGGCGACCTGAACGTGGCGAGAGGGGGGTTCGTCAAAGGTTGATGCGACGACTTCTGCGCCACGGGCGCCCACAGATCGCTGCATCTCAGTCACTTCCTCGGGGCGCTCGTCAATCAGCAAAACAATGACGTAGCACTCGGGGTTGTTCGAAATGATTGCCTGAGCGATGTTTTGCATCATGATGGTTTTGCCGGCTTTCGGTGGTGCGACCAGCAATCCTCGTTGCCCCTTGCCAATCGGCGCCACCAGATCGATCAGACGTCCTGTAAGATCTTCGGTGGAGCCATTGCCTTTCTCGAGCGTCAGTCGCTCGTTGGGGAAAAGCGGCGTGAGGTTCTCAAACAGAATTTTACTTTTAGCGCTCTCCGGGGATTCAAAATTCACGTCCTTGACCTTTAGGAGCGCGAAGTACCGCTCGGAGTCCTTAGGCGGGCGAATCATCCCTGTGACGGTATCGCCGGTGCGCAAGTTGAAGCGCCGAATCTGGCTGGGGCTCACGTAGATGTCATCGGGCCCCGCCAAAAAAGAACTGTCCGCGGATCGCAGAAAGCCGAAGCCGTCCTGGAGAATCTCCAGCACGCCATCACCCCAGATGTCCTCGCCGCTTTTGGCGTGGCGCTTTAGTAACGAGAAGATGATGTCCTGCTTTCTGGAGCGGGCCATGTTCTCGATGCCCATCTCCCTTGCCATATCAATGAGTTCCTGAGTTGATTTGTTTTTCAACTCAGTGAGACTCATGGGGTTAGCGCTGGGGGTATTGGGATCTCTGCGCGGTCGTCGTTGCCGTCCACGACGGGATCGCCCCTGAGGCGCGCCGTCTTCACTGTTTGAGTCGGCGTCGGGTGCTGCGTTATTTGAGCTGGCCTCTGCCGGGGGCTCGGCCGCCTCGTCTGCACTGGCCTCGTCTGAGGCCTCGGATGCCTTGAGTTTCAGAGTGCGGCCGCTTTTCGCGCCGCCTTCCGGGGCGGCGTCGGCTCCTGATTCATCGCTTGCGCTGGGCGCATTGCTCGGGGTTTCCAACTCTTCGGGACTAGCGCTGGTTTGGTCTTCCACGGATCACTTCCAATTTGATAGGACGTATAAAGGAAAAGGGTATTCCCGGCAGCACTTATTGCTTTTTCTGCTGATGCGGCTCGGGATGGATCAACACTCGGTGTTTCCCGCACTCCACCAACTTCAGGTCACTGCGCTTAAAGGCGTGGGTGTGTAGAGGAAGGATAATGCCGGGCGCGTCAGTAGTCTGCAACTACTAACAGCGCGAAAACTAGCACCCTCGGAAGGGCGCGTCCAGCAAAATATTATGAACTTTTATGTGTGAGAGAGACTCAGGCTGCTGAGTCGAGGAACTCTGCCAGTTGGGTTTTCGACAGCGCGCCCACCTTGGTGTCGACCGCGTTGCCTCCTTTGAACAGAATCAGGGTCGGTATGCCTCTGATATTAAACTTGGCCGGCATGTCCGGATTGGTGTCCACGTCTACCTTACAGACTTTCACCTTTCCGGCATATTCTGTGGCAATCTCCTCGAGGATGGGGGCGATCATTTTGCAGGGGCCGCACCACTCGGCCCAGAAATCCACGAGCACCGGCAGGTCGCTGGACAGCACCTCCGAGTCGAAGTTGTCGTCTGTAACATGGAGGATCTCAGCGCTCATGGGGGTTCCCTTATCGTGTGGTGTGGTGTGGTGCGGTGCGGTCGGAACGACGACCAGGTGTAAACAAGTATAACCAGTTGAGGAGTATACCTGACCGGCAGGAACAGTATCCTACTGGTGAGCGGTCATCAAGATTTGCTCGCGCGGTATGCCGGCAGTCTGATGCTCAATGACAAACCTAGAGACAGATTGGTGGGTTTATCTGGTGCGTTGTAGCGACCAGTCCCTCTACACCGGCGTTACCACAGACTTGGTGAGGCGAGTGGACGAGCATAATGGTAGACAGCCGGGCGGTGCGCGCTACACCCGAGCGCGGCGCCCTGTGGCACTGGTGTGGTCAGAACGTTGCAATTCGCGCTCGGAAGCGCAGCGCCAAGAGGCGGCGGTGCGCAGACTGTCACGTCGGCAAAAAGATCGGCTGATCGATCATGGTGACCCGGGGGTTTCAGTATGACGGCGGAAGTGTTCTGGCATTGGGCGCTCGCACGCTATGCACATGAACCTACGCGACAGCATCTGCTCGCGCTTCAGGTCGATCTTGACCTCGTCATCATCGAGGCATTGTTTGTGTGCTGGCTCGCTGCGGAAGGGCGGCGGTTGCGACGGGATGATGTCGACGCCATGCAGACGCTGATCACGCCGTGGGTTGCGCAGGTGGTGATTCCCCTTCGCACACTGAGGCAGCGCTGGAAGACTGATCTGGCGAGAGCGCAACAAAGAGATTTGCTTTTGAAGTTGGAGCTTAAGGCGGAGCGATATCTCGCGGAACTCTTATGGTCGGCATATACCGCGCTACCCGATAACCCCTCCACTGCACGCCAAAACCCGGCTGGCGAAGCTGAGGCCGAGAGATTCAATGACAATTTGTGCGCACTGACCGTGTTTCGCCAAGGTGAATATGCCCCTCAGAGGCAGCAATTGGTGGCACTGCTGCTTGAGTCGACGTAACATCAGCCCTCGTTTTTCAGGGCATAGCGAGAGACCGCAATGAATATCCAGACCAAATTAATCACTGGCGTCTTGATCGCCGCCGCCGCACCTGCACTAGTGGGTTGCGGAGAGACTCCCAATGAGCCACCACAGGAGGTTGTGCTCGAGACAACTGATGCTCGGCTGAGTTACGGGATTGGTCTGCGGATGGGGCAGAGGATGGCAGCCGACGGTATGACGGTCGACGTTCCTGCTTATGCTGCAGGTCTTGAAGATGCATTGGCTGGTGGTGAGGCCATGCTGACTGATGACGAGATCAATGCTGAAATGACGGCCTTTCAGGAGCGTCGTCAGGCCGAAGCGGAGGCAGAGCGAGTCGCATTGGCACAAACTAACCTGGAGGCGGGAAGAGCCTATATGGAAGAGATGAGCGGGCGTGAGGAGGTGCAAACAACTGAGTCGGGTTTGCAATACGTTGTTATAGAGCCGGGTGAGGGTGACTCTCCGGTCGCCGAGGATTCAGTTGAGGTTCACTACGAGGGGCGCCTGACAGACGGCACCGTGTTTGACAGCAGCTTTGAGCGCGGTCAGACCGTTACCTTTGGGTTGACACAAGTGATTGCCGGCTGGACCGAGGGTCTTCAATTGATGAAGCCCGGCAGCAAGTTCAAGTTCATTATTCCGCCGGAATTGGGTTACGGCGAGGGTGGTGCGGGCCAAATGATTGGTCCCAATGCGACCCTGTTATTCGATGTGGAGCTAATCGCCGTCGTTAGGCAGGAAGAGGGCTGAGCCCCCGCTTATATCGGGCTCAAACCGATTGTCATGGCGCTGCTCCCGGGGCAGACAACAATCAGGTCTGAAGGGATTTAAAGCCGGAACAGTACACCCGTGGCGTCAGTCTCTATCCCTGCGCTCATAGGGTTTGCGACTAGGCGGACCACTGAGCGGTTTGACCTTTAAACCCATGAAATCGGCGGACTCCCCGTCGGATTCGGATCTGGATGGTTCTCTCGGCGCTGTTGTCAGCCGCGATCTTGTTTTGAAGCAAGCGGAAGCGGCGGCCATACCCGCCATTCTGGCGATGTCCTCGGACCACCAGTCATTGGCGCCAGCCTTCATTTCTATGACGGTTTCATCCGCGATCTGCTCGCAGCTGATGTCATCGGCCAGGGCGAAGTGACATGATACCGTCGCGAGCGCCATACCCATCACCACTCGCTGCACTCTGAAGATCATATTGCTTCACTCCCGCTCACGTTTCCCTGTTTACGTCTTGGCGGCAGACTCTGGATTGGTGCCGCTTAGGGAGACGCGCTAATTGCCCCGCGCTAACTTTGTGCGCCTGCGCACTGAATTGGCGCGTTAATCCCCCTTCGCGCCACGCTGCATCACCTATTAACCCCGCCTCTCCGAAGATGAATTTTAAAAAAAATATAATAAACAATTAGTTACCGGTTTTGGCCCACCTTTTGCAATTATTTTCGTGACCGAAAAGACGCACAGCCCGCCAAGGTCCGTTGGTTAATGTGCCGGTCCCCTTATACGACATCACGAGGAACTACCATGTACACAAAGAATTCCCGCTCCAGAATCGGCGCAGCTGTACTGCCCGCTGCTTTGCTATGCGCGTTTGCGTCGTCCTCCCATGCCGGGGAGTGGTCTGCCAACGCATCAATGACCAGCAACTACATTTGGCGAGGCCTTACCCAGACTGAAAACGAAGCAGCCGTGCAAGGCGGTATTGATTATGCCGCTGACAACGGCTTTTACATTGGCACCTGGGCGTCAAATGTTAACTACGGGGCTGGCGACGTCTACTCTTACGAGCACGATGTTTACGCGGGTTTCGCCTTTGACACTGGCGACATTAGCTGGGACATCGGCTATTTGTACTACAATTACGATAAGGAAGCTGAATTCGACTTTGGCGAAGTCTACATTGGCGTCGGCATTGGAAATTTTTCGGCGCAATGGAATGTGCTGGCGAACACTGAAGCCGACGAAGCTCCAGGTCAAGACTTCGGGTTTGGTGAGGCCTACTACCTCTCCCTCGATTACGGCTTCGAGGTTGGTAATGGGGTCGGCATTGGTCTGCATATCGGTCATCATGACGGGGACTTCGCCGAAGCGTTCAACGGTAACGCAGAGGGTTACTACGATTACAACGTCACGATCTCCAAGGGAGGCTTTACCTTCATGATCTCAGACACCGATGTGAAAGGTGGAGCAGCGGAAGGCGGTTACGACAACGACCAGATCAAGTTCGTCGTGTCCTACGCAGTCGACATCGAGATGTAGTTAAAGAGTAGTAATAGGCCAAGCGGCCAAGAATAGAGAAAGCGCCCACAAGGGCGCTTTTTTTTGCACTGCTATTCGCGCTTGTGCCCGCTGTGCGACTGTTAGGAGGACTGGCTGTAAGTACCGGCTAGGACGAGTACTGGGAATAGAACCTTGCCAGGTACGCATCGAATGGCTCTTCGTCATCAGCCTCCAGCTCCCGTTGCCGCTCGATGGATGCCCGAGCTTCGGCCTCGAGTGATGCCAGCGCGCTGGAGTCTAATGGTTGTGAAAGATGCTCAGCGTGCCACTGTCCAGAGTATTTTTTCGCGACCTGCCAGAAACTCTGCCCGCTGGACTCCATTTCATTCAGCAATCGAGCTGAGGGAGTCAAAGACGGGTCACTCACCTTTTTACGGGCTTCCTCGGCAATTCTTTGGTACTGGCCGTCGTGATTTACGTCTCGATCAAACCAGTCTGCTATCTCTGACATGCGGTTGAGTATCGGTTGAGCCAACTCGGCCAGAGAAACTTCTTCATCGCCCTCGGAGAGCAGCGTCAACTCAGGATTCCGGCCGTGGGTTACTGTGCGCTGAAGGTTAGTTTTGTTGCGGCGCTGGCCGGCCTCGTCGCAAACCGGACTGATGTCGGTGAGGCAGGTAAGTAGAAACAAATCGAGCAGGCGCATGGTATCGCCATCGATGCCGAACGGGACAAAAGGATTAATATCAACGCATCTCACTTCCACGTATTCGATTCCCCCTCGCGTTAAGGCCAGGATGGGCGCCTCGCCGCTGCTTGTTACACGTTTTGGCCGTATGGGGCTGTAATACTCGTTCTCAATCTGCAGGAGAGCGGTATTGAGCTGAGCTTGCTCGCCGTTATCCATCCGATCAAAGGCGGCGTAGGGCGGATGCGTCCGCAGAATGGCGCTTCGCAGAGTAGAAATATATTGGTCCAGATCGTTGTAGCACACCTCCAATTCAGACTGTGCCTGACTCGTATAACCGAGGTCTCCCATGCGCAGGGAAGTTGCGAAGGGGAGGTAGTAGCTATGATGGTCATCCCCCATGGGCCGTAATGGATGAGACCGGTTACCTTGAATAAAACTCGCGCACACGGCGGGGGAGCACCCGAGCAGATATAAAAGTAGCCACACTCTGGAAAAAAAATTGCGGATCAGGGCCAGATAGCCTGCGGTCTGAAAATCAGCTTGCGAGAGGTTATCCTCTGCCACCTCGCTGGCTCTCACCCAAAACGACTCTGGCAGCGAGAAGTTGTAGTGAATGCCGGCGATTGCCTGCATTTTTCTGCCATATCGCACGCTCAATCCGTTGCGATAAATGCGCTTCATCTGACCCACATTGGAACTGCCAAATTCAGCGATCGGAATACCGGCATCTCCCTGAACGATGCAGGGCATGCTGGCGTTCCAAAGTAGCTCCGCGTTCAGCTGCCGGGCGGTAAAACGGTGCAAATCAGCGAGCGCGCGCTCTGTGTCAGAAATGGAGCTCGATACGGGTGTAATGAACTCAAGCAGCGCTTCCGAGTAATCCGTTGTGATAGCGGAATGAGTCAGTGCAGAGCCTAATTCAACAGGATGCGGCGTTTGCGCGAGGGTTGCTTGATCCCGAGAGACCCTCAGGCTTTCTTTCTCGACCCCGCGGCAAATCTGGCGAAGCCATTGGGGCTCCGCTTCGAGTAGCCTGCGATAAATTGGCGAGTGATCAGCCACGGTGGCTCCTGTGTGAGAATTTGGCGGTATTCGTGCTGTGCTTACACCGCCTGCAGAGGTAAATTTGCGCGGAGTGTACGGGGCGAGTCGCGCACCGTACAGTTGTTCTGAGAAAAAAATAGCCCAGCACTATGGACGGTACTGGGACGCAGACACAAGGAGGTGTGGCAGTCATGCTAATTCACCAGTGGTTGAGAGTTCTAGCGGAGCGCAGTGGTTCGGATCTGTATCTCGCGACCGGCGCACCGCCTTGCGCTAAATTCGAAGGCGAGCTTAAAACGATCTCGGCAGATGTCTTGAAAGCGGGCGAGGTGGCCGAGATCGCCGACGAGCTCATGGATGAGACGCAACGGCAAGAGTTCGCTCGAGATCTCGAGATGAACTTGGCGGTCTCGCTACCCGAGGTTGGCCGTTTTCGAATCAATATTATCCGTCAGCGTAATGAGGTAAGCATCGTTGCGCGATATATCGTGACGGATATTCCCCAATGGGACGAGTTGGGCTTGCCTGAGGTGCTGACTGATTTAATTCTCCGGAAGCGCGGGCTTATCCTGTTTGTCGGCGCCACAAGGTCGGGTAAATCCACGTCTCTGGCCGCAATGATTGACTACCGCAACACTCAAGCGAGTGGTCACATTGTGACGATTGAGGATCCCGTAGAGTTTGTGCATCAGCATAAGAAGTCGATCGTCAACCAGCGAGAGGTTGGAGTTGATACCCGAAACTGGCATAACGCGTTGAAAAATACGCTGCGGCAGGCTCCAGATATCATCCTGATTGGGGAAATTCGCGACCGCGAAACCATGGAGCACGCCCTGTCCTTTGCGGAAACCGGTCATCTGTGTATCTCAACGCTTCATGCCAATAACGCCAACCAAGCGCTGGATCGCATCATTAACTTTTTTCCTGAGGAGAAGCGTCAACAACTGTTGATGGATCTCTCGCTGAACTTGCAGGCCTTTGTTTCTCAGCGACTGATACCCAATACAGCGGGAGGCCGCAGCGCCGCGGTGGAGGTCATGTTGGGATCGCCAACTGTGAAGGAGTTAATCCTGCGCGGGGACATTGGAGGCCTGAAAGAGATTATGGAGAAATCAAAAGATAGGGGAATGAAAACCTTTGAGATGGCGCTGTTTGATCTATGTCAATCCGGTGTCATTTCCGAAGAGGACGCGCTTCGTAACGCCGACTCCGAGAATAATCTCAGACTGCGCCTGAAGCTCGCAGTTGAACAATCGGGTGACGTAGAGAGGGCGACCTTTAGTCTGCAGGGTTCCTGATCGGGGGTGGCGCGCGGAGCCAGTCTCAGCCGGAAGGGCTTACCGGCGATCCGACAGTAGTTTATCGATGATGCGCTCCAGCTGCTTGAGGTTGTTGCACTCCTTGACCAAGTGGCAATGTTTTCTGATCAGTGGCATTTCGGAGTCCCCAGTGCCCCACAGGCGGGTTGATTCGGGGTTGAGCCAGATCACCTGTCGTGACCGAGCCTTGATCTCTGCTAGAAGCTCGACTCGTGGGTCCGCCTGATTGTTGCGAGCATCGCCCAAGATGATGACGGTAGTGGCCCGATTAACCTCTACCAGGGCGAGGTCGGTAAAGTCCTCAAGGGCCCGCCCGTAGTCTGTCGCACCACCATATTTGAGGTTAACGCGCTCGATCGCCTCCTCGACGGGCAGTGTGGCAAATAGATCAGTGACCTCGCCCAGCGCCGCGGAGAACGCAAAGCTGCGAGTTCGCGGCAAAACATCCTGCAAGGCATACAGAAACATCAACAGAAACTTGGCGTAGGCTGCTACTGAGCCGCTGACATCGCAAATTGCCATGATTTGGGGTCGTTTGCGTTCGGTTCTGCGCCAGCGGGGATGGAAGGGCACCCCGTCTGTCGGGATGGCGCGGCGAACCGTCTCGGCGACGTGCAGCTTCCCCCGACGATATCGCCTTCGACGCCGCCCATGGCGTGCAGCCAATTTGCGCGCCATACGGTCCATCAATCGTTTGAGGCGCGCCATTTGACTGTGATCGATATTGCCCAGCTTGAGCTTGGACAGTGATTCGTCGAGTAGATCTTCGGTGGCCGCACTGGCATGAATAAGATAGGCCCGTTCCACCCGATCTCTGACACGCTGGCGAAGCTGTTCTCGCAATGCCTGCACTGCCTCAAAGGCTGCAGGCTCGCTCTGCTCAAACTCGATCGCAGCCTCGCGGAGCGCTTCGTCGCCGAGCGCGTCAAGTATTTTGCGCACATACTGACCGCGCTGTGTGAAGAGCGAAATCTCTTCTACTTTGGCGTCAGCCGCCGCCGTCTCGATGGCGACTGATAGCGCGGTCTCGTCGTTTGACTCCAGTGCATCAAACAGGGCGTTACCTCGGAGCCCTGCCAGTGGATCCTGACCGGGCTGAGCGGTCGCCTCGCCGGTCGGCTCCGTCTGCCAGTCGACGGGACTTGTCGGCGCTTCACCATTCGGGCCATCCCTGCCCTCCGTTGGTGTCTCTGACCTAGTCGGCTGAAAGTAGTCGTCAAATGCCGCCTCAAACAGCTGCAAGTCGTGTTGAGATTTGGCGAGCGCAGCGGCTAGCCCATTTTTGAGCAATGTTTTGTCCGCGTAGCCGGTCAGTTCGACGACTTCGATGGCATCGAGCGTGTCGGCGGGTGAAACCGGAATTTTCTTGCCGCGGAGATAATATACAAAGGCCAGCAGTTGATCACTGCCTGTTGAGGGGGTGGCTTGCGCCTCCGGCGGCGACGGCATTGTGATCAGCCTGTTGCGGTCATCATGAGTTTCGGTAACTGGCCTTCGGCAGTTTGAATGTCCTCCTCATACTTGAGAAGGACATTCAGGGTATCCCTTACCAGCGCTCCATCGAGGTCGCGAGCGTGCAAAAGCACCAAGCTCTTCGCCCAATCAACGGTCTCGGAGATTGCGGGCGCTTTCTTCAGATCGAGAGATCGTATGGCGTGCACAAAACGCACCAGTTGCTCGGTCATCGACTGCGCCAGATCGGGCACTCGACTGGCGACAATTCGCGCCTCCAACTCGACTGACGGAAACGGAATGTGTAGGTGCAGGCAACGTCGTTTTAATGCATCCGAGAGATCCCGGGTGTCGTTACTGGTCAGAAAGACAAGTGGCTTGGACTGCGCGTGAATGGTGCCAAGCTCTGGAATCGACACTTGAAAATCTGACAGGACTTCCAACAGTAGCGACTCGAATTCAAAATCCGCTTTGTCGATTTCGTCAATCAGCAACACACCGCCGCGTTCTTCCCCCATTGCCTTCAACAGCGGCCTGGATTCCAAAAAATCCTCGGAATAAAAAACGTCGCCGAACTGGCGCAGCCGGCTCATGGATTCTGACAGTCCCTGTGCGCCCTCCAGTACATCGCCCAATTGTTCTTTCAGCAGTTGGGTGTAAAGCAGTTGCTTACCGTATTTCCATTCGTAGAGCGCCTTGCTCTCGTCCAGGCCCTCGTAGCACTGCAGTCGCACAAGAGGTCGATCCACGACCGTCGCGCAGGTTTTTGCCAGCTCGGTTTTGCCGACACCGGGTGGTCCCTCAATGAGTACCGGCTTTTCCAGGGCCGCGGCGAGTCGCAAGACGGTCGCTATGCGGGTGGTGCAGATATAGCCGGCCGACTCGAAAGCACGTTGAATTGCGTCGACGTCGCTGAGGGCGGGGTAGTGGGTATCGGACACAGATTTCTCTCGGTTATGTAAATTCAGCCGCCGGTGGCATTCATGAAGCGCACAATCTGCGGCTCGTCAGGGCGATCAAAAACGTGTCTCTCTGGCTTGATCGACAGGCTGTCAATGATAGCCGTTTTGATCTCATCATCACTGCAGTCCGACCGAAGTAGCCTGCGGAGGTCAATGGATTCCTCGTTACCTAAACACATCAGCAAGCGTCCCTCAGCGCTAATTCGCAGCCGGTTGCACTGTGCGCAAAAGTTGTTGCTGTGAGGGGAGATAAATCCTACCCGGGTGGTTGAGCCGGAGATCAGGTAGTCGCGGGATGGGCCCGCAGTCTCCTCCGCTGAGAGCGGTTCGAGGCAAAAGTGCTCGCTGAGTTCGGCGTGCAGGGCGTCGGAGGAGACATAAGCTAGGGGCTTGCCGCCCACGTTCACCTGGCCCAACGGCATCTCCTCGATGAAGCTAATGTGGATATTTTTGGCGAGGGCGAATTGGGTCAGCGGTAGCACTTCATCGCGATTTAACCCATCCAATACCACCACATTAAGGCGAATCCGATCGATACCCTGAGCGATTGCAGCGTCGATGCCCTCTAGCACGCGGTTAAGATCGCCGGTCCGCGTAATGACTTTGAAGCGAGGCGCCTGGAGACTGTCGAGGCTGATGTTGACTGAATTGACACCCGCATCACGCAGTCGTGGCGCCATGTCGGCCAGTTGGCTGGCGTTGGTGGTCAGGGCCAGCGTTTCTAGTTTAGGTAGCTCGCCTAAACCGGCAAACAAATCTGTGACGCCTCGTCTGATCAGAGGCTCACCACCTGTGACCCGAATTTTACGCACGCCCAAGTCGGTGAAGAGGCGCGCGATTCTCACCAGCTCCTCGATCGTCAATACGTCCTTGCGGGGCAGGAACTGCATGGTTTCAGCCATGCAGTACTGACAGCGGAAATCGCAGCGATCCGTTACGGACAGACGCAGATAGGATATTCGGCGATCAAAGCCGTCTATCAGCTGCGCTAGAGTATTGATTGGCATGCGGAGGAGTTTACACAAGGGCGAGGGTTGGGGAGCATACAGGAGATGAAAATGATGACCTACCTTGATCCACGAGAAAGTATTTGGCCGGGCCTCGTGTCCGGATTATGCCTGGCCGTCATCATGGCGGCGCTGGAGCAGCCAGAAGCGATCATTATTACAGCGGTGGTAGCATGGCTGTGCATGTTGTGGTGGATTTTTGAGCCGCTACCCATTCCTGTGACCTCGTTGTTGCCGATCGCGGTTTTTCCCATCTCGGGGGTTCTGACTCCGGAACAAGTCGGGGCGTCGGTCGGGTCACCGCTGATCATTCTCTTGCTCGGGGGCTTTTTGCTCTCACGCGGTATGGAAAGCACGGGCGCGCATCATCGCATTGCGCTGTCCGTCGTTAATCTGGTGGGCGGACACAAGCCGCGTCGTTTG
>PAGS01000067.1 GCA_002705465.1 Halieaceae bacterium
CACAGTTTTCAGCATGGCTATATCGAAGCGCGGATCCGGCTGCCGCGGGGGAGAGGGCTATGGCCCGCATTCTGGATGATGCCGGAGGGTCAGCAGTACGGGTGGCCGCTTGAGGGTGAGATCGATATTCTAGAGTGGACGGGCCATGAACCTCACCGCATCATCGGCGCTATCCATTTTGGCGATCTGCCTCCCGATAATGTGCACTACAGCGAGACGCTGCGAGCGCCTGCCGTGTGGAGCGGTCAATTTCATACCTATGGGATTGAGTGGTCTCACGAGCGCATTGCATGGTACGTGAACGATCGTATTCATGGCGTGGCAACGCCCGCCGACATCAAACCGTGGCCTTGGGTTTTCGATGAAAAGTCATATTACCTTATCGTCAATATGGCGGTGGGCGGGACGTTGGGTGGTGAAGTGTTGCCCGATGACTTACCCGCAACGGTGGAGTTTGATTGGATCCGTGTCTATCCCGAAGGTTGCCGGACAGGACTGTCATTGCGCTAGGGCGCTCTGGGCAGTGTCGGTTATAGAACAGAATGCTCGACCCCTCGACAGTGAGAGCCGATGTTCAGAGAAGCCACGTCCGGTGCCTCGCCTTTAAATGTAATTTAACAACAAAAAATGCGCAATTATCGGAGTATATCCGGCTTATTTGTTGCTTTATTACATGCCAGTCGGCACAATTTCCCCATGCATTCTGAAGTCAGCCGCATTACCCGGGATATCGCCGCCCGCAGTCGAACGCTGCGGGATCAGTATCGGCGAGACATGAATTTAATGGCCGCCGAGCCCGTTCATCGGAGTCAATTGAGCTGTGGAAACCTCGCCCACGGCGTCGCAGCATGCGGTAGTGACGACAAGTCCGTCATCAAAATGATGGATAGCGCTAACATTGGCATTGTCACGGCCTATAACGACATGTTGTCTGCGCATGCTCCTTACGTGGGGTATCCCGAAAAGATCAAATCAGCCCTTAAAGCCGTTGGGTGCACGGCACAAGTGGCGGGGGCGGTGCCCGCCATGTGCGATGGCGTGACCCAGGGGCAGCCCGGGATGGAGCTGAGCCTGTTCAGCCGGGACGTTATCGCGCAGGCGACCGCGGTCTCGCTCTCCCACCAGATGTTTGACGGGGTGCTGATGCTGGGGATCTGCGACAAGATTGTGCCGGGGCTGGTGATGGGCGCCCTGCAGTTTGGGCACTTGCCAACGTTGTTTGTGCCCGCTGGGCCGATGACGTCGGGCTTGTCCAANAAGGAAAAAGTGCGTGTGNGACAGCTCTACGCAGAAGGNAAGGTNGACCGGGNAACATTACTGGACGCGGAGATGGCGTCTTACCATAGCAANGGNACCTGCACGTTTTACGGCACGGCNAATTCCAATCANATGGTNCTTGAGGCNATGGGCCTGCAACTGCCGGGCAGCTCATTTATTAACCCNGATACGCCNCTGCGNGAGGCNCTNACGGCCGCNGCTGCGGANCATGTNGCNAAGATNGCGCGCACTGGCCGCNCGCCANTGCCTATGGCCGATGTCATCGACGAGCGGAGNTTTGTNAACGGCATNGTTGCGTTGCTGGCCTCGGGCGGTTCAACCAACCTCTGCATTCACCTCGTGGCNATGGCGAGGGCGGCAGGCCTGNTCATCACCTGGTCTGATTTTGANGCGTTGTCCAAGGTGACGCCGTTACTGGCAAAGATCTACCCCAACGGGAGTGCNGACATAAACCATTTTCAGGCCGCCGGTGGCACNGGGCTNCTNTTCGGCGAACTGATCAAAGCGGGANTGATGCACGGTGATGCGCNTGTTGGTTTCGGTGGCACCCTCGAAGNGNCNTGCNNTGAACCGTTCCTNGAACAAGGCGAGCTCCGGTGGCGGCCGGCTACCGAGANAAGTCATGACCCCGATGTGATTCGATCNTCAGACAANCCNTTNGCNCCCGAGGGTGGTATCCGGTTGCTTGAAGGCAATCTGGGTCGCAGCCTCATCAAGTCCTCTGCAGTGGCGCCGGAGCGGCAGGCGGTCACGGCGCCCGCCTTCGTGATATCGCATCAGGACGAACTCAAAATGCGCTTCGAGCAGGGGGAGCTCGACCGGGACTGTGTCATCGTCGCTCGGTTTCAGGGGCCCTCGGCCAACGGTATGCCTGAGTTACATCAACTAATGCCCATATTAGGCGTGTTGCAGGATCGCGGCTATGCGGTGGCTCTGGTGACGGACGGTCGATTGAGTGGCGCGTCGGGCAAGGTGCCGGCCGCGATCCACGTTACTCCTGAAGCTGCCAGTGGCGGTGCGATCGGCCGCATTCAGGATGGCGACATCATCTCGCTCAGTGTCGCCTCAGGTGAACTTAACGTCAGGGTAGACGACGCAACACTCATGGCGCGGCCCCATCCTGAGACACCGAACGCTATAGGCACGGTGGGCAGAGGTTTATTTCAGGTCAGCAGAGGGTCGGTGACCGACGCAGAACATGGGGCTTGCACGCTGTTTGCTGGGCCGGTGATAGATGCAAATCCAGAAGTGATGCAAAGCCACAGCGCCGCCTATGAGCATCTTGCGAGCTGATTCTTCACAGGATCCACGGCGCCTTTTTCTGGTAGCCGATATCGGTGGTACCAATGCCCGCTTTGCCTTTGCAGAGCCCGGTAACCCGACACCGCAGCCGATTGCTAGCTACGCCGTAGAGAACTTCCCGTCTTTTGACGAGGTGCTCGATCAGTTGGAGCGCGACTGGGTAGCNCTAANGCAACCCNATNCGAGACTGNAGCGGGTGTGNCTGGCCGTNGCNGCCATACCCGAGCAACGAGAGATCAGTTTCACCAACAACGCCTGGCGATTTTCCGCAGANNGNGTGGCNGCGCGNNTNTCCTGNNCGGATATCAGCATTATCAATGACTTNGCTGCNGTTGCGCGGGCNCTNCCNGCNTTGGAGAGCAAGCACCTTGAGTCGATTGGCGGTGGTAGCGTCGAGGCGCAGAAACNGATGGTGGCGATTGGGCCNGGAACAGGCACTGGTGTGGCATCTCTGGTATTTGANNCTGCNGGGGCGCCNATNGTCTTGGCNGGNGAGGGNGGNCANGTNGACTTCGCGCCGATCACGGANATTGAAGCCAAAATTCTNAGTCGCTTGCGCGCNCAGTACGGCAGGGTNTCGATCGAGCGCTTACTNTGCGGCGCGGGGATNATGAANATTTACCGNGCNCTGGCTGATATCCGTGGTCTTGGGGCTGAGCACACGACGCCCGAGTCGGTGGGGTCTGCCGCGCAAGCCGGTGAGGATGCGCTGGCAGGTGAAACAATGAATACCTTTTTCTCAGTGCTGGGCTCCGCTGCGGGCAACCTGGCCCTGACGCTGGGTGCGCGAGGCGGTGTCTATCTGGCCGGTGGCATTGCGCCCCAGTACATCGATTTGCTTCGCAAAAGTGACTTCCGCGCAAGATTTCTGGCCAAGGGGCGCTTTGCTGACTTCAACGGTGCGATTGCTACCATGGTGATTACACATCCCGACCCCGGTTTATGGGGCGCTGCGTTGATTTGTTCGGAAGGATCAGTCAATGGACGCTAGGAACCTGTTGGACAGTCTTTCTTGTCCCGTGATACCGGTCATCGTAATAGATCAGCTGGATGATGCCGTCCCATTGGCGGAGGCGCTGCTGTGCGGTGGCCTTTCAGCCCTGGAGGTGACCCTCCGCACGCCCGCCGGTTACGAGGCAATCCGCCTGATCAAAGCGGCATTTCCCGACGCGGTCATCGGTGCGGGTACGGTCTGCTCAGAGCAAGCGTACCGACAGGCGGTTGAGGTGGGTGCAGATTTTATTGTTGCACCCGGTGCCACCGAAACGCTTTACAGAACCGCGCAGGCCTTCTCGGTGCCGTTCTTGCCCGGTGCGGTAACGGGCTCCGAGGTGCTGTCGGCCCTGGAGCAGGGATACTCATCACTGAAGTTCTTCCCGGCCGAAACGTCCGGCGGCGCGTTAGCCATCAGAGCGCTGGCTGGGCCCTTCCCAGAGGTTCGTTTTATGCCTACCGGTGGCATTACACCCGATAACGTGTCGGATTATCTGAGCTTGAGCAACGTCTGCGCCGTGGGCGGCTCTTGGCTGAGCCCGCGGTCACTGATTGAGGACCAGCGGTGGGAAGAGATCGTTCAATTAGCCCGCAGCACAGCGGCTGCCACCTCGCTATGATGGAGAGTGCGATATGAGCGCAGTGGACCTGATTATTTTTGGCGCCACGGGAGACCTCTCGGCTCGTAAATTGTTCCCAGCGCTTTTCCAGCTCGATGCTGCAGGGCTCTTGCAGGATGGTCTGCGCATTGCGGCGGTGGGGCGGCAGCAACAAACGGTCGAAGCCTTCAGGGATGAGCTACGCTTGAAAATGTCGCGCTACATGCGGAAGGAGATGAACGCTGAGGTTTGGCATCAGTTTATCGAGCGACTGGACTACCTGGGGGCAGATTTTACAGAACCCCACGCTTTTAGGGGACTCAGAGGCTGGCTTGATGATGGGCGGGTCAGCTTGTTCTATCTGGCCACGCCGCCTTCCTTGTTCACCACGATCTGCGAGCAGCTCAATGATGACAGATGCTTGACCGGTCCCTGCCGCATCGTTTTGGAGAAGCCCATTGGGGAGAGTCTCGAAACCTCAAGCGAGGTCAACGAGACGCTTGGCCGCTTCTTTGCCGAGCAGGATATTTATCGTATCGATCATTATCTTGGTAAGGAGACCGTTCAGAACCTGCTTGTACTGCGATTTGCCAATCGCTTTGTGAACTCACAGTGGGATCAAAGCTGTATCGATCACGTGCAGATCACGGTTGCTGAAAAAGTCGGTATCGAAGGGCGTTGGGCCTACTACGATGGTGTCGGTCAGCTGCGGGACATGGTGCAGAACCATTTGATGCAACTGCTCTGTCTGGTCGCCATGGAACCGCCAAATTCGCTGGAAGCCGAAAGTATCCGCGATGAGAAGGTCAAAATCGTCAAAGCGCTGAGGCCCGTAGACCCGGCGACGGTGAAAGAGCACGTTGTGCGTGGCCAGTACAGCCAGGGTGTCATGAATGGTCAGGCCGTGCCGGGGTATCTCGAGGAAGAGGGTTGCGCAACGAGCGCCAGCGATACCGAGACCTTTGTAGCCATCAAGGCCTATGTGGATAACTGGCGATGGTCCGGAGTTCCCTTTTATCTCAGGACTGGTAAGCGTATGCCGGACAAAGTCACCGAAATTATCATCCAGTATAAGGCCCTGCCTCACCACATTTTCGGTGAAGGCGAGTCCGCCGAGCCCAACCGCCTGATCATTCGTCTGCAGCCCAATGAAGGCATTGAGATGTCGATGGTTTCTAAACGCCAGAGCTTGAAAGACAAGCTGTCCCTGCAAACACACACGCTCAATTTTGATTTTCGGAAAGATGGCGACATTGACCGAATTCCGGACGCCTACGAGCGCCTGTTCCTCGATGCGATCAACGGAGACCCCTCTTTGTTCGTCGGTCGAGAAGAGATCGAGGAAAGCTGGCGTTGGTGCGA
Source organism: Halieaceae bacterium (assembly GCA_002705465.1). Classification (GTDB taxonomy): domain Bacteria; phylum Pseudomonadota; class Gammaproteobacteria; order Pseudomonadales; family Halieaceae; genus Luminiphilus. Next base: position 5,535 of record PAGS01000067.1, read on the forward strand.
CCGAATTATTGCCGCCTGCGAACAGGGTGATGTGGGCGTGAGTGCCTATCAAGCGGGGAGTTGGGGGCCCAGCAAGTCGGAGCTGCTGATCGATCGCGATGGGCGAAGCTGGAATGTCTGATTGGCATACGTTCCCGGATCGCCATGGATTGGATCGTGCGCTCTCCATGGAGGTATTGCAGCGTCTTGAAGATGCCCTTGAGTCTCGGGGCGCGGCATACCTGGTGGTCTCGGGCGGTAGCACGCCCGCTGGACTATTTTCGATTCTGGCTCAGGCCGCGATCGACTGGCCGCGGGTCACGGTCATTCTGGCTGATGAGCGCTGGGTCGATACGGGGCACGATGACAGCAATGAGCGCCTGGTGCGATCCACGCTATTGAAAGGGCCTGCAGCTGATGCCCAATTTCTGACGTTGATTCCCAAGCCGGGTGATGCGGAGGCCAATATTGCCCAGCTATCGGAAACAGTGAATGCGCTGCCCCGATTTGACGTGGTGCTTTTGGGTATGGGCGAGGATGCGCACACCGCCTCTTTGTTTCCCTGTGCCAAAGAACTGGAGGAGGGGCTCACAACGACAGAGGGCGCACTGATGACGCGACCCAGCACAGCGCCCTACCAAAGAGTGTCGCTGTCAAGGCGGCGTCTGCAACATACTGAATGCGGGATGGTGCACATCGTGGGAGAAGCAAAGCGGTCGGTCCTTGAGCGGGCGGAACAGAATCCTGAGCCACTGCGCCACCCCGTGTCTGCGTTTTTGGGCGCAGAGGGTTTTGGCTGCTGGTGGTCGCCTTAGTGGCTGCCCGCTAACCCCGTAACGGGCAAAAAAAAGGGGGCATAGCCCCCAAAGTACTCACTGGTTTGGGGTCGCTCAGGCAGCGACACCCAGATTCTGTTTCAGCATCGTCAAGGCCATGGTGAGGCCCGTATCCAGCATGCGGTTCGAGAACCCCCACTCGTTGTCGTACCAGGCCAGAACCTTCACCAACTTTCCCTGAACGCGAGTGTGGTTTGCATCGAAGTTGCTTGAAAAGCGGTTGTGATTGAAATCAATCGATACCAGAGGCTGCGTGTTGTAACCGAGAACCCCCGCGGTGTCGCCCTCTGCCGCTTTCAGCATGATGGCGTTGATTTCCTCGACCGAAGTTGAGCGCGAGGCGGTGAAAGTGAGATCCACGAGCGACACGTTCAACGTGGGTACCCGCACAGCAAGACCATCGAGCTGCCCCTTTAGCTCCGGCATCACTAATCCAATCGCCGCTGCGGCACCTGTTTTCGTAGGGATCATGCTATGGGCTGCAGCGCGCGCGCGGTAAGGGTCGCTGTGGTAAACGTCGGACAGATTCTGATCATTGGTGTAGGCATGAATGGTCGTCATCAGCCCCTGCTCGATACCGACTGAGTCGTAGAGAGGTTTGGCAATGGGTGCGAGGCAGTTGGTAGTACAAGAGGCATTCGACACAATCACATCCGCGTCAGTAAGCGTGGTGTGGTTGATTCCGTAGACCACCGTGGCATCCATACCTTTACCTGGTGCCGACACCAGTACCCGCTTGGCACCCGCACTCAGATGTTTGCGGGCAGACTCTCGTTCGGTGAAGAGACCGGTACATTCGAACACGATATCCACCGATAACTCGCCCCAAGGTAACGCTGACGGATCGCGCTCGGACAGGATCCGAATACGATCAGTGCCCACCAGCATGTCGGGTCCCTCGACCGAGACAGGCTGATGAAAATGACCGTGGGTAGTATCGAACTGGGTAAGGTGCGCGTTCATGTCGGGCGAGCCGAGGTCATTGATCGCCACAATCTGCATTTGTTCGCTCACATCTGGACGCTCATAAAACGCCCGCAAGATGTTTCTTCCGATTCGTCCGTAACCGTTGATCGCTACATTGATCATGCTTCCAGCTCCTTCATCAGTCATGTTTTTAAAGACAAGTTGACGCGCTTTGTCAGGGTATTCTGACTTAGTCAGTCTGCACCGAAATGTAGTTTTATTACAAGAGTAAGCGCAAAATATGCGACGAATCGGACTTTATTTATGTTTTATTACATAAATTAAAGATAAAATCGTCAGGGTTAGCGTCACAGCCCACGTCAGGTCGCCCGCTTTTAATGGCATTCAGCAATCCAAGGGAGCGCACCGAGAGAGCCAAGTCATGAATCAAGAGGGCAATTTATTAACAGAACTCAGTGCGGCGCTGCCTGATCTGAATAAATCCGAGGCGAAGGTCGCCAATGCGATTCTCGAGGACCCGGAGGCGGCGACGCGGTCAAGCATTGCGGTGTTGGCCGCGGCAGCTCAGGTGAGCGAGCCCAGTGTGAACCGCTTCTGCAAGCGCTTCGGTGCAAAGGGGTTCCCTGACTTTAAATTACGTCTCGCGCGATCGCTCGTGTCTGGTGTTCGTTACATTAGCCGCGCGGTGGAAATGGACGACGACATTGATACCTACCCCCGCAAGCTCTTTGACAACACGATTACCGCGCTGATGCTGGCCAGAGATCAACTGCCTTTGAGCGCGATTGAGCGCGCGGTCGATTACCTCGCGCAGGCTCGGTACATTTATTTCCTTGGCTTGGGTACCTCTGCAGCAGTGGCGCAGGATGCGGAGCACAAATTTTTTCGTTTTAAAGTCCCTGTGACGACCTGCACTGACCCCCTCATGCATCGCATGCTGGCAGCGGGTGGCGGGGTCGGCGATGTCTTCTTTTTTATTTCGCATACCGGAAGAACCGAAATTCTGGTGGAAACTGCGGAGTTGGCGCGCACGACCGAGGCCACGGTAGTGTCATTGACGGCGGAGGGTTCGCCGCTGGCGGCAGCCAGTCATCTGAGTATTGGCCTGAGAGTCTCGGAAAACACAGAGGAATATCTGCCGATGACGTCTCGCATCGTTCAACTAGCGGTGCTCGACGTCTTAGCAACGGGCATGACACTGCGCCGCGGCGAGGGCATTTTGCCCCATCTGGCGCGCATTAAAGATAGTCTGAAGTCGACGCGCTTCCCCTCCGGGGACTGATAGACGATTTCTTTCACAATCTGAGGAGAAACCATGGTTGAGGTGGTCGATACTGCCCCGTTGCGCGCCCATGTGCGGTTGCTGGGCGACATACTAGGCAGAATTATTCGCGACAATGCGGGTGAAGCGCTGTTCGATCGGGTAGAGCAGATTCGGTTGCGCTCCAAGGAGGCGCAGGACAGTGACACCTGGGAGGCGCTCGATCAGCTGCTCGCCTCTCTCGAGGAGGGCGAATTCCTCGTTATAGCGCGTGCATTTAGTCAGTTCCTTAATCTGGCCAATATCGCTGATCAGCAGCACACGACTTCGGTGCAGACCGAGCCTCATTTTTCCGCCAGCTCGACGCTGCAAAAAACGCTACGGGTACTGCAGACCAAGGCGAAGGATACGGAGATTCAGGCGGCGATCGACAAACTGCACATTGATCTGGTACTTACTGCGCACCCCACTGAAATCACCCGCCGTACGCTCATTCACAAACATCGGGCGCTGAGCGAGTGCCTCAATGCGCTCGACTCTGCGGTTCAGAGTGATATGACGCGGCAACAGACGCAGCGCCGAATAGCCGAGCTCGTATCACAGATCTGGCATACCGAGGAGTTCAGATCCGACAGACCGACGCCGGTTGATGAGGCGCGCTGGGGATTCGCAGTGATTGAAAATTCTCTCTGGGATGCGGTGCCGCAATTTCTCCGGCAAGTTGATGCGGTCTGTGACGCCTACTCGCTGCCTCTGCCCAGCGCGGATTGGTCGCCTATCAAAATATCCAGCTGGATCGGCGGTGATCGGGATGGTAATCCCAACGTCACAGCAGGCGTGACCCGAGAGGTCTTGCTGTTGGCACAGTGGCAAGCCTGTGAATTGTTCAGTGCCGACGTTGCACAACTCCATGAGGAGCTCTCGGCGACGACCGCGACAGCATATTTCAAAAGCTCAGCCATGGGTGCCAGAGAGCCTTACCGGGCAGTGCTGAAGCCACTTCTCGTGACGCTGCGCAGGCAACGTCAGGCGCTGGAGGCAGCGTTGAATCAGGGAGCATCGGCACCGGCGCCCCTCACCCTCGATGTGTTATTGGCGCCACTTCAGGCTTGCTTCGAGAGTCTCATCGCTTGCGGCTTGACCGAGATGGCGCGCGGGGCGTTGTGGGATACATTGCGCCGGGCTCATTGCTTTGGCCCTTATCTCATCCAGTTGGATATCCGACAGGAAAGTGGCCGTCATCGCTCGGTTATGAGTGCCATCACGCAATTACTGGAGGTCGGTGACTACAGCCAGTGGCCTGAGGAGAAGAAGGTCGCGTGGTTGCAGCATGAGCTCAGCAGTCCGCGTCCTTTGATCCCCTGGGACAGCCCCTTTGATGCCGAGGA
>PAGS01000004.1 GCA_002705465.1 Halieaceae bacterium
ACCAGAACATGCCGAGCACATAACTATTACTCAACTGGCTGCTGTTCATGCCCGCCTTGTTCTCCTTTATGGTCGTTCTGAACCAATAGGTTAATGTCGCGATAAACATCGCGAGACCCGCAAAAAGCACCCACTTGGCAGCGCCACCCGTATCGTGTGTGCCCCCAAAGGTCATCTCATTGAGGACCAAACCGCCGCCAAAAACAGACAGCACCAAACCGATTGTGGCGCGAACCGCGAGACTGGAGCTCTCGGGCACGTAGTACTTTTCATACTCAGTTGAAGTTTCAGCACTAGACATTTTTTTTCCTTATTCCCCGTCCCCCCGGGGCCCCCTTCAGTTTATCTCGAAGCGACTTTGTCGCCTATCAGCGACGTCACATCGAACAATGTATAAGACAGCGTGATGGTTTTAATATCCGCCGGTAAATCCTGATCGACAATAAATTGAAGCGGCATCTCGGCCTCTCCATTGCCATCGAGCGGTTGTTGCTCGAAGCAAAAACACTCTGTCTTATGAAAATATTCCGCCGCTCTGGATGGTGAGACACTAGGAATCGCCTGCGCCACCATGGTGTTCAGCGTTGGATTCGCCGCAAAAAATACAGTGTCGTTAGCGGCACCTGGATGTACCAGCATTTCCGTCACCTGTGGCGAGAAGGCCCACGGCATACCATCGTTGTTCGTGGCAATGAACTGCACCTTTATAGAACGCGTCTCATCGACCTCGGCAGACACAGAAATGTAAGCTTCGGACGAGGTTTTGCCATTGATCCCAAGCGCATCGCACAGCACATTGTACAGCGGCACCATGACCACAAAGACAAACGCAAACATGCCGACAGACACAGCGCCGAGCTTGGCTACTGTGTCAATCGTGGGATCTTGGCTCAGTCTCATTTTGTAGCGTCCAAGACTTAGTGAGCGGGTTGCTCTTCGATTTTGGGTGGCGTTTCGAACGTGTGGTATGGCGGAGGTGATGGCAAGGTCCACTCGAGGCCCTCAGCACCGTCCCATACCTTTTCGTCAGACACCCGCTCTCCGGCAACGATCGCAGCGATCACGTTGTACAGGAAGAGCAACTGTGAAGCGCCGTAAATGAACGCACCAATCGATGACATCATATTGAAGTCAGCAAATTGCAGCGCGTAATCGGGAATACGTCGCGGCATACCTGCTAATCCAACGAAGTGTTGTGGGAAGAACGTCACGTTGAAACCGATGAAAGACACCCAAAAGTGCACCTTACCCATCGTTTCGTTGTACATACGACCGGTCCACTTTGGCAGCCAGAAATAGACCGCCGCCGTCATTGAGAACACAGCACCCGCAACCATCACGTAGTGAAAGTGCGCTACGACAAAGTAGGTATCGTGGTACTGGAAGTCAGCCGGTGCAATGGCAAGCATCAAGCCGGTAAACCCGCCAATAGTGAACAGCACCAAGAACCCAATGGAGAACAACATGGGTGTTTCAAACGTCATCGCACCACGCCACATCGTGGTAACCCAGTTGAAGACCTTCACACCGGTAGGCACTGCAATGAGCATGGTCGCGTACATGAAGAACAGTTCACCAGCGACCGGCATACCCACGGTATACATGTGGTGCGCCCAGACCACGAATGACAGGATCGCAATCCCCGCTGTCGCATAAACCATCGATGCATAACCGAATAGCGGCTTACGAGAGAACGCGGGGATAATCTGCGAAATCACGCCAAACGCTGGCAGGATAATGATGTATACCTCGGGGTGGCCGAAGAACCAGAAAATATGCTGGAACAGGACGGGATCACCACCACCGGCAGCAGAGAAGAAGCTCGTGCCGAAGTGAATATCCATCAGCATCATCGTGACAGCGCCCGCCAGTACTGGCATGACCGCAACCAGCAAGAACGCCGTGATGAACCATGTCCATACGAACAGAGGCATCTTCATATACGTCATGCCAGGGGCACGCATGTTCATGATGGTGGCGATGATATTGATTGAACCCATGATGGATGACACACCCAAAATGTGGATCGCGAAAATGAAGAACGTCACCGAGGGTGGTGCGTACGTCGTTGACAGTGGCGCGTAGAAGGTCCAACCAAAGGCAGGTGCACCCCCTTCCATCAGCAGCGTCGACGCCAACATCAGGAACGCTGGCGGAAGAATCCAGAAGCTCCAGTTATTCATCCGTGGCAACGCCATATCCGGCGCACCAATCATCATGGGAATGAGCCAGTTGGCCAGTCCCACAAAGGACGGCATGATGGCGCCAAAGACCATGACGAGACCGTGCAAGGTTGTCATCTGGTTGAAGAAGCCAGGTTCCACCAGCTGCATGCCCGGCTGGAAGAGCTCTGCGCGGATGATCATGGCAAATGCGCCGCCCAAGAGGAACATCGCGAACGAGAACCATAAATACATGGTTCCGATGTCTTTGTGGTTAGTTGTGTATAGCCAACGAGAGAGGCCTTTAGCTGGACCGTGGTGATGATCGCCCATGTTTATTTCCTCCGATTACCCTTCTTTGTAGCTCACGACGTCTGACGCCTGAACCACATCCCCAGTATTATTTCCAAATGCGTTGCGCTGGTAGGTTGTTACCGCCGCAACATCAACGTCTGACAACTGCGCACCGAATGCCTGCATGGCAGTACCAGCAACACCGTTGACGATCACGTTCAGGTGAGAATCGAGCCCACCCACTGCAATGGCGCTCCCCGCGATTGCATTACCGAGACCGCCCTCACCGTTAGCGCCGTGACAAGCCAGACAGCTCGCGTTGTAAACATCCTCGCCTCGCGCCATGAGCTCATCAACGGATAGCTCGGTGGCGGCCAAAGCGGCATCAGCTGCGGCCGCGCCTTTCTTTGAAGCCATCCAGTCATCGAATTCGCCCTGGCTCACTACGTGTACTTCGACCGGCATGAAGCCGTGGTAGGAGCCACACAGCTCCGTGCACTGCCCGCGATAAACACCTTCCGCCAAAACGCGCGTCCACGCCTCATTGATGAAGCCGGGAATCGCGTCACGCTTGACCGCAATCTCAGGCACCCACCATGAGTGGATAACATCGTTAGCCGTAATCAAGAACCGCACCTTGGTATCAACAGGAATGACCAGCGGCTCATCTACTTCGAGAAGGTAGTTTTCGCCCTTCGTGTCGGTGTTGTAGATCTGCTCCTGCGATGTGGCGAGGTTTGAGAAAAACGCAACGTTATCACCGTCCGCATCGAGGTACTCGTATTTCCACTTCCACTGGTAACCCGTGACCAAGATGCTCATCTCAGCGTCATCGTTGTCGTAAACCTCGAGCAAGGTGGATGTTGCCGGAACGGCCATACCGATCAGAATGAAAAAAGGCACGACGGTCCAGGCAATTTCAACACCTGTGTGCTCATGAAACTGCGAAGGCTCGACACCTTTTGATTTGCGGTGTGCGTAAATCGAGTAAAGCATAACGCCAAAAACGCCGATGCCGATGACGACACAGATCCAAAAAATCAGCATGTGAAGATCGTAGATTTCAACACCAAGATCAGTAATTACAGCGCCGGCTTCGGAAACGCCAGTCGACATGTTGACCTGGTTTTGTGCATTGGCAACAAGCGGCAAGAGCGCCGTCGCGGCAAGTGCGCGTGCGTTTAGCATCTTTTCTTCCCCATAATCGCGGTAGAGTGGCCCCGCCCCCGTGGTTGGGCCCCGCTTTTTCTAAGCCGCGCGATTATAACGAAGTCAAATTGGATTCACAGNGGAAANACTGTTTCTTANACAAATACCGTGCATTTATTAACANNAATTTANTCNTCNTCGNGGTCNNNNGACATCAACCNGACNGGNTCNGCNACNGTTTCNACNAANCGNGCNCTCCCGCGGGTNACNCGNGTNGNNGGCTCTTNGGNNNCNTNCTGGGGNCNNTTNTCNNTAAANCCNCANTCAANGCANGACCGCTCNTCNGTTTCCATGTCGACNACCAGNCGNTCCATGGCCTTGCAGGAGGGACAGATTGCACCTGCGATAAAACGCGGTCTTCTTGGTGCCTGTGGGGTTGTTTCGTTAGACATGATGTTCGTAGTTCATCTCGTTTAGCAGTTGAATGTCGCATAACGACCGTGCCAAGGTTATCAGCGATACGGAATATGAGCAGGTAAAGATGTCCAAACCAAGCTATCACGGCCCTGACAATATTCGGTCATACGACGGTATGACCCCATCGCTTGGCGAGCGGGTGATGATAGATCCCAGTGCTGTAGTACTGGGTGATCTGGTCATGGGCGACGATGTGAGCGTTTGGCCGCAATGTGCAATCCGTGCCGACATGCACCGGATTCGCATTGGACACCGGACCAACATTCAAGACAATTCGGTTCTGCATATCACCCATGCCGGCGACTTCAGTGAAGCAGGTTGGCCGCTNACCATCGGTGATGATGTCACGGTAGGGCANAGCGCAGTACTGCATGGTTGCACCATTGGTAACCGANTNCTTGTGGGGATTGGATCCNTAGTGATGGACGGTGTGACCGTTGAAGACGANGTGATGATCGGCGCAGGAAGTCTCGTCACGCCCGGCAAAACACTCANAAGCGGCTGGCTCTATGCCGGGTCACCCGCAAAGCCCATGCGAGAAATCACCGAGCGAGAGCNTTCGTTTCTCAGTTATTCCGCACAGAACTACGTAAAATTGAAAAACCGGTTTCTNGAAGAGTCGCCGACAAAGTAGCGGGCGCTAGGGTCGTAACATCGCCAGAACNTGGCTCGTTGATGGACGCTCACCATTCCAAATTTGGTAGCTATCTGCAGCCTGCTCAACCAGCATACCAAGACCATCAGTAACCTGCTGAAACCCTCGGGCAGCTGCCCAGGTCATAAAGGGAGTGGGTTGATCGCTATAAATCAGATCGTAGGCTGAGGCACTGCTGGAGATCGTTGGAATATTCAGGTCAGGGAAATCACCGGCCCAACCGCTACTCAAGCCGTTAATAACAATGCTCCATTCCCTATCAGGTATGGCCGTCAAACTCCCCGCAGTCAGTGATCCCCTCTCCTCAAACAAGGCTACGAGATCTTCGGCACGTTCAGGTGTGCGGTTCGCGACATGAATCGATGCTGGGGCACGATCGCAGAGCGGACCAAGAATAGAGCGCATGGCGCCACCAGCACCCAGAAANAAAATGTTGGCTCCAGCCANCTGCCANCCCAAGTTCACNTCAAGGTCACGAGCCAAGCCGCTACCGTCGGTCGTGTGGCCACAGACACGCCCCTCAACATCACGCCACAGGGTATTCACGGCTTTGGCGTCAACAGCGTCTTCAGTATGAACTTCGGCCAATGCGAAGGCTTCGCCTTTGAACGGAGCAGTCACATTCAACCCAATGCCACCGCTTGCAAAAAATTCAGCGACCACACGATCAAAGTCACCTGCCTCAACCAGCACCCTCTGATAGTCGATGTCATGCCGACAGCTCTGGGCAAACGCGCGGTGAATTTCCGGCGACTTGCTGTGCTCGATGGGNTTNCCCAGTACGGCGAACCGCCTCATGTGGTGCTCCAAGTGCAAGGGGTCGAAACTAAAAACGGATAGAGGTTTCTGCGCACCCNTAAACGCAGTATCTCACACCCAGTCACGCGGCTTGAGGTAGTAGTCCAAAAGTTCTGCTTCGGGCGTGCCTGCCTCTGGCGTCAGGCCATACTCCCAGCGAACCAGCGGTGGCAGAGACATTAGAATGGCTTCCGTTCGGCCGTTTGACTGAAGCCCAAACANGGTNCCNCTATCNAAAACCAAATTGAACTCCACATAGCGTCCGCGACGATATAACTGCCATTGCCGCTCACGCTCGCCGAACGCCTTGTCCNTGTTTCTGAGCACAATGGGCACGTAAGCCTTCAAATAGGCATTGCCAACGGCCTGCATAAAGCCNAACGTCTTNTCAAAACCCCACTCATTCAGGTCGTCATAAAACAGCCCGCCAATACCTCGAGGCTCATTACGATGCGGCAAGAAAAAGTAATCGTCACACCAGGCTTTGTACTTGGGGTACACGCCATCGCCGAAAGGCTCACAGGCCTCCTTGGCGGTTTGGTGCCAATGCACAGCGTCTTCCTGCGAACCGTAGTAGGGGGTTAAATCAAAGCCACCGCCCATCCACCAAACGGGCGCTTCGCCCTTTTTTTCAGCGACAAAACACCGGACGTTGGCATGCGATGTGGGTACGTAGGGGTTTTGTGGATGCATCACGAGCGAGACACCCATTGCTTTGAAACTGCGGCCCGCAAGTTCGGGTCGATGTTGAGTGGCACTACCCGGCATCTGACCGCCTTCTACATACGAGAAATTGACGCCCCCTTTTTCGAAGACTTTCCCATCAGCCAGCACGCGGCTAATGCCACCGCCACCTTCAGGTCGGTCCCAGGACTCTGTTTCAAATTGCGCGGAACCATCAATGGCGCTCAACTCATCACAAATCGACTGTTGCAGACCCTTCAAGTACTGCTCTACCGCCGGCAAATCCATAGCCTTCCCCTGATCTAGACGATGTTTACCGCAACACTTCGCCTGTTTTTATTCGTTTTATCGTGGATGGTTTACCGGCCAGATTCACTTCACCGGGCACCACCGCAATCTCCGAGCCGAAGTATCGCCGCACCTGAAAGAGGTGCCTCGCCGGCTGCGCGCCCGCCCAGTTGGCACTGGTTGTAACCACTGGACCGCCCAATTCGCGACACAAACTGGACAAGGCTGGTGCAGAGGTTACACGTATTGCGACCTCGTTGCTCTCTCCAGTGACCCAAGAAGGGAAATAACCGCGGTTCGGGACCAGCCAAGTAACAGGCCCGGGCCATGAGGACAGCACGCGGCTACGCTCATCATCATCTAAGGCATCGAGCAAGGGAGCGAAATGCGCCACATCGCCACTGGCCACAATGACACCCTTAGACAGCGCGCGTTGCTTCATCTCACAGAGAAACGCGACCGCAGAAAGATTCCATGGGTCACAGGACAAACCCCAAACGGCTTCCGCAGGACAGGCAATCACACCGCCAGCCTCTATGGAGGCTGCTGCTTCATTTATGCGCCACAACGAGGCCATAACTCACATTCTCGATAACTAAAACGACGACATCATGTTACCGCACTAATTCCGTGCGCGGGTCCAATAAGCTTGGCCTTGGCGGGTTAACTGCCCATCGATCTCTAGTTGGGCAAGCGTCTGGTTCACGACACGGATATCCAATGAAAGCGCGGTGGCCAAATCTTCTGCCGAGTGATAGCCGTCACCCATAGCCGCCAAAAATCCATCGAAAGCATCATTTCCCCCACGGCCGGGTAGGGCTGTGGGGTCTACCGTGTCGTTGAAAACTGCCTCATCGAACTCAGGCGCGTCGATGTAAGGGTGTGACCAATTGACGGCGCGAATTACATCAACAGGCCTAAGTGCTAGAAGTGCTCCGTCCATGAGCAACTCAAGACAACCCCTACCACCGCGATGATTAACAGACCAAGGCAGTGCAAAGACATCCCTACCTTGCTCAGCAGCAGCGGTCGCTTTAATGAGTGTGCCGCGGGGCACCCCCGCCTCAATAACAACTGTCGCGAGCGACAGACCGGACAGGGTTCGGTTCCTACGGGGGAAATGGTGCTTTTTCGGCGCACTTGCTGGTAGGAACTGACTGACTACAGCACCGTTTTCAACGATTTCCTCACACAGTGACCTATTTGAGCGGGGGTAGGTGGTATCGATGCCTGTCGCCACCACCGCGATGGTCTTGCCGCCGGCTTTTATCGCTCCTCGGTGCGCCGCGGTATCGATTCCTGACGCAAGCCCACTGACAATCACAAAGCCCGCTCGCGCCAAATCGTGGGCAAAGCGCTCAGCCAGAGAGCAACCATCAAGGGAGGGCTGTCGACTACCCACAATAGCAATCGCGGGCTTAGTGAGAACCGATGCATCACCCCGACCAAACAGCAGGCAAGGAGCGTCGGAGCACTCAGCTAGCAACGGAGAATAATCCTCATCAGAAATAGGTAGCGCCCACGATGCAGGCGGCAACGACGCGGCTTTATCAACAGACTCCAAAACGTCCCGGCGCCACAGGCGCAGCATGGGCGTTTCCGCGGCTCGGAGCACATGATCTGGCGAGGGAAAGGCGAGGGCTAAAGATCGTGCCTCATCACCCTGCGTAAGCAAGAACCGCGCGTAACCAGTCCACTGAGAGGCGGCACTTTGATCGCCCGATAAGGCGTGTGGCATAACTCGTCCTTGAGTTCATTTGCGACCAGCGTCCTCTGGCCGATTTCGTTTACGGGTTTATTAACTCATCGCCCACGGCAAGCGGCTGATTTGCGCCTAAGATCAGGCCAAAACTAGCCTTTTCGTGAACTGCGAATAACATCATTGTGCCCGCACGCTCGGCCAGTATTGAAAGCCAATCTCGCGTTTCAGGGTCCCTGATTCTCTCCGCGCCTTTTGTGATGCCAAGGATATGACCTACCTCTACCCCGTCTCCTTGACCCAGGTTGGTCGCCACTACGTCCAGAGCACCTATTTGCGACACGCCACTGTCTACCGACAAAATCACCCCTGAGGACAACTGTTTGTCTGGTGCGCGCGGCTTAAACATCGAGACGACTTCGCCATCAATAACGGGGAATAAAATATCGCCCGCGCGCAATTCCTCTCGCGCTGCGAGCACATCAAAGCGGCTCGCCTCATCGGCATTGGCTGTCTCGCGGGCACGTGCAACTCGCCCTACAGAAATCATAAGCTGACCCAGCGGCTCTCCGGTCTTGGGATCATTGAGTTCTTGAGAGGGTCGCACCACATCGTAGGTTTCAACCCCGCTCGACAAACTGCCGGCGACGTAAATTGAATCACCCATACCAGAAATCAGACGGCCACCAGCGCCCCCGAGAACACGTGGGTACATCGACCGATCAACGGTGTTCTCAAAACGGTGATTGGCAATAAATGGGTCAATCACGTCGCGTGGTATTTCTGGGATCGCTGATGTCAGCGGCTCGCTGCGCATCTTGGGGGACAATTTAGTCACGCCCGCACGCGGCGCCGACGTTAGATACACGCCGGGTTTACCGTTGTTCCATCGCAATCAGCACGTCGCCCAGGTAAATAAGATTGGGGTCTCTCACATCTGGATTTACAGACCACAGCTCCGGCCAGCGCCAGGGCTCATTCAAAAAAAGCGCCGAGATATCCCATAAAGTATCGCCTCGCTCCACGGTGTAGGTGTCGGGTGCGTTGTCAGCGAGCCGGGGTATTGCACTCTGCGCATGAGCCAAAGCCACTGAGGCCAGTGAAACAAAGAGGAGCAGAAGTTGCGCAGACATTGAGCGCCTGCGTTTGTCCCGTAGGATGATCAATCTGTTTTTCATGCGCTTCCCCAAGTCCACCTCCAGTGACGTTATGGCAGATACCTCACCGTCAAACCAGAGAAAATTGGCGTATCACCGCTAAGCGGTATAATAGCTAGTGTGCGCTGACGGTTTGTGCCTGACAAGCTCACCGAGGTGCAATTGACACCTTTTTCATCCACACTCATGCCTGAGCGACGATTATGGCCATCAGAAAAATTCTTGAATTCCCCGATCCGCGCCTGCGAACCCGTGCGGCGAGCGTTGAGGTTGTGGATGAGAGAATACAAACGCTGATTGATGACATGTTCGAGACCATGTACGACGCTAACGGAATCGGACTCGCGGCGTCGCAAATCGACGTCCACGAGCAGGTAATCGTTATAGACCTTTCCAGCGATCGATCAACCCCACGGGTGTTTGTCAATCCGAAGGTAGAAGTCATCGACGAGACCCTCGACGGCTTTGAAGAGGGTTGCTTGTCTGTGCCCGGATTTAGCGAATCTGTTGAACGGCCCAAAGCGATCCGCGTCAATGCCCTTGATCGCGATGGGAGCACCATTGACGAGACTGTGACTGGCTTACTCGCCGTCTGCCTTCAACACGAGATGGATCATTTGCAAGGCAAGCTTTTTGTCGACTACTTAAGCCCTCTGAAGCGACAGAGAATCCGACAGCGACTCGAAAAAGAGCAGCGTCGCAGAGCGTAAACACCAGATGCCAACACCGTTACGGGTCGTCTTCGCAGGTACCCCAACTTTCGCCGCAGGACACCTCACTGAACTATTAGCCTCGGAGCACGACGTTATAGCCGTCTACACGCAGCCAGACCGGCCGGCCGGCCGGGGCAAGCAGCTGACTGCCTCACCGGTCAAAGCAGTAGCCCAAGACCATTCAATTCCTGTGTTCCAACCCGTCAGCCTGCGATCGCTGGAGGAAGGAGCTGCTCTGCAGGCACTCAAGCCCGACGTGATGGTTGTTGTTGCCTATGGCCTGCTACTTCCCAAGAACATTTTGGACATACCCGCGTTCGGCTGTATCAATGTCCACGCATCGCTTCTTCCGCGCTGGCGGGGCGCCGCCCCCATACATCGTGCGATAGAGGCCGGCGACCAAGAAACCGGTATCACCATCATGCGGATGGATGAGGGGTTAGATACTGGCGCAATGCTGAAGATCGCAAAAACTTCTATTACCACGGGTCACACAACCGGCACGCTAACCGACGAACTCGAAACCCTGGGTGCAAAAACGTTGATATCAACACTCAACTCGCTGCCGGCGCTATTGAACGAAGCCGTAGATCAACCAGAGGATGGTATTACCTACGCCCATAAAATCTCGAAAGCCGAGGCCATCATCGATTGGACCCAGTCAACGACCAGCATTACGCAGAAAATTCGCGCTCTTAACCCGGCGCCAGGCTGTTTCACGCTTTTGGGCGACCAGCGTATTAAGCTTTGGGAAGCGAGCGCCGTCTCAAACGAAAGTAACGCCAACAGCCCCCCGGGGACCATCATCTCTGTAAATAAAGAGGGCTTAATCGTCACGACAGGTGATGGCCTGGTATCCATCACACGTTTACAA